>NZ_SGSS01000025.1:0-53463 GCF_004209135.1 Acinetobacter sp. WCHAc060006 | reverse complement strand
ATCAAAAAATTTATGGAAACAAGAAATAAAATCATAACGATTAAAAGTAAACCAGGTTCTATATAAGGTTATTCCAGTGCTTATGAAATAATAATGATTTTTTTGATTACGGCTATAGTAATAATTGGTGTCTCAAGTGGTAGGTGTTGAGCTGGTAGAATTTGGCATTATGCAGACATTATTGAGTTTTAATATTTATGTTTTATTTAAATTAATATTTAATATCATGTATTTAATTATAATTTTTCTGAATTATATAAAAGTACATCCTGTGTTATTTTTGTATGTTTTTTAATAAAAGTATGCTATAAAAAATAAAACGGCATAAAAATTGCTTATAACACGCGGTATTTATATAGGAAAAAAAAGATGAAGTTATCGGTTGGATTAAAAGTTGCAAACTCCCTGTCGCTTACGCCTCAGTTGCAGCAAGCCATTCGTTTACTTCAACTTTCAAGTCTAGAACTAGAACAAGAGATCCAAGTTCAACTCGATAGTAATCCTTTACTTGAAAAAGTAGAAGAGCAATCAACGGTTGAAAGTTTAAGCACTTTGCAGGAATTGGAACAAGATCGGAAAGATTTAACCAATGAACTTAATGCTGATCACTTACCTGATGATTTACCCGTAGATACAGATTGGGATGATGTCTATACCCATCAATCTACGAGTTTAGGCACGCCTGAGTTTGAGGAGCGTGAAGACAATCGACAAGGGCATCAGGGCTTACAAGCACACATGCTTGAACAAGTGAATTTATTACATTTCTCGGTCGTTGATCGCTTAATTGCACATTGCATTATTGATGCTTTAGATGACAAAGGTTTTTTAGATTGTGATATTGCTGAGATTACGACGTCTGTGCAACATCTACTCGATAGTATGGATTACGACGAAGAAATTGAAGATGATGAAGTTGTTGTGGTGTTAAAACATATTCAGCGCTTAGATCCGATTGGGATTGGTTCACGTAATCTTGCGGAATGTCTTACGATACAATTAGAAAGTTTATCAGAAACAACGCTTTATCGTGGAGAAGCTTTGCTGTTAATGAAGCATTATGAGCTGTTGATTAGTAACGAATTACCAAAACTCATTAAACAAACTGGTTTAAATCAAGAGGAATTAAAAGATGCTGTATGTTTATTAAAAACACTTAAAGCCCATCCAGGTATAGAGTTTGAAAATAAAGATTCAGACTATCAGATTCCAGATGTAGTGGTTATGAAGAAGAATGATCACTGGTTTGTGCAGTTGAACCCCGATGTTATGCCAAAGTTAAGGGTTAATTCTTTTTATGCAAATATGATTAAACGTGCTGATCAAAGCGATGATAATCAATATTTACGTAATCAAATGTTGGAAGCTAAAAACTTTATTAAGAGTGTAGATGAGCGGCATAAAACTTTGTTGAAAGTCGCTACATGTATTGTGCAGCATCAGCGGGCTTTCTTTGAAATTGGTGCAGAAGGAATGAAACCGTTGGTGCTACGTGATATTGCAGAAGAGGTTGAGTTACATGAATCGACCGTTTCACGTGTGACTACCAATAAATATATGTTAACGCCACGTGGGTTATTTGAATTGAAATACTTTTTTTCAAGCCATGTGGGAACAACGTCTGGTGGTGAGGCATCATCTACAGCAATTCGGGCTAAAATTAAAAAAATGGTTGCTGAAGAAAATATACGTAAGCCTTTGTCTGATAATGCGATTGCAATTTTATTAAAGGAAGAAGGTATTGATGTTGCACGTCGTACTGTGGCGAAATATCGCGAGTCGTTACATATTCCCTCATCTTCTGAAAGAAAAGTCTTGATCTGATTTTTAAAATCTGACTATTCTAGAGGTTCATTATGACGAAATAATGAACCTTTTTTTATTTTAGGAGCAGTGAATGTGATTTGATTAATGGATGTAGATTGATGGTATTGATCAAATGGCTTTGCTGTGACTTTCTTATCCTTTAAAGAAGGCGAGGGATAGAATTATGCAAATTACAATTCGCGGTCATCATCTCAGTATTACACCAGCCATTGAACAAGCCATTCGTTCGAAATTTGCTGAAATGACCAAACATTTAGATCAGGTCAACAGTATGCAAGTGAAGTTAACCAAAGATCATCAAGTTGATAAGCGCTCGAAAAAAGGAAGTTCAAATCATATTGCTGAAGCTATAATTCGTATACCTGGGGCTGAGTTATTTGCTCAAGCAAGTGGGGATGATATGTATTCTTCCATTAAAAAATTGACAGAAAAATTGAAAAGACAGTTACATAAGCATCGAAAAATGCAGTTAGATTACCTACCTTTGGCTATTTAGCCTATATAAACAACAAAAAGAGGTTCGAAAGAGCCTCTTTTTTTATATATATATTGTATGAGACTAATGAATTATTTTTTTTATTTATAGTAAAATGGCAAGTTTTACACCGTTAGTCCTATAAGAGGTCTTGTGATGAATAGTGAACAGCTCACTGATATTTTGAAAGCTGCGTTTCCTGAAGCTGAAGTTGCAGTAAGTGGGCAGGGCGGTAAATTTGATCTACGTGTTGTCGATGATCAATTCGAAGGTAAGCGCCCCGTTGCTCGTCAGCAATCTGTTTATGCACCATTGAACTCTTATATTGCCAGTGGTGAAGTTCATGCAGTAACAATTCGCGCAATGACCAAAGAAGAATGGCGTAAAGCAAGCTTATTCGGAGCTTAATAGATTAATGGATAAATTTTTAATTCAGGGCGGCGTTACGCTCGAAGGTGAAGTGCGAATTTCTGGTGCAAAAAATGCAGCACTTCCACTTTTGGCAGCGATGATTTTAGCTGAAACGCCAATTACGCTTAAAAATGTACCAAATTTAAAAGACGTAAACACTTTAGTGAAATTGATTGCAGGTCTAGGTATTACTATGACTTACGAAGGGGATACTGTTGTTGCAGATACCTCTACATTAAACAATCAATTTGCACCATATGAACTCGTAAAAACCATGCGTGCATCTATTTTGGTGCTTGGTCCATTATTGGCGCGCTACGGTAGTGCACAAGTATCTTTGCCTGGTGGTTGTGCAATTGGCTCCCGTCCAGTTGATCAACACTTAAAAGCCTTAGAAGCTTTAGGTGCTGAAATTGTGGTTGATGCAGGTTATGTTCATGCCAAAGTGGATGGTCGCTTAAAAGGTGGCGAAGTTATCTTTGATATGGTGACTGTGGGTGGCACTGAAAATATTTTAATGGCAGCGGTATTGGCGGATGGCGTAACAACGATTCGTAATGCAGCGCGTGAACCTGAAATTACCGACCTTGCGCAAATGTTGATTGCTATGGGTGCAAAAATTGAAGGTTTAGATACCGATACCTTAGTGGTTACTGGTGTTGAAAGCTTGCATGGTTGTGAGTACTCTGTGGTTGCAGACCGTATTGAAACTGGGTCATATTTAGCAGCTGCAGCCATTACGGGCGGTCGTGTTAAAACGACACATACTGATCCGAATCTAATGGAAGCGGTATTAGACAAGTTTGAAGAAATGGGTGCAGAAGTTACACGTGGTGACGACTGGATCGAACTTGATATGATGGGTAAGCGTCCAAAAGCTGTAAGCTTCCGTACCTTGCCTCATCCAGAATTTCCAACAGATATGCAAGCACAAATCATGGCGGTCAATGCGATCGGTCGTGGTTTTGCAACAATTTCTGAAACGATTTTTGAAAACCGTTTTATGCATGTACCTGAATTAGCACGTATGGGCGCAAATATTCAGGTCGAAGGTAATGATGCTGTCGTTACAGGTGTAGAAAAACTTTCTGCTGCACCAGTCATGGCAACAGATTTACGTGCTTCTTTCTCTTTAGTTTTAGCTGCATTAGCGGCTGATGGAGAAACCTTAATTGACCGTATTTATCATATTGATCGCGGTTATGAAGATGTAGAAGCAAAATTACAAGGTTTAGGCGCCCAAATTAAGCGAGTAAGTTAATGAGCGATATGAGAAACGATGATCCGAACTTTGACGTAATGGGCAATTTTGATCATGGTTTAACTTTAGCGTTAAGTAAGGGGCGTATCTTAAAAGAAACGTTACCTTTGCTTGAAACGGCAGGGATTAATCTTTTAGAAGATCCTGACAAGTCTCGTAAATTAATTTTCCCTACCACCCATAAGCATGTACGTATTTTAATTTTACGTGCTTCGGATGTACCTACTTATGTAGAAAATGGTGCAGCCGATATTGGTGTGGCGGGTAAAGATGTGCTCATGGAGCATGGTGCACAAAATGTCTATGAACCACTCGATTTGAAAATTGCGGTTTGTAAACTCATGACTGCAGGCAAAGTTGGCATGGAGCGTCCGCAAGGTCGTTTAAAAATTGCCACTAAGTACGTGAATTTAACACGTCAATACTATGCAAGCTTAGGTGAGCAAGTAGATGTCATCAAATTGTATGGTTCAATGGAACTTGCACCATTGGTTGGATTGGGTCATTACATTGTAGACGTTGTGGATACAGGGAATACCTTACGTGCAAATGGTCTGGAGCCACTTGAAGAAATTTGTAAAGTGTCTTCACGTTTAATCGTGAACAAGGCAAGTTTCAAACGTAAGCAACAATTGCTTAATCCAATTCTTGCACAGCTTGAAAAAGCAGTGGAAGCACGTGAAAAAGCAAAAAATGCTTAAGTGATCTGTAGCGATAAAAAGCAAAAACCGCCTATAAGGCGGTTTTTGCTTTTTAGTGGGGATGAAAGTAAAGCTGGTTGCTTTGCCAATTTTGATAAAAGTTATTTTCAATTAAACCATGGGTAGCAAATTCAGTTTATTGCCGACAAAGCTCACTAAAACAGGTAAACTAAAGTTTTCCAATACATTACCTAGTGGGTAAATTGATGCGACGTTTATCGACTCAAGATCAGAACTTCAAGCAAGCTTTTGCTGACTTGTTAGCTTTTGAAACTGTGAATGATCCAGAACTTTTAAAAACCGTTGACCAAATTATTGCTGATGTTCGTCAGCATGGCGACGCTCATGTACTTAAGCTCACACAGCAGTTCGATCGACATCCAGCGCATCAATTTTCAGACTTAGAGCTCAGCCAAGCACAGCTCAAAGCGGCATTTGATAGTTTAAGCACAGAGGTGCGCGACGCTTTAGAAATGGCAGCGAATCGAGTGCGTGAGTTCCATCAAGCACAAAAACAAGACGGTTGGACTTATGTAGATGCCTTGGGCAATACCTTGGGTCAAAAAGTGACACCGCTTGACCGTGTAGGTATTTATGTCCCTGGTGGTTTGGCTTCATATCCATCTTCAGTGTTAATGAATGCAGTACCCGCACACGTTGCAGGCGTGCCTGAAATTATTATGGTAGTGCCAGCACCGAATGGTGAATTAAATCCATTGGTATTGGCGGCGGCTTATTTAGCTGGTGTATCTCGTGTCTTTACCATTGGTGGAGCACAAGCGGTTGCTGCTTTAGCGTATGGCACAGAAACCATTCCAATGGTCGACAAAATTACAGGACCGGGCAACCGCTTCGTAGCTGCAGCTAAACGTGCAGTGTTTGGTCAAGTTGGTATTGATATGATTGCAGGCCCTTCTGAAATTTTAGTCTATGCAGAAGGTGAAAATAATGCTGAATGGTTAGCGATGGACTTATTGTCTCAAGCTGAACATGACACTGTGGCACAAGCCGTATTTATTACACCAGATGAACAGCTACTCAATGATGTTGCGCACTGGATTGAAAAGCATTTAGAAGCTTTGCCAAAAGCAGAAATTGCACGTACTTCAATTGAAAATCGTGGTGCATTGGTTTTGGTTAAAGACCGTACTGAAGGTGCTGAACTGATTAACCAAGTTGCACCTGAACACTTAATGTTGTGTTTGGATGAAGCTGAATTAATGTCAGAAAGTATTCGCCATGCGGGTGCTATTTTTATGGGACGTTATACACCAGAAGCGATTGGTGATTACTGTGCAGGTCCGAACCACGTTTTACCAACATCGGGTACAGCACGTTTTTCATCACCATTGGGTGTTTATGATTTCCAAAAACGTTCAAGCTTAATCATGTGTTCTGAAACTGGCGTAAAAACCTTGGCAAAAACTGCAGACGTTTTAGCGCAACAAGAAAATTTGGATGCACATGCACGTTCTGCACGTTATCGTTATCAGTAATTAAAAATATACAAATTCTCCCAAACCCTCTCCTCGAAGGAGAGTGACTTACATAACAAAATAGTTAGTGACTAAGGTTTATATGTAAGTGATAGAAGATTCCTCTCCTTGAATGAGCTTTAAGGATTCCTTTAAAGCGAAGTGCAAGAGGGGTTTGGAGAGCAGTTTTGACCTCACCCTAACCCTCTCCTAACAGGAGAGGGAATATTGAGATAGAAAAATGAATATCACCACAGAACAAATGCGTTTTTGGAGCCCTGAAGTACGTGAATTAGAACCGTATGTCCCAGGGGAACAACCAAAAATTCAAAATTTATTAAAGCTCAATACCAACGAAAACCCATATCCGCCATCACCAAAAGTGGTTGAAGCAGTTCAAGCTGTATTGGTGAATTCAGCAGATGCACTTCGTTTATATCCAGATCCCGATGCTTTGGCGTTGAAACAAGCGATTGCTAAACAGCAAAATGTTGCTGTTGAAAATGTCTTTGTTGGTAATGGTTCAGATGAAGTTTTGGCACATATTTTTAAAGCTTTTTTTGTGCAAGAACTCCCAATTCTTTATCCAGACATTACCTATAGTTTTTATCCTGTGTATAGCCAATTTTTTGGAATTGCTAGCAACACCAAAATTTTGCCGTTAAATGATCAATTTGAAATTGAGATTGATGATTATAAACAGCCAAATGGCGGGATTATCATTACCAATCCTAATGCACCAACCAGTATTGCATTGGGTTTATCCGCAATTGAAGAAGTACTACAAGCAAATCCAAATTCAGTGGTGGTTATCGATGAAGCATACGTCGACTTTGGTGCGGAATCTGCGGTAAGCCTTGTGGCAAAATACGATAACTTAGTGGTGTGCCAAACTACCTCTAAATCGCGTTCATTGGCAGGCTTGCGTGTAGGTTTTGCGATTGCACAGCCACATTTGATTGCCGCACTTGAAGCAGTCAAAAACAGTTTTAACTCGTATCCGATTGACCGTTTTGCGATTGCTGCTGCCGTAGCTTCATTTGAAGATCAGGCTTATTTTGAAGCGCAATGTGCCAAAGTCATCGCGAGCCGTGAGAAACTAGTTGCAGATTTAACTGCTCTTGGTTTTGAGGTTTTACCTTCAAGTGCTAACTTTATTTTTGCGACACTAGCACAGAAGGATGCAGGTGAACTCGCTGCTGCATTGCGTGAGCAGGGCATTATTGTGCGTTACTTTAATAAACCTCGTATCAATCAATATCTACGGATTACGATTGGTACAGATGTTGAAAACCAACGTCTAGTTGATACTTTGAAAAATCAAATTTTGGCCTAAGTGATTTTGGTTATTTAACCCCTCTGTCGTTGGTAAAGAGGGGTAGAAAAAAGCGATTCTAAATGAATCGCTTTTTTTATTTATTAAGGTTGAAACCATGTGTTGAGCAACTTGAGTATGGCATCAACTTTGTCAAAACATTCCTGATACTCTGCTTCACAGTTTGAAGCTATGGTTATGCCACCACCGGCCCATACTGAAACATCGTGTTGATGCTTTTGGATTGAACGAATTAAGATATTCCAAGAACCTGTACCATCATCATTAAAATAGCCCATAGAACCACAATAGGCACCACGCGGTGCACCTTCCAACTCTTCAATAATTTGCATAGCGCGAATTTTGGGTGCGCCAGTGATTGAGCCACCAGGGAGGGCAGACATTAATACGCCAAATGGATTTACATCAGTTTTTAAGCGGGCTTCAATTTCACTCACCATGTGATGCACTTGATTAAAGCTTTCAATATTAAACAGCTTTGGCGTTTTTACTGTTCCTATTTCTGCATATACACTCAGGTCATTACGTAGTAAATCTACAATCATGACGTTTTCAGCCATGTCCTTTTTAGATGCTTTGAGTGTGTTTTTAGATTCGGCATCCAGTATTGGATCTGCATAACGAGGCATAGTGCCTTTAATCGGTTTAGTTATTAATTTACGCTCCGATTCAAAATCAATAAATAATTCTGGCGAGCAACTTAAAAGCTCAAATTCGTCGACTCTTAAATAGCCTGCATAAGGTGCATCAGTTAAATTCCATAACTGCGAGGCTGTATCTAAAAGTAAGCCAGTCGCCTTTGCTGTAAATTCTTGAGTGAGATTAATCTGATAACAGTCGCCCGCTTTAATATAATTTTGTACTTGATGAAAAGACTGCTGGTATTGTTCAAAACTCCAGCGAGCTTGTAGTGGCTGTTGTAACTTAAAACTAGGAAGATAAATTTCTTTATTTAATAGCTCTAATAAAACTTGGTAACGTTGCTTTGCCTTAGGATGATGGCTAATGAAAGTCCATCCTTCAGCACTATATTTTAAATAGCTACTAAAGCGACCAATAAATAAGGCTGGTTGTGTTTTAGAAGCAGTTTTAACTTGTTTTGAAGCCGCAAAATCATAACCAATAAAGCCTAATAGGCCACCCTGAAAACCAGAAGTTGAGTTTCTATGATCGGCTTGAAAACAGAATTCAGGCAAAGATGGAATTGACTGTGCGCTGTACGTATCTAAATTTGTTTCCTTGTAATGAAATGTTTCATTATTTTGATGAATGAAGTATTCCTCTGCGAATAGACCAATGGTCGGTTGTGCGTGATCATTCAGATAAACAACATGGGATAATTCAGCCAAAGCAGATAGTATCTGTGTAGCAGACGAGCTGTGTTTAAGAATGAGTCGTTGATAAACAATCGGATTTTGCATAAACCTAAATGTGCATGAGGCTAAACGTGGCCATAGTGTATCTCAATGTGTTTATGAAGTATGAGTAAATACCGTTTATCGGCGAACTCTAAATTGCGACCAACGACAGTTGAACAAAAAGTGACACAGATATACTTTAATCAAGCGAGCAAACTACTCAAGGAAAGATGTAATCGCTGTCACAAAACGAATAAACAGCAGTAAGCATCGAGTGGTTGACAATCATAAAAAAATACTCTTGGGAGAGTAACAATGAAAAAATTCACTAAACTTGTTTTAGTATCTTCAATGGCAATCAGCGCAAATGCTATGGCAATGCAAGCAATGGATGATGCGGCGCTTAGCACAACTACAGGTCAAGACGGTATCAATATTGGTATTGGTATTTCAAAAATTGAAATTGAGAAACTATTTATTCATGACAATGATGGTCTTAGTTCACAAGATTCTAAAGGTCAAGATATTGCTAAAGGCTCTGCAGGTTATGGTGGTACGAGTACTGCAGGTGCAATTGTAATTAAGGGTAATGGTAAGTCTGGTGATGTTAATGAAAAGTTCGGTGTAGTAGTTACGGCTAATTATAATAGTCTATTAGCTAGTCACAACTTGGCAGATATTACAATTGATAGTGATGCTGGAACAGACGGTGCATTCTTAAATATTGGTGCTGCTGTTTCTGGTTTAAATATTAGTATTGGCGAAATTGGTGTTACAGCATCGGGTACGCAAGGAAGTGCGGTAAATGATGATGGTAAGACAAGTGCTTCATTAATTCGTCGTGGCGGTACAGCAAGCAACTATAATGCAATCTTAAGCGGACTATCACTTGTAACAGGTAAGATGGATGCTAATATTCAGATTGGCTCGGCGCCTCAAGGTGCTATGATTAAATTAAGTACAACTATGCAGGGTGGTTTGGAGATTAAGAATCTAGGCATTCTTGATAACTCAACTAATGGTGCTACTTATGCATATGATACGTCTTCAGGTTCTGCTGTTCCGGTTAAAACAAATAATCCAGGTGAAATTTTTATTGAAAGTATCAAAGTTGCAGATGCTAACTCTAAAGATTTAGCAATAAATGCAAGTGTTCGAGTATTTGATACATCGAGTAATTCTACTGATAAAAATAAAGGCTTTATCCAAATTGATAGTGCAAGTGGCCCTATTGATAACTATGTAAAAGGAATTCATTTGGGAGCACGTAATGGAGGCTCTATTGGTGATGTCGAAATTCAAGGACTACAAACATATAATACTTTAGGCGGAAAAGGTTCTACGATTACTATTAGTGGCCGTTAATCTGTTTTAGTGTTGAAAAGCGCGTGATATTCACGCGCTTTTTTTTACAAATAAAAGATGAAATACATCAAAAATATAAAAAAATAGCTGTTTTTTTTTGCAAAAAAAGGTATCTTGCAATTAGACAAGGAAGTAGAGCGTTAGCTCTAAAATAATGATAAAAGGCACATCAACTGCCGATAACTAAAAAGTTAGAAGATATGTTAGAGATAGCACTAGGCTCGGCATTGATGTATTACTTTGCCAAAGAGTCATTTGATATAAAACAAAAGCCAGCCGGAGCAGTGTATTACACTGAAACTCTGGATTCACGCAATGATTCATTTACCCGTATGCACCGTGAAACGGTAAAAATTAAACCTGCAGTTGAAGACCAATTTCGTGGCATTGTTCGTCAAGCCTACGACTATAGCTGTGGTTCTGCTGCATTAACGACTTTATTAAATGGCTATGTTGGTGCCAAATTAACTGAACAACAAACCATGAATGGTTTGTTGAAATTTGGTGAAACCGAAAAGATTGTGGAACGTCGTAGTTTCTCATTGCTTGATATGAAGCGCTTTGTAGGAGCATTAGGCTTAGAAAGTGGTGGTTATCGCGGAGAGTTCACCGATTTGGTGAAACAAGGCGAACCTGCAATTGTGCCTATTTCTTATGCGGGATTTAAGCACTTTGTCGTGTTTAAGGGCTATAAAAACGGCCGTGTGTATGTGGCTGATCCAGCATTGGGCAACATTAGTTTTGACGAAACTCGATTTAAAGAAATTTGGGAAAACAACACACTTTTTTTAATTAATGTTGCACCTGATAAACGTCAAAGTATGTTGGCATTAAATGAAGCTGATATGCGACATGTTGATGATGCAACTGTCAATCGCTATGCATTTGTAGATTTACAATACCCTCAGTTTTATATGGATAAAATTGCAGATAAAGCATCGACAATTCGACTTGATAAAAATATGAATGAATCGTCGGAAAATTATGGGCAGTCGAACTATAACTTCTTGAGACTTTACTACAAGAATAAGTAAGGCCAGAACTTAAGTTATAAACAGATTAAAAAAATAAAAAGCGGTGGTATGGAAAATGAACAGTAAATGGATGAACAAAACCTTATTGGCAGTCAGCGTGCAAATGTTGATGGGGGTTGCTTATGCAAATGAACCCGCTTTGGGTGGGTATGATGCTGTTGAGGAGCAGGCAGTAGCAGCTGAGGATACAACACTGGGAGGGTATGATAGTGTTGATGAAACATCTACAGCATCAGCTGAGCCGGTTGAGCAAACCGAAGCACCACAAGAGCCAGCCCCAGTAGCACAAGAGCAAGCACCAGCAAAAAACTCAGATGCTTCTGCAGCGCTTCAAAAGCAAGAAGGTGATGCAACGCAAGAGGCAAACCTTCAAGAAGTATTTACGTCCAATGAGCGCCAATACTCCTTAATCAAAAAAGGCGAAATTTCTTCGTATTACGATATTGATTATACGTATTATCGTGATACACAGCTTGATATGGAAATGGCAGAAGGTCAACTGTATCAATTGCGCGTGCAAGAAAATGCAACGCACTCAATGACCAACACCTTTACTTTTCAATATGGTATTCGTGATAACTTAACTTTCACAGCTTCATTACCATTAGTGACCAAAACGGATCTTTTGAAAGACACGTCAACAGCTGGTTTAGGTGATATTGCCTTAGGTGCTCGTTGGGAACCATTTCCTTTAAAAGCTGGTCGTTTACCACTGATTCTATTTGGTAATTTATCGACCAAAACGGGTGATAGCCCGTACGAAGTAAATGCCACCAATGACCTAGCGACGGGTAAGGGCTATTACTCTGCTGGGGTGGGTGCAAGTACACGTAAATATATTGATCCAGTAGTGTTGTTTGCCTCTGTTTCTGCGAACTATGGTTTTAAAGAAACTGGCTTAAATCAACGTCGTGGTACACGAGTCATTACTGATTTTGAACCAGGTATTAGCGGTGGCTTTGCTTTTGGTTTTGCGTACTCATTTAACTACGATGTGTCTTTGACTATGTCGTATCAACAAAGCTTTAATACTGGATCAGAATTCACTTATAGCAGTGGAGAATCATATTCTCCAGCAGATCAAACCAGTTCAACACTGGCATTTTCTTTAGGCGTGCGTGTTTCCCCAGATACGATTGTGAATGGTACAGTTGGTTTGGGTTTAACAGAAGATGCGCCAGATGTTTCATTGGGTCTTTCATTCCCGCTTGATATTTTAGGTTTCGGCAAGAAGCTCCGCTAAGAGGGTGTCCGTATGAACTATGTTCGACTGCGTCCACTCGTTAGCGCGATAATTTTAACGGGATGTTCCAGTGCTGCATTTGCACAGCTTGGAACAAACTTATCGGTAGATGTGCGTTCACTGGCTTTGGGTAATGCTGTCACGGCAGATCCACCAGGAATTAGTGCAGTACATTTTAACCCAGCAGCACTGACTAAAATTGAAGGCCTACAGACTGACCTTCAGGGAATTGTTGCTAATTTTGATATTCAACGTGAGTTTTCAGTTCCAGCGGGTTACAACGTTTTTGGTTATTCAGATGACCCAATGGTTTGTAATGATGGACCAGAAGTAGCTGCCGATCTATGTACAGATTTTAAAGGCACAGTTAACGGGAATGTGGAATATGCAAGTTTGTATGTTCCAGGCCTTAAGAAAATGGTGGATTTGGGACCTGGAACACCTGTCGCTGCTCCAACTGCGGGTATTGCATATAACCCACCAGGTTCTAAAGCGACATTTGCTACAGCAATTTATGCACCTTTAATTGCAGGTTTTGGTGCTGAAAATGGCAACCCTGGTAATTATATGGGGCAGCAGGTTGCTCTAGAGCGTATTACCTATTTATCTCCAACGATGGCTTATCAAGTCAATGATGAATTATCGATTGGTGGTGGTATTGGAATGTCTTACCAAGCAATCGCATTGAAAACGGATTTGCGTTTTCCAAATGAATTGATTGGTATGCTTCGTATGATTGACGAAGTTGTTTGTACGCCTTTTAAAAATAATTCAGACATTATTACGGATATTTTGTTGCTCGGGATGTGTAATGCTCAAGAGGGCATGAATCCGTTTAATAAATTTGGTCAGATGCAGTTGGCTGTTGAGCAGTCATTGAGCCCAAGCTATAACTTGGGTGTACTTTGGGAACCAAGAGAAGACTTTAGTTTTGGTCTCGTGTATCAAAGTGCGGCCAAGATGCGTTTGAAAGGTAAGTATTACATTGAAAATGGTAATGCATCGCAAGAGTTAATTAAAGGTTTAATGTCTTCACCGACAGGGCAAATTTTAGCGGCGATTTTAGGCTTCCCATCGGCTGTCCCAGCTGTTGAATCTGGCTTGGTGTCTATAGATTTTGAATATCCTGCGCACATGCAAGCGGGTATTAAATACAAAATCATGCCTGATCTACAAGTCAATTTTGACGTTGGGTGGACTGATTATAGTGCTTGGGATAAGTTTGCTTTTGAGTTTGATCGTCAAATTTCAGCACTTAAAATTGCAAAATTATTGTCTTCAGATATTGGTGATACGTCCTTAGCTTTACCTCTAGTCTTTAAATCGCCTTGGAATTTTGGCATTGGACTTGAATACTCAGCAACAGATCGTTTAAAGCTTCGTGCAGGTTATGAACCACGGACCAGTTCGATTCCTGATGGGAAGCGTAATACGATGGTTCCAATTAACGGGGCACAATTATTCGGTTTAGGTGTGGGCTACCGTTTTGATGCTGATACAGACTTGGACTTGTCTATTGGTTTCTTACGCAGTCGCGATAGTATTCCTGCAAACACTAGTAGCTTGGCTAACCAAACTGGGGTAAATAATATTTTATTAAACCCTTATGCTGGTTTAAACGTGAAGACAGATACCAAAATTACTATTTTAGGATTGAACTATAGAACACGATGGTAGGACTAGTATTCAGGATGAATAAAAAGCACTTGTTGAACATGATGCTGATGTTAGGGTTAGCATCAGTATCGAATGTCTATGCAGAAGGTATATTTCATACCATTATTGGACCTGATGGGCGTCCAATTGTGGTACAGCGCCCAGATCTTCCAATAAAGAAGAAGGTAAAGGTGCAGGAGAGCACAGCTTCAGTAGATACAGCGAGTGTAAAAACTGAATCACCTTCTTATTTAGATCCTGAACGTGAAGCTCATGTTCAGGATGTTGTTCGTGGCTTAGCTGGAAAGCGACCTTCGCAGATTGTGCAAGGTGTAGCGCAAGAACAACATCAACAACAGATGAAGAGTACGCAAAAAAATGCTCAGCAGGTGGTCGTGCGTGAAGAAAAGCAGATTGATCAAGCAAATCCGGCCATTTCAACACCAAAACCACAGCACGATGTTACTGAAAAACAGGTTGAAAAAACGTTAAATAAACAGCAAAGCACAGTTGTTTATACACCGGTTAATCAAGACCTCACAGTGGCGAAGCCGAATCAGAATACTGCTGTACAAGTAGCAAAGCAAACGACTGAAGTATTGCCAAAAGTTGCTAGTGAGAAACAAAGCAAAGCGATTGTAGAGCAACCTAAAAAGGTGACAAAAACCCCGCCAATGCCTGCAATTGTACAGGATCAAAAGCGCACAGAGTTATCGACCATTGATGGTGATACGTATGTGAATAATGAGTATTTAGAAGAACAAGAATTTAATCTTGAGGGTAAAAAACGTTTTTATGCGATGCCAGAAGGCGTAATTGATCCTAAAACTGGTGCAACACGAATGCAGATGGTTGAGCGTGAAAAAGGTGTAGGACAGTCTGTTATTGATAATTTATTTAAGAAAAATCGTCCTGCAGAAGATAAGCCAATTGTACTTTCGACCAGTTACTATCGGGTATCAAAAGCAGATACGGTTGAAGGTCTTGGGCAACAATGCTTTGACCAGAAACAATTATTAAAAGCCAAAGTGTTAAAAGCTCAGCAAGATACCAATTTATGGCCACGTGCGCCACTCAATGCACAATTTGATTTTGAACTTGTTAAGTTAGACGCGACGATTAAAAATATTGAAATACATTCGTATGCATCGAAGCAAAATAAGCCTGTATTTTATTGGCCTTTTGCCGTATTTTTAGACGCTAAAGGCTGTGTAATGGAAGGCGCAGGAGGTTATAAAAATAACGATGCTAATGCAAGTCATTTATACCGAGAAAAAATTGAAGGCGTAATTCAAGTTCCTTCAGGTACGACATATTTATTACTGACACCGCTCGCAACAGCCATTGATGTCGATGAGCGTGTATTAAGTAATCAAGGACAACTTAAATTAATTGCAATCCGTTAAGGATAGAAAAAGAGAATCAGGATGAAAAAAATATATGCTTTACCATTTGCAGTCACTGCTTTGGTTGCTGCATTAAGCGGTTGTGGTGGTGAAAGTGCAAAAGTTATTCCAGAAACTTACGATAGCAGTACAGTAAATGGTGCCTGTAAGAGTGCCAGTGAAAAATGTGTAGAATTTATATTAGATTATCCTGTGGATGGCATTAATTTTACCTGTTCAAGTGATAGCAAAAATAAATTTGTGACCTTGTTTGATGCCAGTGAAGGTGTGTCTTCTGGGGCATGCCGTGTCGGTGATACGGTGAATTTTTATCTACAAGGTGAAAAAGACAAGCGTATAGAACTGGGGAGTGTACAACTTGATAATTTGTCTAAAGTGGCAAGCTCGAGCACACCTCCACGCTTAACCTTAATTGATTTAGCCTATGGTATGACCAAGCAACAAGCGCAGGCTATTAGCCCAACTGATGCAACGGTAAAAGTGGCGATGCGTTTAGCCATGATAATACAAGCCTTGGGTATGAAAAATAATCAAGTAGCATCTGCAACTGAAATTCAGCCTGTATATATCAGCGACAGTAATCGTCAAGCAATTGAAAGTTTAGATAAAACAGTCACAACAGCCACTTTGGTTGGCTTTAGTGATACTGAGTTTGCAACTTGGTTGAATCAATGGCTAGGTCAAACACCAATTAGTGCAACTGAAGCATTTTCAGTGGTTGAAAATTTAATGAATATTTCAACCGCAGCTGTATATCAACCTGAATTTGCTTTATTTTCAACAGAGCAAAGTTTGATTAGTGCGGTAAGTGGCTCAAATGGTTTGGTTGGCTGTGATAAGGATGTTTGCGCACCATCTGATATGGCGAAGAGTAATATTTTTGGTCACTTTTTATTAATGACTGACCGTCAAGGCGTGACTTTCGGTAGCGGGTTACAATGGCGTGGTACGGTTGATCAGTCATTAACAACGATTGGTGGGACGAATGCGTTGCTCATGACCAAGGTCAAGCCTAAGCAGATGACAGCCACACCACAAGAGACATGGATTGACCCTTTAACTAAGGAAATTGACCATGCACGCAAACTGGGCTTTAAGTTTGATGTAGATGAAGCAGGTGCTCAACCGTTGGTGATTACGCAAGGTACGTTGCTGGCGAATAAAATGGTGGTGGGTTCAGGCGGGACTTTATACCAAACGCTTACCAATAAAAAAGAATCAGAAATTACGAGTGCAGACGCCGCTAATTATGGTTTATGGAATCAAACTGTGAATGGTAGCTTATATAAAGGGACATTGGATTTATATAAGTTGTATCCACTGTCTTATTTAGACAAAAATGTTTTTAGTACTCAAGCCAACACAGCAAAATCAACCTATGTATTCCCTTTATATGCGGACTTAACGTTTAAATTTAATAATACAACGGTTAAATCAGTCAAACTTGGCATTGTGATTGACCGTAATGGGGATATTCGTACCAACATTAAACCGAATGTACCTGCGAATATATTTGATACAGCTATTGGTACAGTAGATTTATCTACAGATGATAAGGTTGGTTGTAGTGGTCAAGATGTATTAGATAAATACACCATGCTTGATGATCAGAATACGCAGCAATATCGTATTGGTACGGTCACTCGTACGTTTACGAGAGGTTCAAAAGTTACACCTGAAACCATCTCACTGCGTATGATTTTGGCAGATAAAGCCTTGGGCACATTAAATGGCGCTTTAATTGGGATGAATACCACAATTCAAACGTCTACAGATAGCTCAACAAATATTGTGGTGGGTGGTGCATTATTGCAAATGGCGAATTTACTTTCTGCTTCTGCAGGTGTGAAACCAAGTGGTGTGGTAATGACTGACTCTGCAAATCAGAAGGTACGATGGGCCAACAGTTTTGCAAGTTTTAACGGCACTTACAGTAATAGTGTACCTGCGGACACAGAATCTAAAGAGATTGCCAAACTTGCCGGTGGTGAAATTACTTTCGATCTTGCACCGTGTTATACGGTAAAGGCTAAATAAAAAGGTCTAGACTTGAATAAAATAAAAGCCCATCTTCGGATGGGCTTTTGCATTTGGGTAACACACGTATTCATCTGTAATGAAGCTATGCAATCACACAGGGCATTAACCTGTATGGTCGAGTCGTGTACCTAAAGTTTCTAAATGGGTCTCAAATTGTCCCGTTTTACGGTCCGCAAAATAATGTCTAAGCGTGCGTTCTACACTTGGAAATGCAAGATCATTCCATGGGATTTCATCTTCACTAAATAAGCGAGATTCGATGGTTTCTTCACCTGCACCAAACTCACCATTTACAAGCTCTGCCTTAAATAAGACATAGATTTGTCCAATACGTGGAATATTGTACATGCAGTAAAGTTGTTGAATGTTGACTTCGGCCTCTGCTTCTTCACGTGTTTCACGTGCAGCACCTTGTTCCATGGTTTCAAACAGTTCCATATAGCCTGCAGGCAGTGTCCAAAGTCCATAACGTGGCTCAATGGCACGTCGACACAATAAGACTTTATCTTCCCAAAGTGCAAGTGCGCCACAAATCACTTTAGGATTGACATAATGGATGGTATTGCATTGTGTACATACACGACGCACTTGGTGATCGCCAAGAGGAATTTTTTCTGCTGTTTTATGTCCACAGTTACTACAAAAATTCATATTCATCGTCAATGATAAAGTGAGTGATCAGCATAACTGAAAAATAAATGTTTAGCATCATTTCTAAACACAAGCACTAAAATTCGGCTATGATGAAAATATTGAAAAAATAAGGATAAAGACGAATGGATGATCGTTTATTGACACATGTGCTGCAGCAAAGTTTACGCTTTTCTCGCCGTACCCAACCTGCACAAGCGGCGGTGTTAATTGCGATTACCAATGAGTCTAGCCCCAAAGTTTTATTAACCCGCCGATCGGCCTATTTAAATAATCATGCTGGGGAAGTATCTTTCCCTGGAGGTAAGCGCGATCCAAACGATACGAGTAATATTGTGGTGGCCTTACGTGAGGCTCAAGAAGAAACCGCGCTGAATCCATTTGATGTGCAATTGTTGGGGGAGTTGCCTATGCAAAAAGCCCGTAATGGCATGTTGGTGAAGCCGGTCGTGGGCCTTATTCCGCCTCAAGTGGAGTTGATTGCACAACCCACAGAAATTGATCGTATTTTTTTTGCCTCCTTACAAAAGTTAATGGACGCACCGCCCATTCCTTATGAAGTGCGTTATGCCCATCAGTCCTTATATTTTCCAAGTATGCGAGTGGAAAATGAAATTGTTTGGGGGCTAACAGCACGTATGTTGGTATCACTCTTTCAATATGGTCTTAATTATCAAAAAGAATGGCCATTTCTTGTCAATTCCCCTGTATTTAAAATGAAATAAAACGAGTGCACTATGTTCTATAAATTTGAAGGGCATTGCCCACAAGCGAGTATTCGTCCTTGGAATGGTTGGGCCGCAGATAATGCCACCGTCATTGGACAGGTTGAATTGGGTCAGCAAGTGAGTATTTGGTTTGGTGCAGTGATTCGTGCCGATAATGCTAAAATTAAGCTGGGCGATTTTACCAATGTGCAAGAAAATGCGGTGCTACATACCGATGCTGGTATTGAAATGCATATAGGGGAATATGTCACCATTGGACATCAAGCCATGTTGCATGGGTGTACGGTCGGTGATAACAGCTTAATTGGTATTAATGCTGTGGTGCTCAATCATGCTGTGATTGGTAAAAATTGTATTATTGGTGCTAATGCTTTAATACCTGAAGGCAAGGTGATTCCAGATAATTCTGTGGTGATGGGTTCACCTGGCAAAGTAGTAAAAACTTTAGATGATGTGACAGCTGCAAAATTAAAAATGAGTGCTTTACATTATGCATCGCACTTTTCGAAATTTAAAAATTTAGAAGTGGTGCATTTGGATTAAGGCAACCATAGGCTGCACTCAGTTTGGGTGAATGCATTATCTTTCTACGGTCAAATATCATACTCACAGAGATTTCCTCGCGCACTACGCATGAGTGGAGTATGATATTGGTCATTTTTCAGATTGACTTAAATAAGGTTGTGCATGAAAGTGCTGGCACTGGAAACTGCGAACGAGCAGTGTTCCGTATGTATTGCAGAAGATAATCAAGAACTCTACTTCCAATTAGATGCGCGTGCAAAAGCACAGACGCAAACGATTTTGCCTCTTATTGAGCAAGGTTTTAAAGAATTAGGTATTCAAGCAACTGATTTAACTGCAATTGCGTTTAGTCGTGGTCCGGGCTCTTTTAGCGGTGTTCGTATTAATGCTGCTGTAACGCAGGCCTTGGCATGGGCCAATGATTTACCTGTCGTGCCAGTATCGACTTTACAAGCGATGGCACAAGCGGCCTATCGTATTGCGGGTTTAACCGCGGTGACAGCAGTGCTCGATGCACGTATGCAAGAAGTCTATATTGCAAGCTTTGAATTAGATGCTGATGGCATTATGCAAGCCATTGATGAAGAACAATTATTAAGCTATAGCGAAGCTGAACAAGCTGTAAAATTTACAGTTATTGGCTCGGGTTCAGCTTTAGTTAAGCCAGAACAAGTACAGTACATCGCAGTTACTGCAACAGCGCAAGATATTGCGACGATTGCAAATGCACAAGCACTGAAAAAAAATTGGGTAAGTGCGGAATATGCACTACCTGTATATTTACGCGATAATGCCTGGAAAAAAATTCCAGAACAAGGCAAACCATAATTAGGAATAGGTATGGATCTTTTACTGCTGCTCAAAGCGGCAATCATGGGTATTGTTGAAGGTATTACAGAATTTTTGCCTATTTCCAGTACTGGCCACTTAATTCTTGCATCTGAATTAATGGATTTTTGGACCAAAGAGAAAAGCGATGTTTTTGTCATTGCGATTCAAATGGGGGCAATTGCTGCAGTCATCTATGAATATTGGTCGCGTCTTTGGGGGGCAGCAACTGGTATGTTCACAGGTGAACCCAAAGGGCGCCATTTAGGTTTTAGTCTTATTTTAGCCTCGATTCCTATTGTGTTAGTGGGCTTAACTTTTGGACAAACCGTTAAAGATCTACTGTTTAATGATATTGCTGTGGCAATTGGCTTGATCATTGGTGGTTTTATTATTATTTGGATTGAAAAACATCCACCTAAAGTAAATGCACAAGAAGTTGAAAACATTAGTTTTAAAGAAGCCATTTATATTGGTTTAATTCAAGTGTTGTCCTTAATCCCAGGTACATCGCGTTCAGGTGCAACCATTATTGGTGCAATGTTCTTAGGTGTTTCACGTAAAGCAGCCACTGAGTTTTCTTTCTTCTTAGGTATTCCAGTGATTATTGGTGCGGGTCTTTTAGATTTGTATCAAAGCTATCATGTGTTTACTACTACAGAAGATTGGGCAGTTTTAGCTACAGGTCTATTGGTTTCATTTATTTCGGCCTTGGTTTTGATTCGCGTATTGGTGGCTTATGTTGCAAAACGTGATTTCATGGTCTTTGCATGGTACCGAATTGCCTCTGGTTTATTAATTTTATTGTTCGTAATGACAGGCTGGAAATTATGGTAAGCGTTATTCGCTTATACACAGAAGCCGAGTTTGAAGTGAAAGCACAGCAGTTCTCTGCTGTGCTTTCTTCACGTGGTGTAGATGTAAATATTGAGCTTACAGAAAAGCTCAATGCGCGATTCTTTAGACAGCATCCAGATTTAGCTTTATGTGTAGATGCTGATGGTCTTTGGTTATGCGCCAATGGCATGAAAATGCAACCTGATTGGAAAGCAGAAGCTGGACGTTTGAAACGCGCTTCACTCAAGTCTGAAATGATTGCGCGAGCATGTAATCTGTCTGAAAAACCGCGTTTGATTGATGCGACAGCAGGTTTAGGGCATGACAGTTTATTAATGGCGCACTTGGGTGCACACATCACTTTGGTTGAGCGCCATCCTATTTTATTTACCTTGTTGGAAGATTCACAGCAACGTGCGTTGTTGGATCCATTCTTAAAGACGACGGCAGAAAGAATTCGTTTGGTATTTTCTGATTCGGCTGATTTTCTGCAACAGCAAGCCTCAGCACAGCAATTGTATGATGTGGTGTATTTAGATCCGATGTTCCCACAGCGCGATCAAAACCAGCAAGCTGTTAAAAAGCAAGCGCAAGTCAAAAAGCAAATGCAATTACTGCACATGCTTTTGCCTGAAGATGGTGAGATGGATTTAGGTGATAATCTTTTGGCATTGGCACAAAAAGTTGCAAAGCGCGTGGTGGTGAAGCGTCCGCGTTTGGCTGTATTTTTGGCGAATCAAGTCCCGAATCATCAATGGCAAGGCGATGCCTGTCGTTTTGATGCCTATTTCCAGCTAGAGCATGAGACTAAAGTTTCATAATTGCTGTAAAAAACACCAAAGATTTGCTATATATTTGAAAAATAGCATTGATTAAAACCATATCAGGCATAAACTTACAAAGCAAATTAGCGAGCCACAGCTGCCTCTGAATTTCTATGATTGACTTCAAACCCTCCATTAACTTTTGGCATGATTTTAAAAGCAACCAAACTGCAGGTATGTGGCTGTTTCTCGGTTCGAGACGCTCCCTGCAGATTGTACGCCCATCAATTATGCAATTGGTGTTTTGGGGAATTTTGGGAGGCTGTGCCAACAGCTTATTTAGTTGGTTGAGCAACGGACAGGCTGGGGTATTTAACCCGCAAGGTCTGATTAGTTATGCGCTTTGGCCATTTATTGCTTTAATTGTTGGGATCTTCTTATCGCAGCGGATCAACAATCCGCGTTTAATGCTCGTGCCTGCATTATTGTGGCTGGTACTGGATACACACATTATGATGTTCCAGTGCCTGATCCAATTTCTAGGTGATCAAGACTACCTGCCTTATATTTTATATGACTACATTCCAACCTTATTTATAGGCCTGTTTGTATGGCAAAGTTTGGCTGTGGTATGGGTATTTTCACGTGAATTGAAATGGCCGTGGTGGGAGCGTGCGCTGATTATGCTCGCGACCTTATTTACCTTGGTGGTTTGGCAAATGTCGGTGAAAGACCAGCCCATTTGGAAGGTTGAAGAATTACCGCCTGCATTTGCCGAAGATGCTTTTTATGCACAAAGTCGCTTACTGAATAAATCCTTAAACGCCGTTCAATATGGTGAATTTGCACAGTCGCATTGGTACTTTTTAGGTGTGGCGGGTGCGAGTTATCAAGATGTTTTTATGTATGAAATCGAACGGATTAAAGAACAGTTTGATACACGATTTGGTACTTTTGGGCGTTCGGTTGAGTTAATTAACCATCCTGCGACCCGTACAGAAATTCCGATTGCCTCGAAAACCAGTATGGGACTTGCATTACGCCGTATTGGTCAGCAAATGAACCGTGAAAGTGATGTGTTATTTTTATATATGACTTCACATGGTTTACCCAATGTATTTGAAATGGAAAATGCACCCTTAGATTTGGCTCAAGTTGATCCAAAATGGTTGCGTGAAACTTTGGATGCATCAGGTATACGTTGGCGTGTGATTGTGATTTCATCGTGCTACTCAGGCAGTTTTGTACCAGCACTGCAAGATGAAAACACATTGATTATTACGGCTTCAGCAGCCGATCGTCAGTCGTTTGGCTGTTCGAGTGAATCTGATTATACCTATTTTGGCCGTGCTTTCTTTGATCAAGCAATGCGCGAGCAAAATTCAATTCAGGGTGCATTTAATCAAGCCAAAGAGACTGTGGCAAAATGGGAAAATACGCAAGGTTTTGAACCTTCTGAGCCCCAATGGTCAATTGGTAAAAATATGCAATTTATGTTGCCACAATTAGAGCAACGCTTATTTCCACCCGTAACTACAGCACCTGCTCAGCAAGAACAAATCGAAGCAAAGCTTTAATCCTGCAATCTAAAGCACAAAGGACGAAACATGAACCTTATACAATCGAATCAATGTTTCCAAGGTGAGCAGCGAATTTATAGCATTGCATCCAATGCTCTAAAAACAACAAGCCGTTTTGGTATTTTTCTTCCTGCACAGGCTTTGGCGGGGCAAGCATGTCCTGCATTATTTTATTTGGCAGGTTTGACCTGCACAGAAGAAACTTTTGCAATTAAAGCACATGCACAGCGTGTGGCTGCGCAATTAGGCATGATTTTAATTAGTCCAGATACCTCACCACGTGGCGATGAGGTTGCAAAGGGTGATCATTGGGATATTGGTCAGGGCGCTGGATTTTATATTAATGCAACTCAAGCACCGTGGGCAGCACATTTTCAAATGGAAAGCTTTGTAGCAGATGAGCTTTATGCTTTGATTACGCAAGAATTTCCAGTTGAGCGCAATCAAATAGGCATCTTTGGTCACAGTATGGGCGGGCATGGTGCTTTGACTTTGGCCCTTAAATATCCTGAGAAATTTAAATCAGTCTCTGCATTTGCACCAATTTGTGCACCGAGTCAGTGTCCTTGGGGAGAAAAAGCATTTTCGGCTTACTTGGGTACAGACAAAGCGACTTGGCTTGCACATGATGCAACTGCACTGATTGAAGCTAAAGGTGCTGTATTTAATGAGATTTTAATTGACCAAGGCCTACAAGATCAGTTTTATAGTCAGTTAAATCCTGCCTTATTTAGTCAGGCGTGTGCAAAGGTAGGGCAAGCCTTAACCTTGCGCGAACATGCGGGCTATGATCATGGTTATTATTTTATTCAAAGTTTTATCGATGATCATTTAAGCTTTCATGCACAGCAATTGAATGCATAATTTTTAGCTTGATTGAATTCAAGAGGCTAAAGGCAAGGTTTTCGACCTTGCCTTTTTTATTTTGCGCCATTCATTGTGCTTAACAGAATGGGATTAGGGCTTAAGTAATTCCACAGGTGTGGATGCCTTACTATGTTGCCATTCAGCATGCAGTGGTTCTTGTGCCATTCGAATGAGATGGTCTAGCACGACCTGTTCTAATCTGACCATGTCTACAGAAGTGTCTAATTCTTGAATAACGACCTGCAAGTGGGTTTCTTTGCAGAGTAACTGAATACGTGCTTGAGGCATCAAAATCTCAAAGCCAGTAGGATATTCAGTGACTTCAAACTTATGTTTCCAATGGTTAAATAAGCGTTTGCCAATACGCTGTGCTTGCAGGGTCTCAATCGCAGTTTGTGAGAGATTCGACATGATGCTTCCAATATTTATAAATAGGAATAATTATCATTTATAATAAGGTGTTTTTTGATTTTTCATGCGCATATTTTAGCAACAGAACGTTTTATTTGTGCAACGATCTGTGCATGGTCGTAGCCAAGCAGGCAGGTGTAGCTTTTGCTATAATAGGCACAATGAGATTTATATAAGCCAGGTTCTTCCATGTCCAAGCCATTTTTAATTGCGCCTTCTATTTTATCTGCAGACTTTGCTCGCTTAGGTGAGGAAGTTGAAAATGTACTTGCTGCAGGTGCAGATGTTGTTCATTTTGATGTGATGGATAATCACTATGTACCTAACCTTACGTTTGGTGCTGGTGTATGTAAAGCACTGAAAAACTACGGCATTAAAGCACCAATCGACGTGCATTTAATGGTGTCACCAGTAGATCGTATGATTGGTGATTTCTTAGAAGCTGGTGCGGACATTATTACTTTTCACCCAGAAGCCAGCGATCATATTGACCGTTCTTTACAGTTAATTAAGTCGGGTGGTGCAAAAGCAGGCTTAGTATTTAACCCTGCAACACCATTGCATTATCTAGATTATGTGCTGGACAAAGTTGACCAAGTTCTTTTGATGAGTGTGAACCCAGGCTTTGGTGGTCAAAAATTCATTCCAATGACTTTGGAAAAATTACGCCAAGCACGCAAAATTATTGATGCATCTGGCCGTGATATTCGTTTAGAAGTTGACGGTGGAGTTACACCAGCAAATATTCGTGACATCGCTGAAGCGGGTGCGGATATGTTTGTAGCGGGTTCTGCTATTTTTGGTAAGCCAGATTATAAAGCTGTGATTGATGAAATGCGTGCAGAGTTGGCACAAGTCGGTTCAGTACAAGTATAAGTTTTTCCACTTAATACACAGCAAACTGTGGATAACTTTATGGATATCTGTGTAGATAACTAGGTGGATAACTGGGTGGATAAATCGTTTAATTAATAAGCATTTTAAGCTCAATGGTTTATAAATTAGACGAAAAATGTATAAAAAGGACTCAATAGAGTCCTTTTTATATGCTTGAAGTCTTTAAGAATATGGGCTTTTATTAATCTTTTGTTTAAAAAATAGCTGTTTAAAAAATAACTTTATTGTTTTAATGCGTCTGAATTTTACGAAATTGAAATGGTTAAATTAAATTTAAAAAGCTGTGTATAACTCATAAAGAACAGATTTTGCTTTATGTGCATTATTCGGGATAGAATGATGTAAATTGAAATAAAACTTTGTATAGACATAAGCTTTATTCGTCATTGGGGATGAGCAAGGTGCTTCATTTTTTGTATCGACATCGTGTATTTGTCATGTTGATGGCTTTTGTCATCAGCTGGAGCAGTGCCGTGTCTGCAATGCAAATCCCAATGCAATATTTTATGTCGATGCAAAAACTGAGTGTTAATACCAGTATGCTTCATGCAGAAAAAACACAGGCGCATGTTGACGCTGAAACAACTTCAGTCAACGTCGATCATAGCTCTTCGCATTCTGTACATGAGGTGCAATTGGCTACGAAGCATTTGCCTGAGCATGGCGCATCGACCATGTTAATGTCGGACTGCCATCAGCAATCGAAACCGTCCTCTCATTCTGATACCACTAAAGCAATGCCATTGGCGCATTGTGATTTATCGAATAGCACGCTTAAACATAAAGATGGCTGCCAAGTTTGTGCGCAGTGGCATTGCCAAATGATGTTGGTTGCAGTGGAATTAACGCCGAATGAATGGGTAGAACCACGCTCAGTGGAATTTAAATCTGCGCTCGTTAGTCCTTATGCTGCACAGCATTTACAGGGCTATTGGCAAGAAATTTTACGTCCTCCCAAAGCTTAATCTGAATTTAAAACGCATTCTCGCAATTTAAACAAAGGTTAAGTTATGTCTACAGTATTTAAATACCTTGTGCTTGGGTCTTGCCTCAGCATCTCCGCAGGGGCGTTCGCTGCGGTCAAAGAATATCAACTCAATATTGATGAACAGTTGATTAATGTGACAGGTAAGCCTGTCAAACGCATTACGGTCAATGGCCAGTTTCCTGCACCTCAACTCGAATTTGAAGAGGGTGATGAGGCGGTCATTCGGGTAAAAAATCATTTAAAAACACAGGATTCTTCAATTCATTGGCATGGGCTTTTACTGCCTGGACTGATGGATGGTGTTCCTGGGTTTAATGGCTTTGCTGGAATTCGTCCCAATCAAGAATTTGTCTACAAATTTAAAGTCCGCCAAAGTGGTACCTATTGGTATCACGCCCATTCTAAGGGGCAAGAGCAAGATGGCTTGTATGGGTCTTTGGTGATTTATCCAAAAGGCAAAAAGCCTTTGGCTAGTCATGAACAAGCAGAGCGCGATTATGTGGTCATGTTGTCTGATTTTCATGAAAAAACCAGCGCAGAATTACAAAAAAACCTAAAAATTTCAGCGGAATATTATCAAAATCAGCGTGAAACACTGCCCGATGTTTGGAAGCAAGTTAAACGAGATGGTCTAAAAGCAACATGGTCTGATCGCAAAATGTGGAATCAGATGCGTATGCTCAAAACAGATTTGTCTGATGTTACGGGCTATACCTTTTTGGTCAATGGAAAGACAGCTGAGCAAAACTGGACGGGTATGTTTAAACCGAATGAGAAAGTTCGTTTACGCTTTATTAATGCTTCAGCAATGTCATTTTTTGATGTGCGTATACCCAATTTAAGCATGACCGTGGTGAGTGCTGATGGTCAAGCTGTGAAACCAGTAAATGTAGACGAATTCCGTATTGGGGCGGCAGAAACTTATGATGTGATTGTGCAGCCTAAGGCGGCACATTATCAAATAGAAGCAGAGTCGATTGACCGTTCAGGCTTTGCAGTAGGAACATTGCATAATGAGTTGAGCCCTCTGATGCAGGGCATACAACGACCGCGAGCGCGCCCACGTGCCTTACTCAGTATGGCCGACATGGGACATGGGTCTTCTACAGATCATAACACGATGGATCATTCCAAAATGAACCATGATGCGATGCCTGAAATGGATCATTCCAAAATGAACCATGAAGCGATGTCTGAAATGGACCATTCAAAAATGAACCATGATGCGATGTCTGCAATGGATCATTCCAAAATGAACCATGAAGCGATGTCTGCAATGGATCATTCCAAAATGAACCACGAAGCAATGTCTGAAATGGACCATTCCAAAATGAACCATGAAGCGATGTCTGAAATGGATCATTCCAAAATGAACCATGAAGCGATGTCTGAAATGGATCATTCATACATGAAGCATGCTTCGTCTGAAACAGCGTCAAGCACAGCACCTGTATATGGATGGGCAAATGCCTCTACACCAAAAGGGGACAAGGCACTACAGTACAGTGACCTCAAAGCATTAAATCCGCAGACGGATACCCGTGAAGCAAGCAGTGAATTGGTGATCCATCTTGGAGGCACGATGGAGCGCTATATTTGGACTATTAACGGTAAAAAGTTTAGTGATGCTGAACCTTTAAAAGTGAAATATGGCGAGCGTATTCGCATTAAATTTGTCAATGACAGCATGATGGCGCATCCAATGCATTTACATGGCATGTTTATGCAATTGGAAAATGGCCAATCTGCCTCAGATATGCCGAATAAGCATACGATTATTGTGCCACCTGCTCAAACAGTCACAGCATTGCTGACTGCGGATGAGTTGGGAGAGTGGGCGATTCACTGCCATCTGCTGTATCACATGAGTGCAGGGATGATGAGTAAATTGATCGTTGCGAATGTCAGTGATGCAGACGTATCGACTTTACCACACGCCACTCAAACTACGACAACACCAACTCAAGGAGATGCACATGCGCACCATTAATTTGCGTTTCTTACACTTTGCTGGCGTATTACTCATGGCTTTGAGCAGTGGTGTCGCAATGGCTCAGACACAAACACAGTCCAAAAAAGAACCATCTGAAGTGGCTTCAATGTCTATGGATCATAGTCACATGATGCATCAGGACATGGCTATGCATTCAATGTCACAGGCAGACATGATGCACCCACAAATGTCACATGCACAGCACGATGTTGCTGAACATCAATCTCAGCCTAGCGAAGCTCAATTGGTACAGAAAGATCAACAACCGCAATCTAAAAGTAGTTCAAAGCATCTAACAGAGGGAGAAAAAACGCATGCGCAACATTAATGATATTTCTTTCTCTGTGCTTGCACAGTCAGTACTTGCGACTACTTTAGTCCTGACCAGTGGGTTTAGTCAGGCGAAGTCGTCTGCTCAAGTAACAATGCCAATGATGTCGGATCATCCGCATTCGCATCACGAGATGATGGATATGGAGTCTCCATCTGCATCTGAACCAAACACAGCTACGAGCGCTGACATGGCAATGCCAGAACATTCTCAACAGCCTGCTCAAATGTCACATCAGCACGCTATGTTAGATTCATTGCAACATAGCGCTGAACAAGTGCCACACGAAGGCCACGATCACCGTAAAGAACATGGTGCCCAAGTCTATGCAGTGACAACCATTGATAGCCAATGGCGCATGAATAATGATGATCAGGGGATATGGAAAACAGAGCTAGAAAGCCGAATTGGGACTGATGAAAATAAGATCTTTTTTAAACTTCATGCGGATCGACCTGAATCGGAAGAGCTAAGTTTAGAGGCAAAGCTGTTGTATAGCCGCATGATCTCAGATTTTTGGGATGCCCAAGTCGGTGTGCAGTACCGCGCTGAAAAGGTGCAAATGAATGCACAGTATACGGACACGGAAGAACAACTAGATGCGGTTATGGGGCTACATGGTCTTGCGCCGTATTTTTTTGAAACCAATGCTTATTTATATATGGGCGCAGACCAATATGTCGCATTGAGTTTGGAAACTGAGCGTGATTTGCTTTTAAGCCAAAAGCTCATTTTAAAGCCCTATTTAGATTTAAGCATTGTTTTGAGTGATGAATCTAAATATGCGCAAAAAACGGGCTTAAGTCGTGCAACAGCAGGCTTAGAAGCACGTTATGAAATTAGTAAAAAGGTGATGCCTTATGTCGACATTGCTTATGAATATAGTAAAGGCCATACTGAAAACTTATGGCAGTCGAAAGAGCCAACCGATCAAGCATGGTCGTATGGAGCCGGTATTCGCTTCAAATTTTAAGAATTTGACCGACGACTACTCGACTTAAATCTGCATAGGCCTTTGAAGAGATCAATTCAAAGGCCTACTTTTTGTAGGTTTGTTTTAGGTCATAAAATGTAAAAAATGCTCTAAAATGATTCGAAAATAGTTATGATTGCACCATTAGAAGGAGGAACGACCTCCCTCATTTTTGCCACAATGTGAAAATGAGAAAAATCGTCAGGACGACCTGACTCTATAGAAGGAGCAGGCATCGTGGCTTGGATAGTTCTCGTTTTTGCAGGTGTTTTTGAAATTATTTGGGCATATACAATGAAAATGTCCGAAGGTTTTACAAAACTGAGTCCCAGCATTATTACATTAGTTTTCATGGTTTTAAGTTTTGGCTTATTGGCCTATGCCATGCGAACTTTGCCTTTGGGAACCGCCTATACCATTTGGACTGGCATTGGTGCCATTGGCTCATTTGCCGTAGGTATTTTTGTACTAGGTGAGCCAGCAACGGCTATGCGAATGTTGGCAGCTGTACTGATTATTTCTGGCTTAGTGCTGATGAAGATTTCATCCTCTTAATGTGTATTCTAAGTGCCATCTCAAATTGAGTTGGCACTTTTTTGTGTCGATTTTTTAGTTTTAATTGTTCAACAGGGCAAGGGTAGTATGGCTTGGGTTTTATTAATTGTAGCGGGTATGTTGGAAGTGGTTTGGGCTTATTGTATGAAAGTGTCCGATGGATTTACTAAGCTTACACCCAGCATATTGACCATCATTTTTATGATAGCGAGCTTTGCGCTACTGTCTTATTCTATGAAATCTTTGCCCTTAGGTACGGCCTATACCGTTTGGACAGGTATTGGTGCGGTGGGCTCATTTGCTGTGGGCATTCTGTTTTTAGGTGAGCCAGCCTCAGCCATGCGAATGTTGGCAGCGGTACTGATTATTTCAGGTTTGGTATTAATGAAGCTTTCGTCAGCTTAAAGCAAACAACTCACTATATGATCTTAAATTTGAATACATAGTGTCCATATTTTTTTAATTTTTTTAAAAAATAATTTATAAAATAATACTTTAGATGAGTATGATGTCTTTAAATAAATCATACTCAATTCATCTAAATGAATATTACACAAATGCTGATGCCCCTATTCGCCCAAATGTGGTGGGTGATTCTACTTATTTTTATTGCAGCTGCATTCAAGGTATTTAAGCCTATTTTAAAAGGGAAATTCGGCGAGTTTGCAGTCAGTACGCATGTCAAACTGTATTTGGACAAAGAGCAATATACTTTATTAAATGATTGTACCTTGCCAGATGCACAAAATCAGACCACACAAATAGATCATATTTTATTAAGTCCTTACGGCATTTTTGTGGTGGAAACTAAAAACTACAAAGGCTGGCTTTTTGGTAGCGAACGTCAAAAAATGTGGACACAAAAGATTTATAAAAACAGCTATAAATTTCAAAATCCATTGCATCAGAATTATAAGCATCAAAAGGTTTTGGAACAGATTTTATCCGATATTTTAGAGCCCCATTTGATTCATTCTATTGTGGTTTTTATGCTGGATTGTGAGTTTAAAACCACCATGCCTGACAATGTATTTCGCGGTGCAACTTGGATAGATTATGTAAAAACCTTTAAAGAACCCTGTATATCAGCCATGAAACTTAAACGTATTCAGCGACGCTTAGAACAGGAAATTTTAGAAAAATCTTGGAAAACACAACGTCAACATGTCAAAAATTTACAACAGGCCAAAGCGGATATGGATAGAGAGTTCGCTCAAGTGAATGTTTATTGGGGGAATTACAGCGTATAACACGTTTTGTGATCTGAGGTTCTTTTGTTATGATGCGAGGCAATAACAACACACAGAAAAATACAACAAATGACCACATCTCATTTAGCAAATTTATTTTTACAAGCATCAGAAGACCCTGAATTAACGCCACAATTTTTACAGCAATTATTAATGGCAGATATTTATGCGCTTGGTACTGAGCAAACTAATGGACGCATTCAATTTCGCATGTTGGAAACAGAGCATGGGGAACAAGCGATCCCTTTCTTTTTAGACGCAGACACCATTTATACGGATTTAGGGGATGAACCTTTTATTCATTTGCCGACACGAAAATTATTTGAAATGACACAGGGAGCAATTTTAGTTCTGAATCCGACTTCAGACGTGTCGAAAGAGTTTTCACCTCAGGAAATCGATTTTTTACTACAAACAATGCATGTGGCGCTGTAAAAGATGGGTAGCTCAACGCCAATAAAGCCCTTCATTTGAAGGGCTTTTGATTATTGGTGCTGTTGTAGCTTTTGCACAATATCGATAAGTGGTTTAACTTTTTTAACGTCATCCCAAAGCACTTTGGCTTCAGGATAATGTTTGGACATCATGCCAAGCCATTGTTTATAGCGTCCCACCATATTGATTTCTTTCTTATAGGGGCCACTCAAAAAACGGATTTGGAGCTGAATCAGTTCTTCCCATGTAATGAGTGCTTCGTCAGTGTTTTTACGGATACATTGGGTAATATCTGGTGTCGTCACGGCTGCGCGTCCAATCATCAAATCTTCACAGCCAGACTCTCGCTGACACTGTTTAGCGTCTGCATTGGTCCAAATTTCGCCATTGGCAATCACATTAATTTTTAAGCTTTCACGAATAGGTTGCAGTAAATCCCAAAATGCAGGCGGGGTATAGCCATCTGCTTTGGTACGTGCATGAACAGTGACCCATGAAGCACCTGCATCTTCAATAGCATGCGCATTTTCTAAGGTAAAGTTACGGTCGAGATAACCAAGACGCATTTTGGCAGAAACAGGAATATGGGCTGGCACAGCATCACGAACGGCTTTGACCAGTTCATGCACGACTTCTGGTTCATCCAGTAATACAGAGCCACCACGGTGTCGATTCACTGTTTTAGCAGGGCAACCAAAGTTCATGTCGATCGCTGGTGCACCAAGCTCAACTGCTCGGACAGCATTGGCTGCGAGCATGTCGGGATTGTTACCTAAAAATTGTACATGCACGGGTGTGCCAGCAGCCGTTTTACCTTCGGTTAAGAGTTCAGGGCAATAGCTGTGATAGACATGGTCAGGCAATACGGAATCCGTCACACGAATGAACTCAGTTACACACCAGTCAAAGCTTCCGACGGATGTGAGTACATCACGCATAATGGGATCTGTTAAGCCTTCCATGGGCGCAAGAACAAGTTTCAATGTGACCTGCCTATGTGTTGAAAATCGAAGGCTGTTATACGGTTTTTTAGGTCTGATGTCCAGCGGTGATAATTTTTAAAATTATAAGATACAGCTTTTTGCTTTGAGCTAAATTTTTTATCCGAAATTTTGAGTGAGGTTGTGAATTTGAAGATAAAAAAGCCAGCTCAACAATGCTGTTGAGCTGGCTGGATGTTAGTTTTATAGGTACCTAGACCACTGCACTTTTGAGCTTGATGCTTTTAAGCCATTACCTGTATTTGGCGTACCTGATCCATCACCATTTTTAGATGGGACAGTAATCTTTGTACCGCCTAATATATGGTTTGCAATAAGACCACCATCTACACCTTGGGTTCCAATATTTCCAGTAATAGCATTGGTATTATTTGTAATACCACAGGCTGCAGAAGTAGTTACACCTTTACGGCTAAGAACATCACCATAAATACGGGTACATGCGCCAATATGAATTTGATCATTTGCCATTAGTGCTACGCGGCCTAGGTCCAATTTATCAATTGACTTACCGTCGATAGTGACCTTTTTATTGGTCTGATCAGGGTTTTTGTCCATATTTAGCAAAAACTCACTGTCATTTTTACATAGATTAACCGGCACTAAATAGCGTTCAGACAATGTTGATGGTGTTGTCGCCGTAATGGAAAGATCTGTATTATTGACTGTTTTTAAACGGCGATTACAAATCAAGCCAACTTTTTCTGCACCTTCACGTATCACCTCATAAGGAGCATAGATACGCGGAGAGAAGGCGATAGACCAGATTTCACCTTCTGCTAAGAAACTGTTGGTATATGCATTACTTAAGCTGTCAGCTTGCCAGTTGGCCGCGCCAGCGAACTCTAGAGTACCTTCAAAATACATGATCCCAGGTGCGAGTGTGGCATTATCCAGTGAAGATGGGTTCATAATCGAACGTACACGCCATCTATTTAAAATTACACCATAGCCATAATCATCATCAAATCCGAGGGTTTTACCAATACTAATACGAGGTAGGTAACCAATGATTTCACTTGTACATTTTCCATTTGTTACATCAAGACAAATTGCCCCAGTATAAGTTTTTCCATCAAATGTATAATCACCAATTGAAAAGCCTTCTAAATTAATAGATTTCTTAGTTCCATCAGCATTTAAAACATATTGACTATTATTTTCATAAATATATGTTTGTGTATTAGTTTTGTTTTTTAACTGGTTAAGGTAAACACGATCGAATTTTCCATTTTTGGTGAATATATAGTTTGCATCTTGCTTATAAGCAGTCACATCAACTTTAGTTTCAAATGCTGTGCTGTCACTAATACCTTGTCGTATACCCTGTTCATTAATGGTCACCGTTGGAGCTGTCATTGCATTAAAATCTGCAGAGAGTTGGGACTGTCTCTTATAAGTAGAGTCGGATGTAGCAAACAAAGAGACATCGATATCTGTACCAACAACGTAAATATCTTTTGCACTTGCTCCAATACCAATCACTTGAACTTTTCCTGCAGATTTAATATTACCAGCTGTGCTACCAGTATGTACTTCAACATTGCCTTTTGCAGTAATGTCATCAGTTTTACCGCCAAGCCAGAGTTCTACAGCGCCTAATGTTGCTATATTTTTAGCACGAGCATTAACACCAGTTACTGTAACTTTACCACCGGCTTTAATATTACCTGCTGTAGTATCAGTATGTACTTCAACTTCACCTTTGGCAAAAATATCTTGAGATCGACTACCAGTCCATAATGAAACATCTTTGTTGGATTCAATTTTTCCAGCTGTAGCTCCTGTATTTAGGCTCACCCATCCATTAGCTTTAATATCTTTTACTGTCGATGCACTGACTGTGACATTACCCATGGTTTCAATATTATCTGCTTTAGACCAGCCACTAAGCTCTACATTGCCGATTGATTGAATATTTTTAGCTGTTGCACTTGTATATAGTGTTACAGTGCCAAGCGCTTTGATATCGCCAAAATTATCGCCTGTTAATAATGTTACTTTACCTTTAGATGTCACATTAATAATGGCATCACCGCAGTTTTGAGCGCCACAGTCAATGTAAACATCTCCAGTTGCATTGATATTTAATTCAGAGATATTTTTAGTTTTAAATAATAGATTAAGTGCAAGATTTCCTTCAACATTAAGTGTCACTTTTGCATTTGGTGATTCAGACTCTATTAATGTTGCACCTGTAAATACGGTGTTGCCACCGAAGTTAATAGCACTATTTTCACTGGTGACAGAAACAGTACCATTGGTTAGTGTTAAGTTATAGATTACTTCAATGGTCGTTGCTGCTTGAGAACTCAGATTATTGGAGCTGATATTTGCTGTGACTATACATGTAGCGCCTTCAGTGGTACAGCCTGAAACATGAATATTCTTGGCGATAATTTCTTTTTTATTTGTATCAGATCTTAAGGTAATACTTCGCCCATTTAATGCTGGAATGTTGGTTGCGTTGATTTTGCCCTGATTTAATAAATATTCTTTAAATGCACTTACACCAGCCCAGCCCATCAATTGCGCATTGGTTTGTGCGTGAGCAGATACGCCTGCTTCGCGATTGGTTACTAGTGTTTTAGCAACAGATGCTGTAATCAGCATAACTGTGATGCCGATGAGCAATACAAGAAGTACGGTTGCCATGCCTTGCTGTTTTTTAAAAGTATGCATTGCTCATCCCTCACTTTCTAAGTTGAAGTTATATTGTTTAAACAGATTACATTTTGAATATTTTGGCCAACTCCAGTCATATACTGACGAGTTGCAGTAAGTGTAATTTGCTTAAGTCCAGAACCAGACGCTTTTTCAATACCAAATGGGGAGCATCCGCTGCCCGATGTAATTGCATATTGATATATTGGTGTAGCTGTACTATTTTTTATGGCGATAATAGGTTGGTCTTTTTCCCAAGTTCCAGCTGTAATAGCTTCTGTCGTGCCACATGCTGTTTTTTTCAAAAGGACAAGGCGGTGGATTTTTTGTCCATCTTCTGTTGTAACTACCTCGCCAATTCCTTTACATTCATAGGAAAGGGGTGTCGCATTAAGTTCTTTTACTGAACGCCAGAAAATTGCTGGATTACCTGAATATGTACCTGAAGCAATATCTGATTGTTGACCAGAGCCGAAGCCAGCATTCTGGACATATTTTTGAATAGTTAACATACCAGATTGTAACTGTGCATCGTATTCAGCATCTTGTGTTGAACTTACACTCACTTGAGTCAGTTGTTTAAATAGCATGAGCATGGTGACCATACACAGCATGGCAATTACTATTCCAACAAGTAGTTCGATAATCGTAAAACCATTTCTAAGCATGATTTATCTCCCTACCATATAGCAGTTATCACTTGCCGTTCCATTTGCACATGTTTGAGCTTCAGCAAGAGTTGTGCTTACAGCAAGTACAGGCCACTGTGTCTCTGTTGTACCCATATTTATTTTTTCAATTGCACATGCTGTATAGTAGGTTTTGCTGGCTAAAACAAAACTGTCTTTGTTTACAGCATTGCAAACGCTACCTGTGTCTGTATTGTTTAGTGCATTTTGCAATTTAGATTGCATCATATTAATAATAATAAAATTAGTATTTAGGTCTTTTTGAGTAGTGAGCATTTTGCTGATTGCAGCGCCACTACCAAGAATGACGATAGAAAAAAGCATAAGACCAACTAAGGCTTCGAGTAAGGTAAAGCCTTGCTCTTTATAAGATATAGATGTCAGCTGTTTCATCATTTTTTCCTACCTTAAATGCTGTTGCTAGGTCACTTGAGCACCCACTACCTGAAACAAGTATGAGTACACCAGCCGAATTAAAAGACATACACTGAAAGTTATATGTACCCTGTTTAATAAAAATATCTTTAGAAAGTGGAAATGTACGTAAAAGGGTATTACTGCTTGCTGATGGGCTGGAAGGAACATCACATACATCAGTCGAGTTGAACGCGGTACGTATAATATTTAATGTATTGGTTGTGCTATCTAAGCAAACACTGACGGATGAATTACTCATTAATTGATTATTGCTATTGCGTAGTGCAGAGGCTTTTGCTTGCGTCACAGCAGTTTTAAAGGTTGTGAGTGCACTATTGACTTGGCTACGGTCAACCCAAGTACGCGTAAGTGAAGAACCAAGCATTAACAAAATGGAAAAAAGTCCAATTGTGATCATCAGCTCAATGAGCGTGAAACCTGTTTGTGCAGTCGGATGTTGTATTTTCATATCATTTCATCCATTCAGTGACTGAGCCGCAACCAGAGATTGTTTTTACACTCTGGTTATTTAGAGTGAGAGTACAGCCAGAAACTTTCGTTTCATTGCCCGTTGCAGTGAGTGTGTATGTTGAACCATCTGTAGATACATATTTATATTCAAATGCATTTGAAGATGGTGCCCAACTTTTAAATACTGTGTTTGCTACTAAAGCACTGCTGGTTGTTAGTGAAGCCGTAGGATAATTAAGTGTACGTTGATAATTATTCTCTGCAGAAAGTGATAATGCGATGAGATTTGATTGCGCTTCTTTAATTTTTGAACGAGTGATGTAGTTTTGATAGCTTGGAATAGCAATGGATGCCAATATTGCAATAATTACCACCGCAATAATTAATTCTATTAAAGTAAATCCGTTCTTATTCATATTTACCTCATCACGGTAATTAATTTTTACTTGTCTATATTGAGAATGTTTTTAGTTTAATCATGAAACACTATTTGCACAATAGTGAGAAATACATCTCAAAAATGCAACGATAAAGTAAAGTAATTTAAAGTTATGTAAGTATTTGTAACTATGTTTTTGTATTTTAGTGTAATATTCAAGTTTATTTTGTTGTATTTGTATTGGTTTAAATTTTATTTGTATTTGAAATATAACAATAAATATTGTTTTTAAAATCCATAGAATGTGAATATTGTCGTTAAATATTTAGATTTATAGATTTTTTCTGTGTATTTGTGTGTGCGGGTATAAATATTTTACTTTTAATTTTAAATAGATTTTATTTTTAAATTTAATTAAACAATATAATTTACTTTTTGGTTGATTATGCCAATCAATTTGAGATTAATTTTTTCACTGAGAAATAGGCTTCGGGATTAATTTATTGTGTAAGTCTCGGTTTGTGGGTTTTTGTTGATTTATTTATCATTTTACAGGGTGTGATTATAATTTATAAACGATAAAAAAAAGAGCATATTTGCATATACTCTTTTTTAAATAGATTAAATATAGACTCAGATCAGCAATTAAAATACTGGAAAATTATCTTTTACAGTTTGTAACGCATTAACGGCCTAAAATCATTTCTAAAACGATTTTAGATCCAATGAAGCCGATAGCAAGTAGAAAAAAGCCGATGATTGTAAAGCGAATGGCTTTTTGTCCACGCCAGCCAAATTGATAATGGCCAATTAAAAGTGAACCATAGACAAACCATGAAACGATACTAAAGGCAGTTTTATGGGCAAGATGCTGGCCAAAGAAATTATCAATCGTAAAAAAGCCAAAACCAAGAGCGAGGGTTAGCAATATAAAGCCAGCAATAAGCATGTCAAAAAGCAGAGATTCCATGGCTTGAAATGACGGTAATAGACTGACCCATACACGGCGTTTTTGTTTGTTTTTGAGTTCGCGGTCTTGAAACCAAAGCAATACGGCATGAATAGTTGCCATTAATAAAATTGCATAGGCTGAAAGTGACAAAATGATATGAATGTCTAAGCCTAGGGAGTTTTGATTAATGAGCAGATCATGTTTACTAAAGGCAAAACCGAAAATAAGTCCTGTTGCTGCTACAGGTATTCCAATGAGGCTGAGCGCAAGAACTGGGCGGTAGGTACTAAATAAAAGACTCAGTAGTAACATTAACCCAGAGGTAAAAGACAAAATGTTGAAAACATTATAGTTAATACCAGCCGGGGTCAGCATGTCATTGAATAGAACACCTGCATGTAAAAGAAGACCTAAACCTAAAATAAGGCCAATAAACCAATGGTTTGGGCTACGTTTAGACATTAAGTGTATGAACAAATACCAAAAAGAGGTGGTATAGGCGATTAATGCTAAGATCGTATAAACCAAGGGGAGACTGATCATGTCAAACCTTTTTCAGGATGATTAATATTCATTTATATAAATTCTGCAAGAACTAAAGTATCCTATAGCATTCTATGCATAAATTTTCTATTTTAAGAAACAATTTTTTGCTCATGGCTATTTTAAGCGGAATTTGCAATGTTTGATACCTTAACAGAACGACTCACGCAGAGTTTAAGAAATGTTACTGGCTCTGGGCAGCTAACCGAAGACAATATTAAAGATACGTTACGTGAAGTGCGTATGGCACTTCTTGAAGCCGATGTGGCGTTACCTGTAACTCGTGAGTTTATCGCGAAAGTTAAGGAAGAAGCATTGGGCCAAGAAGTGATGACTCAGTTATCGCCAGGCCAAGCTTTCGTCAAAATCGTACATGACGAATTAACAAAAATGATGGGCGAGGCGAATGAAAGCCTTGACCTTGCAGCTAAGCCTCCAGTTGTTGTCCTGCTTGCAGGTTTACAAGGTGCGGGTAAAACTACAACGGCTGCAAAATTAGCGCGCTTTTTACAAGAACGCCAAAAGAAAAAAGTTGCGATGGTGTCTGCCGACGTTTACCGTCCAGCTGCGATTAAACAGCTTCAGACTGTTGCAGGCGAAGTTGGCGCGATTTTCTTCGAATCGAGCGCAGATGAAAAGCCAATTACCATTGCCAATCGTGCAATTGAACAAGCGAAAATTCAGTTTGCGGATGTATTAATTGTCGATACAGCAGGTCGTCTTCATGTAGATGACGAAATGATGGACGAAATTAAAGAGCTTCATGCGGCCATTAAGCCAACTGAAACTTTATTCGTTGTCGATGCAATGACGGGTCAAGATGCTGCCAACACGGCCAAAGCTTTTAATGATGCTTTGCCTTTAACAGGTGTGATCTTAACTAAAACTGACGGTGATGCGCGAGGTGGTGCAGCACTTTCAGTTCGTGCAATTACGGGTAAGCCAATTAAATTCTTGGGCATGGGTGAAAAACTTGATGCCTTAGAGCCATTCCATCCTGAACGTATCGCACAGCGTATTTTGGGCATGGGTGACGTACTTTCTTTGGTCGAAGAAGTTGAACGTAAAATCGACAAAGAAAAAGCCGAAAAAATGGCGAAAAAATTGCAAAAGGGCGGTAGCTTCAACTTTGAAGATATGCTGATGCAGTTTGAGCAAATGAATAAAATGGGCGGCATGATGGGCTTTTTGGATAAATTACCAGGCATGAGTAATGCCGGTATTCAAGATGCAATTGCGCAAGCGAACCCAGAAAAGCAAGTGAAAAAAATGGAATCGATTATTCAATCGATGACGATTAAAGAGCGCCGTAATCCTGACTTGATGAATCCAAGCCGTAAAAAGCGTATTGCAGCAGGTTGTGGTATGGATGTTGTTGAAGTGAATAAGCTGATTAAACAACATGCGCAAATGGCGAAAATGATGAAGAAATTTGCTAATCCATCGGGTATGGCAAAAATGTTGAAATCATTGAGCGGTATGCAAAAACAATTTGGTGGCGGCGGTATGGGTCCACTCTTTGGTAATAAAGATCCAAAATAAATTTGGAATTTTAAAAAGGCGCTTTATGCGCCTTTTTTTTATGATTTTTTTAATGCTATTGATCTGAAAAATAATTGTGCTAAATGGCGTGTTTACACTTGTCAAAGTGATTGGAATCACGCCACAATGGTGTTTAAGAAATAAACAAAAGTCTGAAATATTCAGGATGATCATTCATTCAACATAAGAATTAAAAGCGATGATTAAAACAACCAAAAAAAATATTTATATTGTGCATGGCTACCAAGCCTCACCCAATGATCATTGGTTTCCTTGGTTGAGTAAGCGCTTGAATGACGCAGGTCATATCTCAAAACGTGTTGTGTTGGCAGAATCTGAACAGCCCAATTTTGAGTATTGGCAAAAATTTTTGTCCTTACAGATGCCGCGGCTAGATGAAAATACGATTATTGTGGCACATAGCCTTGGGTGCTTAACGACGTTACATTATTTAAGTACTTATTTTGAAGTGCATAAATCCAAGATTAAAGCCGGTATTTTTGTGGCAGGTTTTATGTCACCTTTAAAGGCTATTCCTGAACTAAACGATTTTATTCAAAAAGCCAAACTGAATCGGTTGGTGCTGGTTAAAGGCATGCCTTTATCGGTATGTTTACTTTCAAGTAATGATCCTTATGTGCCACCGCCTTTAACCTTACAACTGTCGAATTTAATTCAAGCTCAGAATATTGAAGTCAAAAATGCAGGACACTTTATGGCACAAGATGGTTATATCGAGTTCGAGCAATTGTGGGAAACACTGCAACCCTTATTGGCTTAAGGTTTTCCATGTTTTGCTTTGTATTTTCTTTATGGCTCTGAACATAAAAGGCGAACAGAAAACTATTTTCTGTTCGCCTTTTATTTTGATCAGTGAGTTGTTTTACGGTGTGCTGTGTTGCAAATAGTGTTGCAGGCCTTTCAGGAGCAAATCATTTTCAATACGTGGGGCATAGGGGCTTAGATATTTGGCAAATAATGCTGCATCGCCACCCGTTAAAATGAGCTGGCTTGGATATTTTTCTAAGACTTTTTCAATGGTGCTGAGTAGGCTAAGTAAAATGCCATGATGAACAGCATCAATGGTGTTTTTACCTGGGGAAAGTTCATCAAAAGAGGCATCTGGAATCTTAATCCCTTTGGTATTTTGAATCAGTGAATCACGTTGTAAATAAAGATTCGGTAAAATGTAGCCACCTAAGTGTTGATAACCCTGAGATAAATCAATGGTGAGCGCAGTACCACAACTAATAACACAATACTGTTGTTCTGGGTTGTCAATCACGGCCAGCATTTGCAGCCAGCGGTCGATGCCTAATTTGCTGGTGTCTTCATAAGCACAGCGTAAGCCCTGAAATTCTGCATGTACCTTGGCAAAGGTTACGGGCACATTTAAAAACTTCAGAATTTTTTGAATACGGTCATTATTTTTTTTGTCCTGTACCGAGGAAATACCGACTTGTTGCAAGTTTAAGTTTTTAAAATGTTGAATCAAGCCCAGTAAGAGCTCTGCTGGTGATTGCAGGTGGAGCTCTGCTGCATGCTCTATAATTTGATCATTCTGCGTGATCCAGTATTTTAGGCGTGTGTTACCAATGTCGAGCCATAAACTTTTCATATTTGACATCTCTTAGGCTTTAGACTTTAAGCGCAAACGGCCTTGGAAAAAGTGCTGTACTTCGCCTTGCTGTTGGATTTCGATGGCACCATCATTTCGAATACCCAAAAAAGTACCAGTAGTTAGGCCTTGTAGGTGTTCAAATTCAACCATTTGATTTTTGAAAGCCGCATAATGATTAAAGCGGGCTGCCAAATTGGTACAACCATGACTGAACCATTCACCAGCTTGCTGAATTGCCAGATATAATTCTGCTGTGAGTTGGATGCGGTTAAATTCGCTTAGGCCTAATTCGGTGAGTGAACTGGTGGCTTGATCAATGCCTTGTTTGGGTAGAGGTAGAACATTCAGGCCAACACCGACCACAGCTTGATGTGCATTGAGAGGTTCAACCAAAATGCCACCCCATTTACCTTGCGTGCTATATAGGTCATTGGGCCATTTTATCTGTAAATTCAGATGCTCGAGGCTCGGCATTTGTAGGATATTTAAGGCAATTTCCAAAGCCAAACGTCCATCAATAGGTGTTTGCGTATTGAGCAATGTGCTTAAATAGATATTTCCTTCAGGTGAAACCCATTGGTTTTGACGTTGGCCTCGACCTTGGGTTTGCCGAATACTGGTCACCAAGACTTGCTGAATGCCTTTGAGGGCAATTTCGCGTACATCATCATTGGTTGATGTTGTCACGGGTTTGAGTAATAAGACTTCTGGCAGTTGATTGGCTTCAGTCAATATGTGTTGCAGTTGTCGCGTCTCTAAATCCATTTGAATCTGAGAAATGTGGAATAGTGTTCATGGAGTTAATCATATATTTGCTGATTGGTGCAATCGCTGGTTTTGCTGCGGGGCTCTTTGGTGTGGGTGGCGGTTTAATTATTGTGCCTATTTTGTACATAGTTTTTAGTCAAATGAACTACGATCCAGCCGTTTTAATGCACATGGCTGTCGGTACATCTTTAGCCACAATCATTGTCACCTCTATGAGCTCGGTGTCTGCACATCATAAAAAGGGTGCCGTGTTATGGAAGGTATTTGCCAATTTGGCTCTAGGTTTGGTGTTGGGCTCATTTTTGGGGGCGGGTATTGCGCATTATTTATCGGGTCAAGGCCTGCAATTGTTCATTGGTGGCTTCGCGCTTTGGGTAGCTTTTAAAATGTTTCGTGGTGCACATGCCAAAATTGACCCAGCGCAAAATTTACCGTCTACGCCTATGCAAATGCTTGCAGGTGGCGGGATTGGTATTGCTTCTGCAATCTTTGGTATTGGTGGTGGTAGCTTAACGGTGCCGTATTTGAACCGTTGTGGCGTGGTGATGCAAAAAGCTGTAGCGACGTCTGCCGCTTGTGGCTTGCCGATTGCAATTGCAGGTGCGCTCGGGTTTATGTGGTTTGGTCAGCAAGCCCAAGTAGATTTACCACATACCATTGGCTATGTGCATATTTATGCCTTTATTGGCATTAGTGTGATGAGTTTTATGACCGCAAAGCTCGGGGCAAAAGTCGCACATCGCTTGTCGCCAGCCATGTTAAAAAAATGTTTTGCAAGCCTGCTCAGTACAGTAGGCATTTATTTTATTTGCCAGGGAATTTTACATTTTTAAGCTGAATCCTAAGACAAAGTGGCTTGAAAGCGCCAAGGATGGCGTTATAGACTGCAATTGACTGTATAGACAAAATATTGTCCTACAATGTTATGGTAATGTCGTGTAAAAAGCAGTTAAATCAGACCAGATTGCAATAAAAAATCGCATCTCATGCATCAATAAAAACAAGATAGGAATAGTATGCAGCAACAAGAAGCGGAGAGCTTGTCGGAGCAAATTGCCAAGCATATCAGTGAGCAGATCATTCGCGGTGAGTTGGTAGAAGGAGAGCGGATCCAAGAATTACGCATCTCTGCAGAACTTGATGTGAGCCGTGGCTCTGTACGCGAAGCTTTGCTTATTTTAGAACGTACGCAGCTGATTGAAATTTTTCCCAGACGCGGTGCGATTGTGTCAGAAATGTCGGCCTTACAGGTGCGGGCGTTATTTGATATGGCTTCACTCCTGCTCGGGCAGATTGTTCAACGTGTTTCTGAAACATGGCGGAGTTACGAAGCAGAGCGCATTCAGCTATTATTAGAGCAATTGAGCATTGAAACTCGACAAGGCAATGCAGAAAAGTTTTATGATCTGATCTTTCAGGCAATGGCACGCCAGCATGAAATGGTCGGGAATGCATATCTGATGCGTTATTATCAGGAACTGCTCCCATCATTGCGACGGAGCTATTTTTTAACCCTGAATATTTCTCGCAGAGAACTACAAGAATCTTTTGAGCTGTTTAAGATGGTTTCGGATGCAATTTTGATTCGAAAGGCACAACAAGCCACTTTATTTATGGAAGATTTTTGTCGACACTTACGGAACCTTGTGTTGGAATCACTGACACGGATGAAACAAATCGAACTCGCGTGGGCTAGACGTTCACGGCGTTAATCAGGACATTATGCGTTTAAGCAGTTTAAAACTTTCTGGCTTCAAATCTTTTGCCGATAATACGACTTTACATTTTAAAGATAGTCGCACCGCTGTAGTTGGGCCAAACGGTTGTGGTAAATCCAATGTGATTGATGCCATTCGTTGGGTGATGGGAGAGTCGAGCGCGCGCCAGTTACGTGGCGGTAGCATGCAAGATGTTATCTTTACAGGTACAGCTAAGCGCAAACCTGTAGGTGTGGCCAGTGTTGAGTTACGTTTTGAAAATACCTATGGCAAATTAGGTGGTGCGTATAATGCCTATAATGAATTGGCTGTGCGTCGTCAGGTAAACCGTGATGGTAAATCTGAATACTTCCTTAATGGTACCAAATGTCGCCGTCGAGATATTACCGATATCTTTTTGGGCACAGGTCTAGGGCCACGTTCATACGCAATTATTGAACAAGGCATGATTAACCGTATGGTCGATGCCAAGCCTGAAGAAATGCGAGTGTTTTTGGAAGAGGCAGCAGGCGTTTCGCGTTACCAAGCGCGCCGCCGCGAAACCAATGTACATTTAGAGCACACCACACAAAATTTATCGCGTTTAGAAGATATTGCGACCGAGCTCAAATCACAGCTCAAAACATTGCAACGCCAGTCAGAAACGGCAGTGCAATATAAAACCCTCGAAAAGCAAATTCGTACCATTAAAATAGAAGTGCTGTCTTTTCAGTGTGAGCAAAGCAGTCGTTTACAACAAGAATATACTGTTCAAATGAATGATTTGGGCGAACACTTTAAGTTGGTACGTTCTGAATTGAACACCCTTGAGCATGATTTAAGTTCGACCAGTGAATTGTTCCAGCGATTAATTCAGCAGTCCACGCCTTTACAAACAGAGTGGCAACAGGCTGAAAAAAAATCTGCTGAATTGAAAATGACTTTGGAGCAAAAGCAAAGTTTATTCTCACAAAACTCTGCCAATTTGGTGCAACTCGAACAGCAAAAGGCACAAACTAAAGAACGTCTACAATTGTTAGAACTGCAATTGGACACTTTGCATGAGCAACAAGATGATTTAAATGCCCAGCTCGCAGTGCAAGAAAGTCAGGGGCAAGAAAGAACACAAGGCTTGAGTGATTTAAAAGCGCAGCACAGTATGGTGCAGCAGCAGTTTGGGCAAGTTAAAACGCAAGTTGAAAAGCAACAACAAAATAAGCTCCAAATGCTGGCACAGCTAGAACAACTGGGTAAAAATATCAGTCGTTTAGAGCAACAAAAAGCAACCTTGCAACATCAAGCATCGCAAATTTTAAATCAAGCACAGCAAGATGAGCTCGAACAGCTTGAGCAGAATAAGCAAGATATTCGCGAGAAGCACCAACTCACCGAGCAACAGGTGATGGTGTTTAGCAATGAGTTAGAACAGCTCAATACACAGCAACAACAGCAAAAATCACAGGTACAACAATTAAAATCAGACATACAGATTTTGTTGTCTGAGCAAAAAAACTTAAATCAGTTGCTCACCAAAGCTACGCCTAAGCAGCAAGCGGATACGGTGCAATTGATGCAGTCACTGCAATTGTCTGCCTTAGGTAAAACACATGCAGCTTTGATTGAAAAGTTTTTGGCCAAATGGCTCCATGCGCAGGTTTTAACAGCAACTGACGCTTTTCAAGATGGCCATGCACGTCAGTTAAAAGCGACGGCTGATCTGTCGCAGATTCAATTAGACAATTTGGCTTGTTTAGCCACATGGATTGATACGCCACACTATTCACTTTGGCAACAGGTGGCGGTGGCGGATGACTTAAACACAGCACTGCGCTATCAAAGCCAATTAACGACAGGTCAGTCCATCCTAAGTTTGGATGGTTATCATGTTGGGCCCGACTGGGTGATTGGCTTGGACTATGATGAAGACAGTCAAGCAGGCCAAGGTGCGCTCAGTCATCGTATTCGTTTGGAAGAAATTGATGAGCAATTGGTACAGCAACACGCATTGTTGACGCAAGCAGAAGAGGCGCTTCCACAGTCTTTAGCTCAAGTTCAACACGCACAGCAACAATTACAGGTTGCACAAACAGAGTTAAAACAACTGCAACAGGCATTGCAACAAGCCGATGTTGCCATTGTAAAAGTACAAAGTACTGCACAAGCTTTTGCAGTTCAAAAGCAACAATTGTCTGAGCAGTTGATTCAGGTTGAGGCACAGCTGGAAGAAGACGCAATGCAAAAAGATGATTTAGACATCGATTTGCATGCCTTGAATATGAAGCTAGAACAGGCTTTACCTCAATATAAAACATTACAATACCAGCTGGACGAGTTGAACCAGAATTTAGACGCGCGTCAGCAGTCAACACAGCAAGCACAACAAGAATTAGAGCTGATTCGTCGGCAAGTATTACAGGCCACACAGCAAATTGAATTGTTGGAAAAAGACAGCGTATTTTTAAAGGCGCAACGCTTACAAATTCATACGCAGATGGAGCATGCACAACAATTTGTTGATCCAATACAGCTCGAGTTACCAACTTTGCAATCGCAATACAGTGAACAGTCTGAATTGACTGCCAAACTGCAAAAAACTTGGACGGAGTGGCAACTTGAACTGAATAATGTGCAGAATAAACAACGTGAATTGACTGAGCAACGCCATAGTCATCAACAGCAAGATGAAAAGCTCAGAACAGAGCTCGAACAAAAGCGTTTAGCATGGCAATCAGCGCAGTCAGATTTGCAACATTACACTGAACAATTAAAAGAAATGAACAGTGAGATGCTGACTGGCTTAAATATTGATATTGTTAGTCATCAACAGCAGTTGGAAAAAGCACAAAAGCAATTTGAAAAACTCGGTGCAGTGAATTTGGCTGCTTCAGAAGAATATGAAGAAGTATCAAAACGCTATGAAGAACTGAGTCATCAAATTGAAGACTTAGAAAAAACCGTTGAGCAATTACAAGCGGCCATGAAGAGCATTGACCAAGAAACCCGCAAGCTCTTTATGAATACCTTTGATCGGGTAAATGCTGAATTACAGGAATTATTTCCAAAAGTCTTTAATGGTGGTGAAGCTAGCTTAAGTTTAGAAGATGGTTGGCAATCTGGGGTGAAGCTGATGGCTCGTCCACCGGGTAAGCGCAACAGTTCATTGGCCTTGCTTTCAGGTGGTGAAAAGGCGTTAACTGCTTTGGCACTGGTCTTTGCGATCTTCCGTTTGAATCCTGCACCATTTTGCGTATTGGATGAAGTTGATGCGCCTTTGGACGATGCCAATGTAGGAAGATTTTGTAATTTAGTAAAAGAACTTTCTGAACAAGTGCAATTCATTTACATTACACATAATAAACTGGCGATGACCATGGCAACTGATTTGCTCGGTGTGACCATGCCAGAACCGGGAACGTCTAAATTGGTCACTGTCGATTTAGAACAAGCAAAAGAATACGGTTTAGTTGCGGAGTCATAGTATGGAAATTACCACAATCCTTGGGATTGTTGTTGCAGTGGTTATTATGCTACTGGGCATTCGATTATTGCTGAAAAAGCCAGCAGAAGTATCACCTTCGTTGGAAACGGATTTACATATTCATCCTGACTCGCAGCAACCTGTGATTCCACGTCATGTTCGTGAGCAATTGCAAACGGAAGCAGAAGTGCGTAAAGAGCCAGTTTTAGCTGAAGCTGAACCTACTGAAGCCAAAGAAGCACAGCCAGAACCTGTTACAGAAAGCGCTACAAATGATGCGAATGTTGAAAAAGCTGAAAATGCCGACGTTCAAACCGTACGTGAAGTGACGGTGAGTACGGCGGTAATTGCTGAAGCGGTGAAGGCCGAGGAAAAACCTTCAGAGCTAAGCTTGAATCACATTGAAAAAGCTGAAATTTCTGAATTTGAAGACGAAAGTAATATTCTTGATGCACATTTGCATGAGCAAAAGTTGGTGGATGAAGAAAGTGCTTTGGCTACAGCAGAAACGTATATTGCTTTGAATGTCTATCCAGATAGTCGTGCATTATCAGGTGAAAAAACCCTGAAAGTGCTGATGAAATATGGTTTACGTTTTGGTGAAATGGCATGTTTCCATCGTTATAGTGAAGACGATAGCAAGTTATTGTTCTCAGTATTGCAAATTGGTAATGACGGTGCGGCGGCAGGTTTTGATTTAGAAACATTGTCGACTGAGCAAGTGAAAGGTTTGGCCTTCTTCTTAGCATTACCACATAGCGATGTGCAAAATGCATTTGATACCATGGACAGTATTTCGCGTCTGATTGCACGTGAAATTGCGGGTACGGTATATGATCAAAACAATCAGGAATTTACGCCGCAGCTACGTGAACATTGGCGCCATCAAGCCATTGATTATCGCTTAGGGCAAGCGGTAGAAGCTTAGGATTGCAACGGGTCACGCTGATTTTTATAATATAGATCAGTGATAGAATTTTTTGAGGGCGGCTATTTACCGCCCTTTTTTATGGTGAAGATATGACACAACCGCAACCGGTCATCGCGCAAATGCGCCAGTTGATTCAAATTTTGGCGCAGCACAATCATGCCTATTATGTAATGGATCAGCCGACCATTGAAGACAGTGAATATGATCAGCTTTTTCACCAGTTAAAAGCATTAGAAACCCAGCACCCTGAATATATTCAAGCAGACACGCCAACCAATAAAGTCGGTGGCAAAGCGCTGTCTAAATTTGAAAGCGTGACCCATGCAGTGCCTATGCTGTCACTGGGTAACGTGTTTAATCAAGAAGACTTATTTGCTTTTGCGCGCCGTATTGAAGAGCGTCTGCCGAATCAAAAAATTGAATATGATGTCGAGCTGAAATTTGATGGCTTAGCGATTTCGCTTTGGTATGAACATGGCGTGCTGGTACGTGGTGTGACGCGCGGTGACGGTGAAACAGGCGAAGACATTACCCAAAATGTTAAAACCATTCGCAACCTGCCTAAAGTGCTGACATCAGCTTCTGCAGAAATTCCAGCTTTATTAGAAGTACGCGGTGAGGTGCTGATGCCGAAAGCCGGCTTTGAAAAGCTGAATGCGGAAAATGAAGCCAAGGGTGAAAAAACCTTTGCCAATCCGCGTAATGCAGCAGCAGGCAGTTTACGTCAGCTTGATCCAAGTATTGCAGCTTCACGTCCATTGGCGTTCTATGCTTACGGGATTGCGCAGTGCGAGCCGAATCATGGGCAAAGCACCATGTCAGCCAGTCTTGAATGGCTGACACAGTTTGGCTTTGCGGTGGGCGAGCGTCATTTTGTTTGCGACAGCATACAGGCTGTGCAGCAGGCTTATGAACAGATTAATGCAGAGCGTCCTGAGCTGACTGTTGAAATTGACGGTATGGTGATTAAAGTCAATGATCTGAAACAGCAGCAGACTTTGGGCTTCTTAAGCCGTGAACCGCGCTGGGCAACAGCCTATAAATTTCCTGCTGTTGCAGCGTTAACTACCGTGGATAATATTGACTGGCAAGTGGGGCGTACAGGTGCTTTAACGCCTGTGGCACGGTTGAACCCTGTGGCAGTTGGCGGTGTAACGGTTTCAAATGTAACCTTGCATAATATTGGTGAAATTCACCGTTTGGATGTGCGCATTGGTGATACCGTGAGTGTTTACCGCAGCGGTGACGTGATTCCAAAAGTCGAAAAGGTTTGGCCTGAGTTTCGTCCTGTGGATGCTGTTGAAGTGCATCTGCCTGAAAGCTGTCCTGTGTGTGCATCGCCAGTGGTGATGCCTGAAGGTGAAGCTTTGGCGCGCTGTTCAGGCGGTCTATATTGCGCGGCGCAGCGTATCGAAGCGATCCGTCATTTCGTTTCACGTAAAGCCATGGATATTGAAGGCCTAGGCGATCGTTGGGCGGAATCATTGCTGCATTTGGATTTACTGAAAGATGTGGCTGATATTTACAGCCTGCATGAACACCGTGACAAGCTGCTGACCATTGAAAAAATGGGTGAGAAGTCAGTACAAAACCTGATTGATTCGATTGAAAACAGCAAGAAAACTACTTTAGGTTCATTCATCTATGCCTTGGGTATCCGCGGGGTAGGTGAAACCACGGCACGCATGTTGGCGAATACTTTCCAAACTTTTGATGCGATTCGAGTTGCTGATTTAGATGCTTTGAAAAAAACACCGGATGTAGGTGATATCACTGCTGAATGGATTGTCGACTTTTTCCAAGCACCGCATAACCTTGAAGTAGTTGAGCGTTTGCTGGCTGCAGGCATTCATTGGGATGCGCCAGTTGCACCAAGTCGTCAACCTTTAAATGGCGAAAGTTGGGTAGTAACGGGTACATTGAGCACGATGGGTCGTGATGAAGCGACGCAGTTGCTACAAACACTCGGCGCTCGTGTCAGCGGCAGTGTTTCGAGTAAAACCAAATGTGTGGTTGCTGGTGAAAAAGCTGGTTCTAAACTGGAAAAAGCTGAAAAATTAGGTATTCCAGTCATCAATGAAGCTGAATTTATTGAGTTGATGAAAAGCCATGGGCAAATAGAATAATTTGCAAAGCTGAAAAAACCGCCCTAGGGCGGTTTTTTTATGATCTGTTAAGGGATGTATTTTTTCACAACACCGTCATCCAGCAGCTGCTGGAAATGCTCAACTAAGCTGTTTTCAATATTGCGATATTGAATACCCAATTCGGCTTGGCTCTTAGACGCATTAAAGTAGATAGGATAGCCCATATTGAGTTCAACAAAAGATTTGGAAAAACCAGCCAATGGGCCAAACAATTTAAATGCAGCTTTAGGCAACTGATTGCGCGGGAAGGGGAATTTAGGGCCGAAGTTTTGGCGCAGAATTTTACCCATTTCCAGCAGGCTGAGTGAGCCACCACTGATGATATAACGGCCTTTTGCATTTGGGTTAAAAGCTGCCTGCAAGTGAGCATCGGCAACATCACGAACATCGACAATGCCATTCCACATCGGCGGTACACCGGCGAGGGTCATGCCGTTGGCAAATTGCTCTAGCACTTCAACGCTGCCAGACTTGGTCATTGCTGTCAGTGAAGGGCCGAGCACAAGCGCTGGGTTGACACAAACCAGTTCCCAGCGGTTTTGCGCTTTTTGCATATCCCACGCTTTGCGCTCCGCCATGACTTTTGAATATGGATAGGGTTGATGGGTTTCGGAGCTGGTGGTATTCCAGTGAGACTCATCAAATTGGTTATTTGCTGTTTGCTTAATGTCGATCGCATCGCCATAAGTAGAGGCAATACTGGAGGTTACCACCACACGTTTTACAGATTCTGTTTGGTTTACGCTGTTTAGGACATTTTCTGTGCCTATTACCGCAGGCTCAATAATGTCTTTTACCGCATCTTTATAATTGGTTACTACAAAAGGTGAGGCCATGTGCAACACAATTTCACAGCCTTGCATGGCTTCATCAAAGGCATGCGGTGTAAGTAAATTGGCTTGAAACAGTTTGAGTGTGCCAGCGCTTTGGTTTGCGATATTTTCTAAGTGAGCAAAGCTTTTTTTCTTATTCAGATCACGTACGGTGGCGTGAACTGTATGTCCTTGTTCAAGCAGATTTTTAATGACCCAGCTGGCAATATAGCCAGTGGCGCCTGTAACGAGTATCGATGTTGTATTGGTATTCACATTCTTCAACTTTCATGGGCTTATTTTTTATCATATTGAGAATATTTAGTTTTGTCTTTGATTGATTTGAAAAAATATATGTTGATGATTGGGTTTAATGCGCACTAAATTCAGCAGAGAATACATGTGAAGGCTGCAAAAGTACTTTTTTATTGATTTAAAAAAACGCGAAGATGGGGGTGAGTGTTGGATAGATGAAAATTCTTAGTATCGTGGGCGCCAAATCTCATAAATAAATGGAAAAAGAGTTATATCTAACTTGTGTACTTTAAATTAAAGTCTAGATCTTAGGTCTAGGCTTCTTCATTTCGTAATAAGAGATTTTATGTTAATTACCTATTTTCATACATAATAAGTGTCTACAAAATAGGTGGCTATTCAAGTTAGTAACTACTCTACTTAAGCCTTAAGAAAGCTAGTCCGTATATAACCAACGGACGAATTTACCATCTTCATCATAGAGTTTATGAGCTAATGCATAAGGGCAATGTATCAAGAAATACCACCCTAGATAGTTATTTTTTTGATCCATTTGATGGATAGCAAAACTACCAATCCAAACTTGTTGTAGCTGTTCAATTTGTTCTTGTGGGCTTCCAAGCAGTAACTCTCCATCTCTAGATGGATCTTCACCATTCAAATTATGAAATAAGGAAATATCACCACTTTCTAACAGGATTTTTAGAACTTTGAAGAAGGATACATCTTGTCCATATTCGAGCTTAACCTTTGGATCTATTTCTTTAAGAAAGTTCCCACACAAATAAAATAAATCATCTAAACCTTCCTTAAACTCATATTCATGAAAGGTTTTAAGGATTAACTCCAATTGCTTCATTAAAATGGATGCTCCAAAATATTTAAAAATTAAGAA
>NZ_SGSS01000024.1:0-56240 GCF_004209135.1 Acinetobacter sp. WCHAc060006 | reverse complement strand
ACGCCTATCATCGAGAAACAGGTGAAATTGTTGCTTATGTTTGGGGTAAACGAGATTTAGCTACAGTCTAACAATTGAAGACAAAGCTTAAACAATTAGATATTCACTACACCCGAATTGCAAGTGATCATTGGGACAGTTTCATCACTGCTTTTAAAAATGGTAAGCAAAGTATTGGTAAATTTTTTACTGTAGGTATTGAAGGCAATAATTGCAAAATAAGGCATAGAATTAGGCGTAGCTTCAGAAGAAGCTGTAATTTTTCAAAAAAGCTTGAAAACCATTTTAAAGCTTTTGATTTAGCCTTCTTTTCTTTTACATCAATAATGGCTTCATTTAAAGGCAGCATACTTTTTGAAGCACCACCAAAATTTTATGTTAAGTAGAGACTAAAAATGCCCTTGATTAAGGGCTTACAAGGGCATTTTGTATAAGGTGTATTATGTTAATTTTAGAATTTCTTCATTAGATAATTTTTGATAAGCTAAATCCATTAGGACTAATTAAGTAAATATGAGCAATTGGGTCAATGTCACACAGGATAAGTCTACAGGTATAGAACTAATTCATGCCCACTTCAAAGGCTTTGCATACGATCCTCATCTACACTCAAGTTATCTTATAGGGGTAACAGAGTTAGGACATCAACAATTCAATTGTAGAAAAAAAATTATTGATAACTATCAAGGTCAAACTTTCATGCTTGAACCTGAAGAAGTTCATGATGGTAATGCACCAGATCCTCTCGGCTTCACTTATAAAATGATGCATTTAGATCCAGCATGGTTAAAAAAAAGCTATGAAGGAATATTTAATGAGCCTATCGAACTTGCTATCGAATCAACCCTACGTTCTGATCCTCAACTTTCACATTTGATACTTTCAACCTACAATATATTGAATAACAATGAATCTCAATTGATGAAAGATACGTATTTAGATCTTTTATTAGAAAACTTAAAGCAGAATAGGGAGGCTTTAAGGATGTAAATAAGATATGTGAAGGAATTTCTTTTCGGATTTCATTTATATAGATTTGAAGAATTCTGTAGTCTCGTTCCTGCAGTTTAATTACTCGGTACGAATATTCATTTTTGATTTTTGGCTTTTTTGATCGATCATCGAACTCATCATCTGTATTTGTAATAATTAAACTAAAACTATGATTCTGAATTGATTTTTTAATAGAGTTGGTTGTTAGTAGCATAAGCTCACCAATTCTAAGACCATAGTTGAGCATGAGATGTATGATCAGAAAGTTTCTGAGTTGTACATTTTTAGATCTAAAAGGATTTAATTCATTGTATTTATTAGAGTTACTTGGTGAAATGACTGAATACAATCCTTTAATCATTTCCTGATTCATGCTCTTAAAATTATGATTTATCTCACTTTTAATTGTCTTATTGGCTTTTGAAAAATTATTTATAATTTTTTTCTTTATTGTCATATATTTATTCAAGTTTTCTTTAATTTTTTGAATTTCCTTCAACGTAAGTTGTGGCTGTGATTGCATGCTTAAGTATTCATTAATCAAGAAGTTGTAAAACTTTAAGAAGGATCTAACTCTATGACCAATTGTTGTGTAATTAATATGTTCTGAATTGCTTAGCCGTATAAGATTACTTTCAAGTTTTTTATTATTTTCTAAGTAAACAATGAAATTATCAATTTCACATTGAATGATCTCAAAATTATAGGATGTCGAATAGAACGACTCACAAAAGGACGTGGCAAACTTTTCAAACCAAAATTCATACCAAAATTTTATTGCGATTAAATCTGCATGCTGCGTAGAGATACTTTGAAATCTAAGAAATTTCATGGTGTACAGCATAGGGTACATACATGGACAGAATGAATCTAAATCAAATAAAAGAATAATTTGATTTTCGTTTGAGACTTTCTTTTCTAAATGAATTGTTTTTAAAGCAAACATAGTAAAGTTTATGAATTATTCTTAAGGTCAACATATCATATTTTATGATTGAAATAGAAATTAGTTAAGTTATTGAATCTTAGTTCAAGAAAGAAAAATATGAAGTTATTGTTAGGTGTATCGGAATTGTCATAATTATAATTCTCAAAGGAGTAGAAAAGGCACTACCCCACAATTTTTTTCTCTCAAAATGTCATTCACTGTCATTTTTTAGTGGCAAGTACCAGGTGCAATTCTTTTTACGGTGTATTACACCGTAGATGTTTTGAGTGAGCTTAGCTGGCACCGTAAAAGTTTTGATCGACAAAATATCCAAAGTCAACTGGACTGTTAATCCATTTGCTAAACAAAACGTGAAACAGCAAATTATTGTAGTCTATATATTTTTCATAATTGTTCACGATACCTAAGTTCAGCAAGTTTTTTTCAAACTCAATGCGTTCAATGGGTTCTGATTTCACAAATGCATGGATGGATGCTTTGATTGTGGGAGGAAAATAAAGTGTCATCCTAACTACAGGACCCTGCAACGTAGCAATTCCTGCAAAAATCCATTTAAAACAATGACTTATTTCAATTCTGCCATCTGCAAGCGTTTTGTGGGGATGGAGGCCGGAATCATTAAAGTATCATCCTAATTTTCGCTCAACCTTGGAAAATGCTGAGAATCGTAAAAATAAAGTTTCATCCTTTCCGCTACTAGTTCAAGGCTTTCTTCCGGCCGCCGGCAACAACGCTGCTTGGCTGAGGCGATCCACTTGCGCTACCGCTCACTGATCAGATCGAACTTGAACTCGACGAGCAGCCAACCATCAGGCCGAGCGTGATCGCCAAAAAAAACGGATCATGCGAAATCCTTCGTTGAGTTTGGCGCGGGTTTTAGCAAATCAGCTGGCCCGCGATCCGGTTGAGAGTGATCCGAAGCGGTCCTTGACGACCGGCACAAATCGGCCGATTCTGTTGAAAAAGTAGCTTTAGCGGCAGCCTGCCGATCAGGTGTGCCTGCTGTCGAAGTGGCTGCAAGCCACTTCAAGTTGCCTTCCGGCGTTTCACTGAGCGTCCTTGCTCAGGTTTAAGGGTTAATTTGAGGGTTTCTGCTCGTAGCAGGCATACCTATCCCGTCAGCGGTGGCCCTTGAGGCAAAAGCTTGGCCATGCGGCGCAGGTTCTGCACCATCGCAGCCAAGGTGAATTCGTCAGTGGCACCCGTTAGGCCACGCAGTCGTAAACGGTCGAGTTTCATGATCCGTTTGAGGTGGGCGAAAAGCATCTCCACCTTCTTTCGTTCGCAGCGAGAGACGAGGTACTCCGGTGTCTTGGCGATGCGTCGAGCCACGTCGCGGGCAGCCTCATGGATGCTGCGGACGATCTTCCGATTCGGCGTGTTGGGGCAGCATTTCGCTTTCAACGGGCAGGTGGCGCAGTCGGTTTGGCTGGAGCGGTAAATGACGGTTTTGGCCTTAGTTACCCGCGACCTTTGCTGGGTGAAGGCGCGCCATTCACTGCGTAGCGGTTTGCCGGCTGGGCAGCGATATTCATTGGCGTCCTGACTCCAGTGAAAGTCGTTACTGGAGAGGCTGTCGTCCTTGCGCTCGGTCTTGTCCCACACCGGCACATGCGGTTCGATGTCCTTTTCTTCGACCATCCAGGCCAGCATCGGGGCGGTGCCATAAGCGGTATCGCCGATAAGGCGTTCCGGTGTGAGATCGAACTGCGCCTCGACACGCTCGACCATCGTCCTAGTCGAATCGACTTCGGCGGTACGGTGCGCCGGGGTAGCTTCCACGTCCATGATCACACCGTGCTCAGTGTCGATCAGGTAATTCGTGGAGTAGGCAAAAAAGGCCGGGCCACCTGGCGCTGCTGTCCAACGGGACTGAGGATCAGTGAGCGAAATTTTCTTGGGAAGAGCCTCAGCCAGCGCCTCTTCATCAAGGGCTTCGAGGTACTCGCGCACTGCGCGGCTGCTGAGCTTTGGATCGTTCCAATCGACCTCATCTCCCGCCACCCCACGTTGCCGGCTGGCATCCGCCTTAATGATGCTGGCGTCGACGGCGAAACCTTCACCCTTGACTAGGCCGGCTGCCATGCAGCGCCGCAGCACCTCATTGAATAACCAGCGGAATAGATCGCTGTCACGAAAACGCCCATGGCGATTCTTCGAGAAGGTCGAGTGATTGGGGACTTCGTCTTCCAGACCCAACCGGCAGAACCAGCGATAGGCCAGGTTCAGGTGCACCTCTTCGCACAATCGCCGCTCGGAACGAATGCCATAGCAAGTAGCCGACGACCAGCATGCGCACCATCAACTCCGGGTCAATCGAGGGACGCCCGATGGGGCTATAGAAATCTGCCAGGTAGGCACGTAGATCACTGAGATCCAAGCACTGGTCGATGCTGCGCAGGAGATGTTGGGCCGGGACGTGATCTTCCAGATTGAACGAGTAGAACAGGCGCTGCTGTCCTCCCGGTAACTGTCCCATCATGCTGTTCGCCCCCACGCTCGCTGACAAAGCAATTTTGCCAACGGCATGGGGAGGCCGCTACTTTTTCAACAGAATCGGCCGCACACAGCCATTCGGCTCAACAGAACCCTGCCTTTACCCCACCAAACTCCGGAAACTCGCCCGGTAGTCCGTCGGCTTGAGATGCACATGTTGGCTGAGGTCGCCGGGTAGCGTGAACAGGCGCGGACCGTCCCGAAACTGGAACACGCGATACAGATGGAATTGATCGCCCGCCTCCTTGGAGAATTCGAGTTCGTTGTGGCTGACCAAGAAAGACGAGCCTACCCCGCCATTGGTGGTTTTCACCTCGATGAAGCGCTCATGGGCGTCCTCTTCGAACGACAGGATGTCGAACCCCGCACCGTCTCCCTGGGTGTCGGACACCCAATCCAGCCGCTGAAAAAGCTCTGGGTGGCCGAGCTCGGTCAGGCGTTGCTGTTCGTAGCCAATCACCCACTGCTCCCCTGCCCGGCCCAGCTTGCGGTTGGCTTCATCGCGAGCGGCATAATCGAACTTTCGCGGTAGGCGTTGCCGTAGAGATGCCGGGGTACGCACAAGCACTTCACGGGCGGGTGGTTCTACCAAAGCCGCTCGGTAGGTTTTGTCACCCGGAAGTTTTACCTCCTCCAGGGCATCGACAAGAGCGCCGACCGTCTGCTGATGTTCCAGAACGTAGGCGTGTACGGATTTACGCAGCAGCAGTTGGCTGTTGCCGCGTGGCTTGTAGCCGTTGATATAGGGCAGGCCCAGGGCATCGAGTACGGCGCTAATGTTCTGGTGCTTGAGCTCGACTGAAGACTTGCTGCGACCGTTCAGCAGTTGGCGCAGTGCCTGGTTGTGCTCGGACTTGTTGTACGGCTCCCCAGCCGCCTCGGCACGCAGCATGTCGAAATAGTCTTCGACCGTGGCCAGGACCTCTTCTTCGGACCAGTCTTCGCCGATGCGAATGATGCGAAACCCGAGCCGCGTCAGCGCCGGAACGACGGTCGCCTCGCCACCGGAGAAGCTGTCAGCAGTGAGCGGGCCCTGCTCGGGAAATTGCTTGCCGAAGGCCACACCGGCGATGGCCTTGGAATCGCAATCGGTGCCGGTCTTCGGATCACGTACCAGGAAGTCGCGGGACTTGCCGTAGCCGTGGCGCGCCAGGAATTTCGTGCGGCCCAGTTGCACGAACTCATCGATGGCAGCCTGCACGGCGGCGGGGCTTCGAAGCTGGGAGAGTTGAGACACAGGGTCCTTCCTTACTGTCATGGTGTGCCGGGAACCGCCGAGCCACGAGATTATGAGTAGCCCCTGAACAGAAACGTCACGATAAAAGCCGTGAACGCCACCAGGCCCATTAAATCCCTTGCGTATTTGCAGCCCGTGCTGTCCAAACCTGTACCAGGTCCGATCAACACGCTCCAACCATTGAGGTACGAAAACACCGCCTGACCGAACAAAAAATGCGTGATAGCCGCCGCAGCCATGACGCCGGAATCGTCAGACAGGCTGTAGCTGTTGACCATTGCCCTGTACGCCTGCATCTGAAATGGCTATTGCCCTGATGGGAGCCGGCTTTTCAGCCACCGACACCAGCGATGCCGTCAATATTCTTTACCCGATAACCATGACCGTACAAGCTAACAAGGCCTGGCAAGCCAGCGGACTTAAAAAGTCTTTTTTTCTACCATCCCACAAAAAAGTTCGTGGTGGAGAAAAGATAAGCTATGCAAGGCTTTAGGAGACGTGGTTTTTCAGGATGACGAAGAACGATTCGGCGCTAGGTGCAACATAGGTGCATCGCACGAGCGCTAGGAACGGCGAAAAAAGGCGGACGTGGCGAAATCGGTAGACGCAGCAGACTTTAAAATTGGAGTGCCCGCGGGGAAATCCGCGGAGTAGAACCGCTCAAAGTCGGGGAACGCTAACGGGCAATACCCTAAGCCAATCCCGAGCCAAGCCCCTTCGGGGGAAGGTGTAGAGACTGGACGGGCGGCGCCTAAAGCCTTCGGGCAATGGCGAAGGGACAGTCCAGACCACGAACGTCATCAGACGGCGGCGAAAGTCGAGGTGGTACGAAAATCTGCTTCTCTGTGAGAGTACGGGTTCGAGTCCCGTCGTCCGCACCACAAAGCCAAACATCCCTGCGATGATCGACCTCTGGGCGTTTGGTCGTGAGCCCGCCACCCTCGCGCTACGCTTTGCGCAGGCGTCGAAGGCGATCAGGTGCGCCCATCGATTCCGTCGAGCACCATCGCTGCGAGTTCATCGCTGGTGTGTGCACCACTATCGAGAACACGGGTTGTGCATGGAAGCCGTTCCCTTGCGGCCAAGCATCGGGCGACATTCGCTAATCGCCACTCTCGAATCTCCGCATTTCGATTCGGGTCAGGATGCATGGTCTGGTTCGCGATCCGGTGACGCAATAGGTCCTCGTTGAGCGTCAGAAAGATGTGCAGCAGCTGATCGTCGATCCGCCTTACCCCGTCGAGTATCTCAGTCAGATAGTCCGGGTGCACGAGCGTCATTGGGATGATGATGTCCTGCGAGTAATTCCTTCGAATCTCCCTGACCGCCGCGATCGTAAGTCCCCTCCACAAGGGGAGATCCTGATAGTCTCCGCTCGCTGGCATGGGGACCGTTTCTTTCACCACGAACCCGATTTCCTCGGGGTCAAAGATCAGCGATTTGGAACGCCGATCGCGCAGCCGCTTAGCGAGCGTCGTCTTTCCGGCGCCGAAAGGTCCGTTGATCCAGATTATCATTGTCGACGGCCTCTAACCTGAAGGCTCGCAAGAGCGCTCGACGGCCTCGTGCGGAGGCACGATCGGAGTGGTTCCGAAATGCTTCTCAAGATAGGTGACGCCGAACGTCACGATGTCCTGCGCGTCGAACAGGTAGCACTGAGCAAAGCCCACGACACCTTCTCGATGGCGACCGAGCTTCACGTAAGCATTTGCTATAGTTTCAACCGCATCCGGCTTTCCTTCGATAGCAAAGCAATCGAGAATGCCGTTTGAATCGTAATCCGATGCCGTTTTCCAGGCGACTTCACCGTCTCTTCCAAGCATCGGCATCTCATACGTCACCCACCGTTTGTTGGGGATATCGGCAACCGCCTCGGCGTAGTGCAATGCGGTAACGGAGTTTAGCGGCGCACCCAACAGCAGGGCCTTCCCGCCAAGGCGAACGAACCGCTCGACGGGCGATCCTTCCCCCAAGGCGTGACCGAGTTCGTGAGGCTCCGTCAGCGTTTCAGCCAGCGGACCAACCGCGACCATCGATGCATCGGGGTGCGCGCTGCGCCGCGCGCCGGGGGCTTGAACCAGAAATTGATTCAGCAGGCCGAACCCACGGTAAGTCCCGGCTGTTGCGGGATCGAACGGCAGCCAGGTACGGCGGGCTTCGTCATCCAGCCGAGCGCCATTCAGAGTCTCCTCGTAGGGTGATCGGTCCCACGACGCGTATCCCATCACAGTGCCAGTCGGCCCAACCGCGGAGCGTAACGCGGCAACGACCGTCTCCGCTCCTCCTTCGACCGGACCAATCGCTTTAAGTGAGGCATGCACCATCAAGAGGTCACCGGTTTGGACTCCGAGTTTTTGAAGCGCCTCCGTTATTGCCTTCCGCGTATGCATCGCGATATCTCCTCTAAACTGCAAAACACTATACCTATCGAGATATCACTCTACTATACCTATCGAGATATAGAGGTGGTCCCACTTGTTTGAACAACTAAAAGCGTATTTATAAGTGATATTCCGCTCTAGTTAAGCCACCTTGTTTTGTTGGGGTAGCTGGTCATAGTAAAACTCATCTGGAGTCATTTTGTCCAGACTCGAATGAGGTCGTTTCAAATTATAAAATTCAAAATATGCGTTTAATTGCTTCTTCGCATCCAAAACATTGCTGTAGGCTTTGAGATACACCTCTTCATATTTAACGCTCCGCCATAATCGTTCAACCATCACATTATCAACCCATCGACCTTTACCATCCATACTGATTTGAATGCCATTTGATTTCAATACATCAATAAATGCATCACTGGTAAACTGACTGCCTTGGTCTGTATTAAAGACTTCAGGTCGGCCATATTTTTCAATAGCTTCATTTAATGTTTCTATGCAAAATGTAACCTCCATACTAATCGATACTCTATGCGCAAGTACCTTGCGGCTATGCCAATCAATCACAGCACATAAATAAACAAAGCCTTTTGCCATAGGGATATACGTTATATCCGTAGACCACACTTGATTACTGCGCTGAATAGCCAATCCTTTGAGCAGATATGGATATTTACGGTGAGCTTGATTGGCCTGACTTAGATTTGGTTTACGATATAACGCATTAATGCCCATTTTCTTCATTAAAGTACGTGTATGACGTCGTCCTATATGATGTCCTTGACGATTCAATAAATCACGCATCATACGGCTACCTGCAAAAGGGTATTGCATATGTAACTCATCCATACAGCGCATCAGCTTCAGATCTGATTCACTCACAGGTTTTGGGCGATAGTAATAACAACCACGGGAGACTTTCAGCAGCTTAGCTTGCTTAGATACTGAAATCTGAAGTGAGTCATCGATTAACTTTTGTGGTTGAAGCGACCCAGTTTCTTCAACACACCTTCTAAAAAATCAATTTCTAATGCCTGCTCACCGATTTTTGCATGTAGTTTTGATCCTAGCCAAAATAATGGACAGCACGTCCTTCTAAAGATAACGTAACTTTAATCTTTGGAGATTCAAGAAATGGCTAAACGTTTTAGTCCTGAATTTAAACAGCAAGCGATTGATTATGCACTTTCAAACTCCCACGAACCTATAGCTGCAATCGCCCAGAAATTAGGTGTGGGTTATTCAACTTTAGACAAATGGATTCGTGAAGCCAATCCAGTAGGTTCAAGCAAACGTCAACTTTCACCAGAACAACAGCGGATCTTAGAATTAGAGAAAGAAGTCAAACAGCTCAGGGAAGCCAATGACATCTTAAAAAAAGCGCATGTGTACTTTCTGACAGATCATGCCAAGAAAAGTACACGGTAATTCAAGATCTGGATGTGAATGAAGTCACTGTATCTTCTGCCTGTCAATGCCTGGGTGTCAGCACTTCAGGCTATTATGCCTGGCGAAAACGCCAGGCCAATCCAGCGCAGAAATATAATGATTTAAAAGCCGTATATTGGCAGCATCATGCACGATTGGGTGCACCTTCATTGGTACATGACATGCATGATTTAGGTTACAGCATGAGCGAACGAACCGTTGGAAGAATGCTTAAAAAGCTTGGTTTACGTAGCAGGATTGCACGTAAATACAAGTATACGACTGATTCAAACCATCGTTTGCCTACAGCGCCTAACTTGTTGGATCGTCAATTTACGGTCAATGAACCCAATAAGATCTGGACAACGGATATTACCTATATCCGTACTAAGCAAGGTTGGCTGTATTTGTGTGTGATGCTGGATCTATTCAGCCGTCGTATTGTCGGTTGGCAAACCAGCCATCGAATAGACCGTCAATTGGTGTGTGATGCGTTTCATTATGCAATGGCTCGTCAGGGGTATCCAATGGGTGTCATGGTGCATTCGGACCAAGGCTCACAGTACTGTAGTCGTGATTTTAGGGCGCTATTATTGACGAATAACTGCGTTCAAAGTATGTCACGCAGGGGAAACTGTTGGGATAATGCAGTGACCGAAAGCTTCTTTCATACATTGAAAGGTCATGTGGTCCATGGCAGTGTGTTTGCCACTCGAAAAGAAGCGAATACAGTCTTGTTTGACTATATTGAGATTTATTACAATCGGGTCAGAAGGCATTCCGCAAACGGCTGGTTAAGCCCAGAAGCCTTTGAACAGAAATATTTTAAGAATTTAGAGGGATTTGTTGTCCACGATACTGTCTAGGATCATTTTTTTAGATCGATGGGTGGTTCTGTTGGAGCTTTTGATTGATCGAAAGCTTGCGAGGAAGCTGAGATCAATTGATTTTTCCAGTCAATAATTTGGTTTTGATGAACATCAAACTCAGCACTCAATTCAGCAAGTGTTTTTTCTGCTTTAATCGCAGCAAGTGCTACCTTAGCTTTAAAGTCATTTGAATGATTTCTTCTTGGTCTACGTGTCATAAAATACTCCATATATTGATGTTTATAACATCATTTGAGGAGCAGAATATCACTTATAGGAGTTGTTCAAATTTACGGATCCATCTCTGACTTATAACCCTCTAATTCATCTATATAGGTGCCTTTCAGGAAGTGAACACTCAATGGTCGTGGGTGATGTTCTACAAACTGAGTGAACAGTCGATGTATAAATTTTATATCCAAAATTGTATTTAGAGCTCTCATGATAAGTACTTTAAAACCATCTTAAAACCATCTTAAAACCATCTTAAAACCATTTTAACAAAACCTTTTAAACCTTTTAATTTTTTTTAAATTAAATATACTTAAAACCATAATAATAGCTTAAAGGGTTTTAATTGTGCTAAAGCTAAAATGTATATCGATATTAGCAATGTCAATCATTACACAATCTATCTTTGCTGAAAATTCAGTAGTACTTGATGTTGGCCATTCACCAAAACAAGCTGGATCTACTGCAGCTAACGGCTATCCTGAATACACTTACAACCTTAGCATGGTCAATTCTATTGAATACTTTCTTAAATCGCGTCATGTCCAAGTGCTCAGATCTTCAGTGAATGAAGATAAAGTCTCACTGGTTCAACGTGCGACCAGATACCCTAATGCTAATCTTTTTATTTCGGTGCACCACGACTCAATACCTACTGAGCTGACCAAGTACAAGAATCAACTCAAAGGTTTTTCAATTTTTGTATCAAAGAAAAATCCAGAATACGGAAAAAGTTTGAAATGCGCCAATCTCATTGGCCAGAACCTAAAATCAATTGGTGAAAGCCCTTCTACTTACCATGGCATGAATATACCAGGTGAAAACAAAAAGCTTTTGACCTCAAATGGCGTATATCAATATGACAATCTAGTGGTCCTGAAGAAATCACAAAAGCCGGCGGTTTTAATTGAGATCGGCGTGATTGCCAATCCTGAAGAAGCAAATCGCTTATCTAATCAGAAAGTAATCTGGAAAATATCTGAAAATATTGCTCAGTCGATACAGCAATGTTTAAACCAATAAGGTGCATGCTGCAGTAATCAATATGCACCCCTCTAGAATTAGAATCTTATGCCGACCGTTTCACCATCATCATTGACCGCACCAGCATCATAAGTGTTATGCCATACGCCATTAATCATGACCAAGTGTGGCGCCCAAAATGACACTGTTTGAATATTATGCAAAACATCATCTGGCGTATCGAAACTAGAAGCACCTATATAGCGGAAGAACATCAAGTTTTCGCCTAGTTCTTCAATATACATTTCAGGATCAAAGTCATCCAAAAACTCTTTATCTTCACGTATCACTTCGTTTAACTCAGTTTCAACGAGTTTGAGTAAAGCGGTAGGCGTAGGTAAACCATCATAAGCCCATTCAGACTCTTTACCTTCAAGTTCCATCCCATCTTTAATATCAAATGCAGCGACATATCCAGTAAAGTAATTTTCAGCTTGCGAGAAGTTATTCGGCATGTCTTGATAGTATCCATCAAGTACGGTCTTAATCTTTGCCAAGGTTGCATCAATCGTACTTTGAATTGCACTTTCAGCACGTTCTTGAGCTGTACCTCTTTGCTTAGCTTGCCCCATGTGTACCCCCTGATTATTCACATTTTGACTAGTATTTTATTTCTAAAGCCTATTGTTTCAGCACTTTAAACCGATTCAGTATATACCAAAGGTTTGCTATTTATATTTCATATATACGATAAGTCTCAAATACTACAAATGGCTTGGTAGCTAAGTGATATAACATGTTTTTGTACTTCAGGCTTTACAATGCTTTTCTCAGATTATCTAGACCAACATGCCGTTATTCTTGCGCTATGTTTGGCAATCTGCATATCTTCAGTTGTGGTTTATACAAAGTATAGAACTCTACGCGCCGTTTATCTTACTGGTGCATCCCTATTCACTTTAACCGCCACAATATTTCTATCGATCGGATTTTATTTAACTACATTGGATGTATCTGCTTCAGATAGAAAGGAGATCCAAAGCATTACTTCTCAAGTGAGCCAAGACAAAAATATCGCTTCAGCAATTGAACTCAATCAAAGAAATAACTATGAATTATTGGTTGCAGTATCTCAAAAGAAAAACCTTACCTACTCAGATCTAGGCAGTATTCAATATGGCCAAGTACGTGACACAGTAAATTTGACGAAATATTCTCAATACAAAACTTTGGTGAATGCTGAGTACTAATTTTTATTGTTGTTTGCGTTGTTCAAGAACGCTGATTTATGCACTACTCGTTGTTCTTCCTCATATCGTATCACTTCATGAGCCACGCAATATAGAGATATATTTCTTAGACATTGTTTCCATAAAAGTTCTGGATAGAGTTTTGTATAGGTCAGGAATGTTCTTTTCCCAAAACAACAATATTTCACCCTTCGTTTTGCATAATTTAAAATCATCGGTATTGGTGAGATCCTCTACCTGTTGAATCATCACTTCCCTTTCTTTTTCTTTGGCTTGTTTTTCTAAAACTTTTTGTTCCTTGATTTTGTCTTGTTCAGACAAAAAGTTCCTACTTTTCTCGCGTTTTTCACTGTCAGTAATGAACTTAACCAAGTGGAATAAATGTTCCATCCATTCATCCGTATGGGTTAAGCCAAGGATGCAACCATTTAGATTAAAGCCAACATTAACCAGGCCTATATCTGATGATGTTTTATTTCTGATATTCAAAATGACATCTTCATCCAGTTCATTTTCTGCAATGAATTCGTCTATATAGTGTTGGTACTCTGGAGATAGAAAACCGTCAAAGGTATATCGAACAACTTCTACCAGTAAAAAATTAACCCCGAAAAGTTCAATGTGTTTTTCAATCTCCTCAACAGGGATTTCCAACTGCATTGTAGATACGAGGCTTTCTACGTGGACCAGTGGCTTACCAATTTGCTGTAACTTTTCATAAAGCTCATTTGCATTCATGGGTTGGTTCAATCCGTTTTTTATATTTTATTCAGCACAGCCAATGTCGCATTGAGCATATCGACTGAAACCTCTAATTTTTTTGCTAAACGGGCCATGTGGCCGTCATCAAGTATTCTTAATGCCTTATGTAATGAAGTATAGTTTTTTAGCTCTGAAAACTCTTCAATTTTTTCATTGATATAGACATCATCTAAACCAGCTTCTTCAAAACACTCAATTACAGATAAGCCAACATATGAAAGTTTCTGTTTTTTAACATATGTTGATTGTTTTTGGTCTATTAAACCAAGTTTCACAGCAATTTTGTGGCTTTCACCACGCTTAGGTAGTCGATTGTTTGTGATGACCCTTGTATTGAAAAATTCTTTTTTTACTTGTTCAAAAGTCTTAGCCATTACGGGCACCATCAAAAGTTAATTATTTCGATCGTTTACGATATATCTTTAGAAGTACAAGAAGCGAATAAATTATTAATCTTGGTTCGCTCTAGCGCGTGGATGTGCATCTTTATAAGAACTAATCAACGTTTCGTGATCTACAAGAATATATACTTGTGTCGAAGATAGTGATTTATGACCTAGCATTTCCTGAACGGCGCGAATATTTTTTGTTTTGTTATACAAGTGCGATGCAAAACTATGTCTCAAAGCATGAGTACTACCAATATTTCCAGAACCATGCGCCTTTAACAGAGCTGTAATGCATGCACCTAAATGGTTTTTCGCAATATGTTTGCCAGATGGTGCAATGAATAAATATCCGCAGTCTTCTACTCCAGCTTTTGAAATCCAACGATTACGAACTAAAAGCCAAGTAGAAATAGCCTCTAGTGATTTTTTTCCTAAAAAAACAATCCGTTCATTATTTCCTTTACCCAATACCTTTAGTTGCATAGCACTGAGGTTGATATCACTTAGTTTGATGGCATGTAATTCAGAGATACGTAAACCGCCAGAATAAGCAATTTCTGCAGCTGCTAGATCTCTTAACTTTTGATTATTGTATTTCGGATTTAATGGCGTCTTGTTATCAAGTATCTCATTCAACGTATTCACGGCGATCGGGCGCGGTAAGCTTTGGTTTTTGAACTTAACCCGAATGTCAGAAAAGAAGTTTTCAGGTATATATTCCTTACGCAGACAATAGTTCAGGAAGTTTTTTAAAGCTGATAAATTTTTGTTGAGTGTTCTTGCAGAAACAATATCAACATCGATTCGATGCAACCGAAATGATGTGATGTAATCGCGGTCTAGTTCCAATAGATGTTTACCTTTAAAAAAAGGCATTTCTAACATCAAAAGTAAGCTCTTTTTGTATTCATTAATCGTCATGTCGGACTTATTTTCAAGCTTCAGGCTATCAAGCCATTCTTGAATCAATTCCTCATTCGACATGCTATGCATGGATAGATTTTCCGACATATGAATACCTAAAGCTCTTGAATAGTTTTCTCTAGCTGAACCTGTTTGTCAGCTCCACTTAATTTTATGACAATCTGCACAATATCCATATATTCTTTTACTGAGATTTTGCCATCTGCTTTCGCAGCATCCACGGTCTTACGTAAAAATGGATTGTCTGCATATTTTTGGAATAAAGGGAACGCTTTAAGGTCATTCAGCGCATCAGCATTAATTGAGTCATTTGAATGTTTAATGATGCAATTTTTCACCTGGTTTTCAGGTGTTTTGATGTAGGTCACTTCGGGCATGAATGGCTTGATTTTTGTCACCAATTCCACCTCATTAGAAGTTAAGCAACTATATACAATTTGCGATACTGGCTCTTTTGGACCACTAACACTCCACCCTTTCGTCACTAGAAAAAACGGTATTTTTGAATAAGGATACTTAAACGTATCATCAACAAGCTTATTAAATTGATGTGCAGTTGATAGGTAGCGATCGGAAGAAAAAACATCGATATGCGACATATCATTCGGCACTTCTGAGCATCCCCCGACCATGATTACAGTGGCAATTGATAGGAGAGCTTTTTTCATAGTTTTAACCTTAATTTGATTAGTGGGAAAAGCAACTTATAACTTTTGCTTAGGCTACGGTTAATAATTGTACCAAAACATAAAAATAGCGGTCGAGATAGACCGCTTAATGCATTAGAAATTGAATTTTTCAGTGTTGTACGCATAGATTTTATTAATATCAATGCGTTTACCTTGCATGGTTGTTATTGCAGTTGGTTGGAATTTAATTGCAAGATCTTTAATTTCAACGTCTTTCCATTCTGGCATGGAAGACGGTATATCAATAGTGCGGCGCTCTTTGGTACGGGTAGCTGGTATCCAGTGGTTTAACTTAACCATTGAGTCACCTAACAATGTACCTGTTTTGCGATCAACAATGCGTAAGTTTCCTTCCACCGAACGTATTTTTAAACCAGAATAGTTATCAATTCCATAAGTAAATGTGTTTTGGTTTTTACCGTAAAAACGTACTGTAAATTGATCGCGCATATAATAATCGTAATGTGCTTTTAATACCTGAAGCATAGTTTCACGATCTACAACATTTTCGACAATATCTTTGTCAGTACGTAAGGACTGCAGTTTATTAAGTGCTGGTTCAACATTCAATTGTTCGTCTGATACGTTTGGATTAACTAAAGGGTTACGTTGAGGGTAGAAAATATCGTTTAAGTAAGCTGTGTGCTGAACTAATAAATACATCGCTCGTTGTCGAGTATTCATCTGTTGATAAAGGTGAGCTGTCGCTTTGTATCGTTGATTTGAATTGTTCTCAAAATAGCTATCAGACAGTTTATATTCGCTGATTTCAGGTGTAAGGCCACCAGCAACAACATTAAAGTTTTTAGATGGCGTTAAAAGCCCCACGTAAGCTTCTTTAAAGTTTGGATTTGGGGTTGGTACATCATCATAAGCAAAAGCAGTATGTGCTATTACAGTACCAAGGATACCCACCATCGCAGTTTTTAATAGTTTCATTCAGTATTCTCTGTATAACTTTAAAAGGGTTTTATGTTTGAAAGTATAATACTTTATTTTTGTGCATTTAAAAAACCACTATTTAAACTTAAAGTAAAAATAATAATATTCCTTAAACCTATTTAACGCCATTCGTTAAACTATCGCTTAATCTCATTAGTCTTTTAAAGGTCAGGTAGTTTTTTGGTAGTAGTTTAGAATTAAGCGTTAAATTTGAGCATTGATCTAAGTCAATTTGGGCATTTTGATCGATAGGAAAGAGTTGTCCTTGATATGCAAAACCAGTCGAATTTTTAGCGATCGACTCAATCAAAAATACACCGTATTTATCTTGTTCCGTGGCCACTGTACTTAAACCACCTAAGGATGTAATCAGGTTTTTAAAATATCCTGGTATTGCGTTCTTAGTGCGTAAGAATTCTATTTGATTTTCAAATGCTTCAGGTGTGAGACATAACATAAAAGCATTTTTCTTTTCTTCTGGCGTTTCAAATACCTTGCCATTGGTCCACGACAGGATATTCGGCTTGAATACATGCAGTACTTCAACCGATTTAAGAAGATCCGCTACATTTGTTTTATGTTGTTCATCGGCTTCAGGCACAAACTGATTTTTGGTATATACCGCAGTACAAAACCACTCATAATCAATTAACTGATTATCGGCATCTAATGGTTCATACAGCAAATACACGGCGCTATCACGCTTAATGGCCAACAGTGGTGATACTGCATATTGTTCTGCAAACTGAGTGATTGCATCCAAGAGCTCACTTGATATGTTGAGTTTTTTGGCATTGAATTCATCGCAAATTAACAGTAATTCTTGAGTGAGTGTTGGTACCACGTTTAACGGCGAACCAGTCTTGTTCAGCATCTCGTTAATAGCATTCTCAATTGCCCCTTTTGTTAGGCTATTGATGAACTGCAGCTGCTCTAATGAGATCCCTTCATGATCCAAAGCCTGTATGACCAGATCAAAAGCATGACGAATTTTCTTCTCAAAATGGTTTGCGTACGATAATCCCCAAGCGTCAGAAAAAAACGAGACTGTTTGTTCTGTATAGCTGGTATTCATTAAGGTTTTGGCAAGTTGCGCGTTACCGATTAAGTCACTTTCATCTTCTAATTTTTTACGCAAGTACTTCTCAATACCTTGTTTGCGAACGTACTGGATCTTCTTCAGGTTTTGACTTGATAGCCAAGTCTTATATTGCGATACAGCATATTGAATGTTCATATCGGCATATGCAGTAATACGGCAAGGTATACCATCAAAGAACGTTGGTAGAAGCACCTGTAAGAGCTCTAAATCACAAAGAGAAGCATAGATAACGCCGTCAGCCACTTCAAGGTCTGTAATCTTCACTGAGAATGAGTGAATACCGACTCGAACCAGTATTAATTTATCGGTATTTATTAGCACCGCATCATAAGAACTTTCACTGGTGATATTGTTTGCTTTAACCCATTTTTCCCAATGGTTAACGATATGGCCAGAAAGCGCTTCACGAGTATCGAAAGGTTGATCTAGATCTGCAGTTGCACTTATGAACGTATCTAAGCTAAACGCATATCGTAAAGGCTTTAGCTCGATATATGTCTCAATCGCTGTTGTATGTTGCTGAATACCATTAGTAATGCTTTGGAGCTTCAGTGCATAGTTCAAAGCCTCAAGCTGGAGCACTTCATCATCACCGATCTGCTGAAACACCGATGTAGCATATGAAAAATTAGTTTGTTCGCCGTGAATATAACGTCTTTCTTGCCCAATCTGCAGATACAGATTTTTGGCATCAGATTGGACTAAATCTAGGTAATTTTGTGGCTGAAGATCCTGAGCAAGTTGCGTAAAAGGTATTTTAATTTTTGATACTTTAGGTGCTTTTTTTAAACCTTCAATTGATGTCGGAAATTCAATAACATCTAAAATAAAATCTAGGTTTAAAGTTTTAACATCTATGATCAAATGGTTTTTATAAAAACGTCCAATCAGGTTATTAAAAAAACAAACTTGGGTTTTATGGTTTAGCATAAATATACCTTTATGAATCTTAAAGATCATCTTATAATAGTAGTATAAGTTTTAATACTATTTATCATGTGGTATTTTTAAACAAAGATAAAACTTTTAGTGAGTTGTTTCATGACAGAATCAGTTGTACCAAATAATAGCGCTTCAGAGAACGCACAAATACCAGGTACGATCGGAACATCAGCCGTTGCAGAACACAAGGGCGATAGTTTTAACGGCACAAGCATCATCACGATTGGTCGAGTTGACTTAAGTAGTTCTATTGAGCCTCTATTTGTACCAGTCTCAACATTGTGGTCCATCACACCGGGTAATTATCCTTTAAGCGCAGAAAATATTAAAAACTGCACGGCAGTACGATTTGAGGGTGAAGAACTACTTACCCAAAACTTCGCATTAGGCTCAATTGTGGTTTATAAAATCAATGGTGTTTTAGGGAACCATGTAATTGTGGTCAGTGAGGATCGAGACGGCGGTAACGATAACCGTGCGATTTACTGCAATAGCTTCAATACAACATGTAATATCTTATCTCAGTACGGTATTGCCTTCGCTGAGCTATATCGCCGCAAAGTATTAGAGCTTGATCAAGTCCTCTATACCAACCTCAATAGATCCCTTTTACAAACTCTCTATGCAGAAAATGAAACTGACGTTATTGATTTAGAGTGGAATACAAAGCACCACCCTACTCTATACGTTCATGCGTCAAACTTAGTTGCATCTGAAGAGCACGGTTTTGTGAAATATGATGGTCGTATGGCTGGTATTGGTACCTTTTCTACAAAATGTCTAACTGCAGACCGTAACGGCAACTTAATTAAACCAGAGCTAGCCTTCCTCAATAACATTATTGAAATTAATGTTACTGAAAAAGATGCGTTAGAGTTCTTGAATTGCTCTATTACGAATAACCGCTTCTTTTCGCGTATGGTTGATCAACTCAAAAGTGCTGGTCGTAAAGAATATGACTTCATCACGAACAACATTGATTTCTTCGCCGTACATGTGAAGCTTAACCTTGAAGAAGATCGTCCTAAAATTACGCGAATGGTTTTAGCACCAGATTTACCAATTCTGGAAAACTATTTGTATAAGCAATACGATCCAACCTACCTTGGTGAAGCCGTTGACGACTTAATTCAGTAATACAGATCTAAAAAAGCTAAAAGCCTACAATGTAGGCTTTTTTAATGCAAAAAGGAAAAGGCTTAATAATTACGGAATCCCAACCTGAATAACTGATATTTTTAGCGACCAAAGATCAAACTAAATAAGTACCCAACCCCTTCACCTTTCATACCATTAGCAATATGAAAAGCAATAGCTAAACAGATGATGACCGTTCCATAGAAAAATAGGTACGGTGCTAAAACACCTTTGAATTTCTTTTCCATTTGATCATGTAATGTGTATTTGATCGGAGCGGAACTTTGATTACGACTATTATCACTTGGAGTATCACGATCTTCTGACTGAATAAGATTGCGAACTCTAGGAGCAACACCCTGATCCCAAGAATATTCTTTAAGTTTTAACTTGTTTACTAGGTATACAATATCATCACTAGCAAGACTAATCCCCTTGGTATGGAGTCTAGACAAAGTATCCACTGAATTGGCAATATCGGTAACATAAAACCACTTTCTTACCGAATGAGACAAATCCATTTGCGTACTAGATAACTCATTCAGGATGATGCAACCACTAATAAAACCTAAGTTTTGGTCGGTAAACAATTCAGCACTTTTGAACCACTCTAAAACAGCAAATCTGTTCTTCCGAATCTGAACAAATGGATTAATCTGAGAGCCACCCTGAACCTCAAGCTCACCATTAATCTGCCATTCCCCATTTTCCGACCCAACCAGATTGCCTGAATAGTTTTTTAGGTCAATAACAACGATTGCTTCCTTGGTGAAAGCAATAACATCAATTTCCTGACCTGACCACATTGTGTTATAGAACAAATAAATCCAATCTTCACTATTACCCCAATGAAGCTTCAATTGGGTTAATAAGTCTTCAAACATTTTTTGTTCATTTTTCAGGTGGCTAACATCACCATAATACGCATGAATAGTCATTATTAATCCTCATCCGTATAAAACAAAACTTCACCGCATTTAGCACAAGAGTTGCGAATTTTGTAAGTATTGTTTTTTAAGGCATATCTGCGAATTGATGTACTTTCGCAAAAACAACATTTCACGATATTTGTAGTCACAACACATTGAGGGTATTCAGTCTTATACCATTCAAGTGTTTGCGTGTTACGAACAAAGCGCTGTCTCTGCCACCCAATTTTCCCAATTGTTCCGTGGTAATGGAAATACAATCCTGCTAGAGAGAAACCACCACCCCAAACCAAAAAGAACAAACCAGAATTACCACCCATCAACACGTAGTTATAAATTAGCGCTGTGAAACCCACCGTCATAAAAAGACCAGTGAATATACTTGAAAAAATCACCTTTTCATTCCACCTAAAGTTTAAAAAATACTGCTTTCAATTAATTTCTAATAACAAATTCGAAATAATCACATCAACCCAATGCTTCTAATTTTCGAGCAATATATTGGTTGATTAAAAGTCAAGTTCCGAAATTTATGGTTTGAGCAATTTCATGATCCAACTATTGCTGATGCTGTAATGGACCCCCAAATGTCAGTTCCAATTTACTAAGCGACAGTTTTATAAAATATCAATAAAATACATTCAATATTCTAAAGAACTGTGCGACAAATTTACTAATCAATGTTGCGATAAGACCAAAAAATTACACTTAACTATGCGACAAAAATAGCAACAGCTAATGTGCAAACAAACACTAGCGTATATTTTGTCGATGTATAAAACCATGAGTAAATAAGCTCATTTTTCTCAGGTTTATTGTTTAAGAGCTTTGCTAAACCGAGCAATACACAAATCAAAGTGGTAGCAATAGTTGCAAACCACAGACCTACCTTAAACCCATAAAACAACATTGATAAATTTGTAATTTCAGCATTTGAGTGAACATAAGTCATAAGAAAACTAAAAAAGAATAATCCAATTACAAATTTCCAAATGAAGATATGGACATTTGTTTTTTTCATCTAAATTCCCTTGAGCAAGCCTTATCGCATGGTTGTTTGGAATGTCGCATAGTTAATTAGAACTCACACCAAAATAATGAATAAAACACCCAATACCATGAGGAAACATAAAAAGGCGAATACATATAGGAACAGGTAAAAAATAACTTTAAAAAAATAATATAGTTTGTTCCTAAATATTCCTTACCTGTTTAGTGATTAAGGCGCTTTAAAATTCAATTGGATTTTATAAGTGTTCAAGACATCTGCTATAACAGTACCTTCAGGGATCTCAATCTTATCCCCTACTTTGTATGTGTTCACAAATTGCCAAAACACCGCTTTTTCTTGTGGATCTAAACGAGAAAGGATGTATAGATAAGCAGATTCAAGCTGTTGTTGGCTTGCATAGCTATCTACTGATACTACTGGCGTAGTTGCGAAGTTATAGTTCAATTCATCAAGAAGAGCTTCATATACAGTCGTACTTGCATACTTGCTGTATTTACCCTTGTTTTCAGGAACCGTATAGCCGTGGTTGTAATTGATCATACGAGCAACGTAACTGGCCAATAGTTCCGAGTTTTTAGGGTTTTGCTGTAAATAGTCTTCCAGCTTGGATTTATCAGCTTCGTGCGCCGTTAAAACCACTTCCCCGTTATTAATAACATTCAAGTTAAGTTTAATGCTCTTAATTTTACGAGGCGGTTGTTCAAATTCCGCACCATTAAAGCGATGTTTAACATTGATATAGTATTGTTCAATTGCATTCGCTTTAACTAAGGGAATTGGTGAAGATGATACAATTGGAGTTTGTGAGACTTTAACGGTTGTGTTGTTGGCATAGAGGTGTGCTGATAGCGAGATTGTACCAATCAGTAAAGCTAAAGTACGTTTATTAAATACCATTTTAAACTTTTCCAGTGAAATAGTCGGTGTTATTTGTGAGAACCAGTTTTACTTTTAAAACTACTTCTAAGCTGTTTTTACAAGATTATACTATTTTTAACATTGCATCACTAATAGTCCTTAAACATTTTTAGTTAATTCGTATCAATCACCGTTAAAACTATCTAATATGTTTAAGAAGTTTAAGCACCCTTTAAAATTTGTTGTGTATTAGGTTTATGGAAACGATTTTAAATTCCTTTTTGTTAAAGTCCATAATTTATTCATTATTGTTTTATATAGTGTATAAGTTTGTTTTTGCTTTATGTGGCGTATTTCGCAAACCTAAAACTAAAGCCAAAAAGAATTCAAAAAAAGGCTATCGTAAGCCTCAAAAGAATCAGGAGCTTGTATCTAAAAAAGTCCTTACAAAAGACGAGATTATAATGCTTGATGCACTAGAACAGGTCATTCCATCACGCAACATTTTGGTGCAAGTAAGCATGAGTGCTTTTATGACCACGCAAAACATAAGTACCCGAAATCAGTTTTCTAGGCTTTACGTGGACTATTTGATTGTTGATGAAGACTACAATCCTATATTATCTATTGAGCTTGATGGGCATTATCACAAATATACCCAGGATAAAGATAAAAGGCGTGACGAGCTTTTGAAGAGTGCTGGCATTACTGTCATTAGGTTTAAGGAAATTCCCGACATAAAAGTTATAAGAAAAACCATTTCAAGGTATATTTAGGTATAAATACGATTAACTCTAATTGATTTTAATAATGTAAATGTGTAAAAATGGTTTTGTCGTAAGAGATATTTTGAATTAATTTTCAAATATATTTCTAAAGGTTTAATCATGAACAACTTAACTCGCAATACTGGAACTAATGACATGTTAAATGTATCAAAACCAGAAAATGTTGCTCAAATGTCACCTGTTGAACTTCAGAATTATATTGAAGAACTTCAACAACAACTAGTCGTTAAAGAAAATAAAGCTTTTCACGATGCTGTTAGTGCCATTAATGCAATCATTTCAGAAAAAATTACTGCCGATGGTGTTGTGGACATCCATACACTTAGCGAATATCTAAAAAACAACCACATTGATACCACAAAAGTTGAGCCTGTAAGACGTCAAAAACGTAAGCTTACGCATGAATGGGTTCACCGTGAAAACAACAGCTTACGTTGGGCTGGTCGCGGTCAAGTAATTAAATGGTTACGTGAAGAAATGATTGAAAAGGGTTTTGATCCTTCAGATAAAGAAGCTGTACGTAGTTATTGCGAACAAAATCTAGACCTTAAAGAGATTTAATCTTTAAAACTAGTGAAACCACCGTAAAAGGTGGTTTTTTTTTGCCATTATATAGTGTCGTTAAGCGATACCCTATTCTATTAGCTTTCAGCCGATAACAAGAAAATTTGCAATTGGTATATACTTAAACCGTTTTTATAAAGGTCACGTTATACAACGGACTAGTTTTAGTTAAATTTTGGTATATACATTATAAGTATATGTGACTATACCTTTGCTTATGTTTCGCTGGAGGCGATTAAATGTCATTCAAAACTCTATTATTAACTGGCTTATTATCTGTAGGTTTGGTTTTAGTTGGTTGTAGTAAAAAAGAAGAATCAACATCTCAATCAAAACCTATTCAACCAGATGAACAAATTGACAAAGTAGATCCATCTGCAGACCTACAAGCAGCGCGTGAAGCTTATGTCGATAATGAAAAACCTTCAAAAGTTGAGGGCCACGATTTTGATGCACATCAAAAAACTGCAGAACAAAATCCACCAAAAGAGGACGAGCAAAATGATATGTCTTCTATGCTGAACGCTGCAGCTGCAGATGCTCAAAAACAAGCAGATCAAAACAAATAACAGCACATAAGCTTGGTACATCTTTAAAGGGGATTCGTTATCCCCTTTTTTAATGCGCCTTTAAAATACTTTTTAAATTCCCTTATTAAAACTTAACTAAAACAGTGATTCATTTTAACTAAAAAAACTTTATACCCCACGACTTAGTTATAATTAACCAGTTAAAACGTAATTAGATAAATGCGTTAAGGAGTATTAAAAATGGCATATGAATATAACTCGCAAGATAAGCGGTTTGAATTCCCTAATCCCTACCGAATAGAAAACATTTTTAAAGTGATCGGTGCCATCGTTTTTATGCTGGCTGGCCTAAGCTTAATTTTCAGTGCAAAAGGTCTATTCAGTAACGGTGTATTTGTTGCACTACCACCGCTTATAGTTGGTCTAGCAATGTTCAGTTATGGCGCTCTACTGCTGACCACAGGCTTATCAAACCTAAAGTTCTACTTTGGTCGTGATCAACCAGCCGGACTTGCACAGGAGTTATCCATTCAAGAAACTGGTGCTTATCCTGGTGCAACCGATATTAAAGAGATCCTACGCCAAAGCGCTTTGATTTATGAAGAACCAAAAGGCTCAGTGAACGGGATTCTATATTCACTGTTCCCTAATCTTATTTTTTCGCCATTATTCATCCGTAACGCTGCAGAAGCTCAATTTCAAAATGCGATTGTTTTTCTGATTACCTTAGTGAGTGCTCTAATCGCGTATGTGGGTGCATCACCCAATACAGGTGCTTGGCTTGGGATTGTTTACAACGCCATTATTTTGATTGTTTTATTGCGTCCTATGGCTAATCCGAACTCAGGTGCACAAGAAATTGGTTTATCTAAAGTCATTGGTTTGGTTTTAGTCGCCATTCTTGGACCTGTATTGGTTCCTATCCTTACCCAACATGCAGTTGCACCTATTTGGTTGCCAAGCATGGATAAAGCAATTTTTACGTTAATTGCAGCGCTGATTGCGATTGCGATATTCTTCTTGGCCGTGATTGCTCAAATGGTAAAACAGCCACCACAAGCCAGTGCTGGAGTCGTTCAGGATAGTTTGAGTATGAATTGCCAACCAATGCAATTGTTTGATGAACTTGAACGCCATCTACAAAAGAATTGGGAAAGTGCTATTCCTAACAGAATCTATTCACGCCAGTTGCCAGTTATCAACTCTCGCAGTAAAAACGGTGCTTTTGAGGGTGAGATCTTAGAAGAAACTCAACCAGTGCCAATCAATACCCTTCGTGATATGACATTGAGCTCATGCTTCAAAGAAGAAAAGTATCGCTGGTTAGCCATCCTCAATAGTTTTGGATTGTTAAGTTTTATTGCTTCAGTCGTATTAATGACTATTTTTGCCAAAGGTCTATATAACGGAAGCTATCTGGATTTTAGCGACTTCACTTATGGTTTCTTTGGTGTATCGATGTGGATCTTAGGGAAGTTTTGTTTTGAGCACGGTAATTACCTATGGAGCCGTTTTGACTTTGTATCAAAACTAATATGGGTTGAGGCTAAAGGTAGCTATCAATTGTCTCAAATGAACTTTGGCCGTTACCTTGACGACAGCGTGAAATCACAAAAAGAAGTCATCAATGTTGAAACCATGACGTTACGTGTCTGGTACGCTGAAATTAGCACAACGACCTTCGGTAAATATCAAAACCGTGCGATCTTGAGCATGACTGCTTGTACTGATGATGCTGTTGTACTGAAAGAGCATTTAGCCGACTTTGCCAAAAGCCAAAGCATTGTGGTTGCCCCAACGTCTGAAGTAGATATTAACCGCATGTCATCTATGAACCAGATGAATAGCGCAATCAATAAAAGCTCACCAAGAACACATGGTACACATCTTGGATTGATGAATAACCCTGAAACACACAGTCAGGATCTATCAGATCAAGTACCCGTGATCATCAAACCGAAAAAGAATATGTTTTGTGTGAAATGTGGTGAACCACTTCAGGACAATATGCTGTTTTGCCCTCAGTGTGGTACCAAAATAGAAAGTTAATCGTTAAAGAAAATAAAGGAATGGATTACGAATGTGGTCCATTTTTTTTTGACATCAAAAAAATAATTAGAGTTCTAAAATTAAGAGTTTAATTGAGCGTTGACATATTCTTCGACAGAAAATCCCTTTACGCCAGTTTCTATAAGTGCATGCACAAAGTCTGAGAACGTCACTGGAATGTACCCTACTTTGAATAGTGCCTCATTCAACTCTTTGAACTTCAGAAAAACTTCTTCTTTATGTTTTTTCTTCAGCTTAAACGTGGACGGCAAATCTGCCACTTGCAGATCTTGAATTTTGATTGGGTTGTTCATAGCGTACCCGGTTGCTTAAAAGTTGCGAATTTAAACTATTGTAATGTGAAAATTAAAAAATGCAGAATAAATCTGCATTTTATTGTTTCATTTTTTTAAGATCTATTTGATAAACAGATGCTTAAATTAGTATTCTCAACCAAAAGCCAATTAATAGCGGATTAACCAAAATCAATCCGTTTCTTATTGGTATGTTTAATGTGTTGCTTCTGGCGTACCAAATGCATCAGGACTTTGCGGTTGATATTGTGGTTGCTCACCACCACTTTGTTGAGCTTGACCAGGTTGACCAGCTGGAGTAGTAGTCTTACGTAAAGCTAAGTCCTTCATGATGTCTTGACAAGACATGCCCCCTGTTTCGTATAAGTTGTACGCAACAGGATCTTTTTTAGGATCTGGCGGTACACACTCCAATTCAGGTTCACTAGCAGTTGCAGAATCGGCATTCATTTTGTCCAGTTCGGTAGAAATCAATGTCAGATCGATGTCACTTGGCGTAATTGGACGACTGCTGATCTGCAAGCGATAAGTCATAGACGGCGTTAGCAGCGCATATAGTTCGCGGATCTGATTGGCCATAAGCGCAGGATTTTTCATTACGATTTTTTGGCATAAGAAAAGGTGCACGTTGTTCGGGCTACAAACACTTCCTTTACGCTGACTTGATTGTGGGTTTTGGGCATCCACTTTCAAGGGGTAGACTTCAATGTAAACTTCATACGGCGTATCTGGCTTAAATTGGAAGTTCTGCAAACTAGAAACGACAGTTGAATACGGTTCTGACGTATCTTGTGCATGACAGAATACTTGTGGTGCGTTACAGTCAAAGTTACGACTAATACGGTCGATAATTTCATTGCGCTGAGCAGCCAATTTCATACTTTCTTCTTTTACTCGTCTTGCAACTTCACTCTGCAGTCGAGCTTCAAGTTCAACATCGCTTTGTTGTGGACGTTCAACTTCGATGTTTTGATTGCCAAAAATAACCACAGCAACTAACAAAAAGAAAAGAACACCACCGCCAATCAAGATTAGCTTTTTATGCTTAGCAAAAAAGTTTTCATCAATGTCTACTTTTTTGCCCTTTTTTGCTGTTTTGGCCGGCTGTTCAGGCTCACTTACATGTTCATCATCGGGTTGGGGTTTGAGCGCTTCTTCAGCTTCCTTCCCGATGTTGTCCATATCATCTGGTTCGTGATTACTCATTTATTCACCTATTCAATTATTTACTTGATTTAGCTTTTGTAGAGGTCGATTTAGACTTGGCTTTCTTTTTACCACGTTGAACTGGCTCACCGTTGTTGTCGTATCCACTTGCACCACAGCTAAAGCAATCCCATTTAAACTTACGTTCACCACGTAAATTAAATGCAGACTGAATCATGGTCTGACCACACTCAAAACACTTGGCTTCGTTGCCAGTGCGAGATTTTGTAAGTTGGGTATCTGGTGATCCATCTGGCAATATGTCGAAATAACGTTTACATGATGCAGCTTCACAACTGTATCGCTCTTCGTAAACACCAGGTTCTTTGCGGTACTTGGTATGTATAAGAGGCTTTTTACAGATACATGGATACTCTGTTTTGGTCACTTGGAATCTTGGCTCGTAGTTAGGACTACCATCAGGGAACACCTCTAATGGACCCGACTTACATTTTTTGCCTTTCAGGTTTGGATTGGATTTTTCACAAGAAAAGAAGTGATACGGCTTACCTGAAGAAGTTGAAATACCTTTTAACTCACGCAACCAACCGCCACACCCTTCAAGCTGACATTTGTATGTATGGTTACGGCGATATTCGTCAAAATCAGGAACCAAGTTACCGCTTTCGTCATTTGTAGAACGGTATGTTTCTTTACAGGTGCCATCTACGAACGCACGTTGAGAGCACTCAAAAAATACAGATTTATCAGTTGTAACCTGAGTCAGTGATTTGCCACATAAACATAAATGAGCAGTTGGCTCACGTACAGTTGGCTTACCCGGTTCATCTTTACCATCAACATTTCTGTTTGGCGCTGAACTTTTGCATGAATTACATGACCAGTAGACCGATGTTGTTTTGTCGCGATTGGTACCGATTTTCGGCAACATGCGTCCGTCATCACAGTTATTACATTTGTAGACAGGGAATGAATCAAGCCAATGTTTTGAGAACTGTCCTAATTCACTTTCAATCCCTAAATGGAACTTTTGGAGTTCTTGTTTATAATCGGCATCACCAGTAGCGATTAGATCCAGTGTTTCTTCAATTTCTTTGGTGTAAAGCGGATCTGCAAAACTAAACTTACCTCTAATGTTTTGAATCAACTTCAATCCATGCGGTGTAACTTCAATTTTCTTTTTAACAAGCTTGATATAGCCGTGCTTGATTAACCGTTCAAAGATTGATTGGTAAGTACTAGGACGACCAATTCCTTTTTTCTCAAGTAATTTGACCAATGATGGTACGGTGTAGCGTGAACGTGGTTTGGTTTTGGTCGCGATAACTTTACCAGCAATAACATTGTGGTTTTGACCGACTTCAATATCTATAGGTAGCGTATGTTCAGGTTCTTTTTCTGAATCTTCTTCACCGTCCACGTATTCAAGTGCATTTTCATCAATACTGTAGGTCTTTAATAAGCCCAACCAGCCATCTTCTTTTAAGATACGGCTAGAAGCTTTGAATTCAGCATCTTTAGTAATGCTTTCACCATCTACATTGAGAGTGACATCTTTATAGACACCTATAACGGATTTAACTTCGTATTCAGCTGGAGCCATTTGCGATGCAACAGTACGCAACCAGATTAGACGGTATAGATCCTTTTGAACTTGGTCCTCACCAGCTTCAAAGGTAAAGAAGTCACTAGGACGAATACATTCATGTGCTTCTTGAGCACCATCGCGAGATTTGGCTTTATTGCCGATAATCGCAATGCCCTCTCTCTCACCAAAAGCTTCTAGAGCTTGCATCCCCTCAGGCGAAATTACAGCAGCATCAGTACGATGGTAAGTGATATAACCACCTTCATATAACTTTTGCGCTGCTTCCATAGTTTGTTTTAGATCCAAACCAAGACGCGCTGCAGCTGCAGCTTGCAGATCAACAGTAATAAACGGCGCTGGAGCACTACGGAAAGATGGCTTAGTTTCAACACTGGTAATGGTTAATTCTTTTTTATCAATTACGTTTTGTAGACGGGTAATTGAAGCTTTATCTAACCACTGGTTATTGTGCACATCCTTCATTTCAGGATTAAGCCACTTAGAAAAATCCCATTTCGCAGCCCAACCTTGTTTTAGAGTTACTTCAAGATTGTAATGTTCATGTGATTTGAAGTTTTTCAGTAGATCTTCTAAATCACCAAGCACAACGAGTACGGCAGATTGAACACGGCCAACAGGAAATTTGCCTTTTAAAATATTTGAAATTGGCTCATACAAGTAAAAACCAATCATACGGTCAAGGAAACGGCGTGTTTCTTGAGATGCCACCATACCTTGATCCAGCTCTTCACCATTTTGAAGTGCATTAGCGATCGTACTTTTATCAATAGCGTTATATTTGACGCGAATATACTGATCGTCAGATAAGTTCAGGATACGTTTTAAGTGATATGCAATGGCTTCACCTTCACGGTCCAAGTCAGTTGCGAGGAAAACCGTATCTGCATTTTTAGCAGCCTGTCTTAATTCTTGAACAACGCGTGTTTTATTTTGAGATATTTCGTATTTAGGAACAAAGGCTGGATATGAAAAACCGATCTCATGATTAGGTAAATCACATACATGGCCAACTGAAGCGCGTACAACGAATTCGTGCGGATACAGGTCATCCAAGATATGTTGAATTTTTTCGACCTTTCCGGGTGACTCTACTATGAACAAACTACTCATTAAAATTCATCCAATTTTTAACTTTCTTTAGTAATAATTACTGAAGTTAATCTAGTAATGGTTTTAGTATATACAATTTTAAAATGTTTAAATAGGTTTAAGGGTTGATAAACAAACACTTTTAAGGGCTTATTTCTTAATCTTTAGTTGGATGAACATTTCAAGTGGTTAAATTACTTCCTGTTTTCAATATTCTACGCGCAAAAAGACAACAATATTTATCTAAAATTATGGGAAAAAACGGCTTAATTGTTTGAAAATGCAATGTTTAACCATCACAAATTAAAATTCCAAAAATATTATTTAACGAATTAATGTTGTACTATAAAGGTATCGTTTGTTTTAAGCTAAAACCATGATTAAAAAACTTATAGTTTTAAGCACCTCATTGTTAATCATCGGGTGTTCGTCTACGCCACAAGAAAAACGCTTAGATCAATATCTTGAAGATACGAAAACCGATGCAAAGGAACGTAGTATTGACTGGTATTACAAACATGATTACGAGCGTAGTAATGTTTTAAATATTTGTTATTCCATTTATATAGATTCTGCTAAGAAAGCTGGTTATTACAGCGATGATGTTAGTGATGGCCGAGAAAAGTATTTAGACGATAGCGTACAAAAAGAATTGTACGCCTCAAATGACGAATGCAATAAGGCATATAAGGCTCAGGATATTCTAGATAACTTTGTTGCAAGCAATAGCCTTCCACAAGAGTCTTATGAAGACAAGTTAGATCCACAACAAGAACCAAGTTCAACACCAGAAGTATCACCTGAAGTACCAGAAGTATCACCTGAAGCACCAGCAAATGAACCAGTCGCCACAAAACCATCAACACTAGAGGAATTAACCAATGCGAATCCGCAATAATGCGCTCATATGCCCAGGCCAATATTTTTGATTCGATCTGCATTCTTTTTGCCCTAGCCATTTTACCTATGGTAATTATTAGTATTGGCATACAGCTCAAAGAGAATTACGAGCGTAAGAAGCTCACTCAAAGCTATATGGATCAGCACTAAACAAATCCAATAGGCAATAAAAAAGCAGCGAAATCGCTGCTTTTTTATTTCTAATGAATTTTACGAATAGGCTGATTATAGGGAGAATCTTATACTGACCGATGCACATGCATTGAATTGGTATTGTTCATTAAAGGTGAATTACTAGCCACTGAATGAGTCGTTGATGCTTTATGTGTGCGGTAGTTATTCAAAAACTGATCCACTACTGGCACATTGTTAGGCAATATTCCGATTTCGCGGTTAGTAATTTTAATCGTTTCTATTTGGTCTACATGGCTCATAACTAAGTCCACTACAATGATTAAAACTATGTGCGTAATTATAGCTTAAAATTGAAGAAATTCCATTTTGGGATTTAATATTTGGTTTTTTTATGCACAGGTTTTTGTGGATAGTAGTGGGTATAAATGGCTAAGTTGCTGATTATTTATGCTTTTAACATTGATTAAATATTAACCAAAATAACGAAAAATATGGAGAAATATAGCAGAAGCTATAGAAGAAAAAAGAGGAAATGTCAAAAAAAGGGCAAAAAAAAACTATTAGAACAATCTCAGTCTAATAGTTTATTAAATAGGGTAATATCCCTTGATTCGTAATATAACCGATCTCTAATAAGTTTTAAAGCTTTTTTAATTATATTCACGTAAATTCCACAAACTGTTATCTCATGCTGAACAAAAGTAATGATTAAGCCCTATACTCAACTCTACCCTGATATATTGCAGATTAGTTAAACTGCTGTTTAGAAATTGCAAACAATAAGATGTTATATTTGAGCGAGGTTGGAATTATGTATGAAATGTGAATGCTTTAAAAACTGATATATATTATCAACTTTTTAGAATTTTACGCCTAATAGAATACATACAACTTGTTAGAATGCCTTATACTAAATCAGCCACCCTCACACACTTTTTATGGATGACCAGTATAGTGAAAGATTCAATCTTTGCTGATGTTATATCAAAGTTGAATGCGGAAGTTTTTACGCAAAAAGCTGGTCGCTTATACCCTCCTGTCAGTCAATTATTGGCACTGGAGAAAAAGTTAGCATTATGTACAGCATCATTGGTTAAAAGCGTAGACATTCCAGACTATAAACAGCTAGAACGCCTGTTTTGGGATAACGTAAATCATACCTATGGCACTGGTTATTTTGCGGAGATTCCTAAGTGGGGTTCCAACATCTTTATCCCATTACAGGTATGGGAAAGTGTGTTACAGCCTTATGCATTGTTCTATAAAAATATGAACCCTGAGTTTAACTTTTATGACTTTGCATTTACGACTGCAGCGTTGAGCGCTTGGCGGTACAGCCAACCCGTGCTAAAGCTTGAAAATGATGTATATCGCACCCTATTGAATGATGAAAACGGTCGCTATGTCGATGGTCATTTGCTGAATTACTACTTTCAGTGGACCAACTTTATTCATACACCAGGTCTAGGACACAACGACAAACCTTTATATGGTTTTTTCGCGCATCAAAACGAAGTTTTGTTTAACGGCAACAACGTTAAAGTATTGATCATTGTGTTTTGCTATGAAGATACTGAAGCCAACATATCTGATGAAGATGCTTTAAGCTTAACCTCTAATTGGGGTGACTATGTGGTTTTAGAGTATCGCACGGATACTATTAAAACTATTAAAGATAGTTTGATTGGTACCAACCTTAAAAGTAGTCCTGAGCTATTAATCTTACTTGGTAAAATGCTTAGCTTATTTAATTTCTCTATTCATCCTAAAACTGACATCTACAATCACCGTGGCTACCTGATGCAACCCACGTATAACGATACGATTGATTCATTTCTCAGTAGTTATAGAAAGCACAAAGGTATGCCAGTACGCCGTGGCGTAGGTAAATCACCCTCTAGCAATCAACGCCGTGAAGTCCTCTATCATGTCCACGCACCAAGCTGTCCACGCCTGTTTGATACTGGTCTGAACACTGGTTTTGTGTCGCGCATGCACAAGAGTAGCCATATCGCTAATGACCATTTTAATACACTACATTGGCTTAAAACTGATACTGGCTTAAAACTAATTTCAGGTAGTTTATATACTCAAGAAACCGAAACTAAACTTATTAAATCAATTCAAAATTACTTTTATGGTAATAATACTTAAAGGTTTTCATTCTTTTTTCCTTAAACCTGTTATATACTTTTAATACCCATTTCAATCAATGAAGTATTATGCGTTTCGAGTTCGATCCATCATTTATATCTCATGTTGCAGTACGATTAGATGGCACTTCCTTAAAATCATTTTTAGACAACCTTGGAAACGTATCTTTTCAAGAAGCTGAAAGTTATTTAAGCAATCTAATTAAAGGGAATTATGAGCAAGACGATTTTACAGTTGGATTGAAAGTTAAACCTAAAAACCACAATCAAACAGAATTATTAGGGCATCTTTATAAAAATAGTGCCTTTCAATCGGTTTCAACTGAAGTATCGGATCTCGACACCCAAAACATGCACAATGACATCGCTCAATTCGTTCAAAGCTATGCCAATGTTGCAGATCTTCAGTACAACAGTAATTTCTTGGACAAGCAGACGTTTAAGCATGAAAAAACGTTAGATAGCTATATCTTCACAGAATTAATGCTGCAGTTCACCAACAATAATACCGTGAAGTTTCGTGTGGACGGCGAATATGTCACAGTGATTAATACTGAGCTAACCTCTAAATACATCTATTTTAACGACAACAAGAATAAGCGGATCTGTAAGTTTTTAAGTAAAAATATGCATCCAGCTTATTTAGAGTCATTCTTAGAGCAGATGCATATTATTAAAATTGATTCTGAGCAGTACTTTTATAATGCAGTCGTGAATAACACAATAAGTTATGATGCTGACGTTAACGCCTTTATGGACCAATCTCAGAATTTTTTAAATACCCTTGTGAAAGGTTATAAAAAACTGATCTTAAACAACGTGCGATTTAATCTTTACGAATTCTTAGAAGACGACCTTGAAAGTGTCATCCTAAACCGTATCACTAAGGCATGGCATTACGCTCACGAAATTACGTTGCAAACCAACAACCCATCAAAATATGTAGTCGCTCAACCGCTGGTTATAAAATATTTATAAGTGAGTTTCTTTATTTATGAACCCCCTCATGATCAAGTATGGTATCGATATTGGTACGCTATCTAAAATATTTAGATCGCATCTTGAAAATGAGGGCATTGTATTTGATCGTGAGAGTGACTTTCAGCTTGAACGAAGCTCTAAACGTATTTACCTCAGAACCAATCACCACAATGACGCCACAAAAAATAAGAAAAAAACGGCCTGGTATCTTGTAGATCTAGATAACGCACGTATGTCTTATGGTTGGTTTCATGCTGGCGGTGCAAACTTCACTTACAGCTTGTATGAATACATTCAAGAAATGGATCTGCAACCTGGTGATACCGTATATACCAAGGAACAGCAAGAAGAAGATCTTAAACGCTTCTTAAGCTCATGCAAAAGTGCTGAGAAGAACAAAAAAGACCAAGAGATATTGGCTCAAATCTATATGGGTTTTGAATGGGCCAGAAGCCTACCCTTGCCAAACCGTCCACACAACTACAATGTGAAAAAGCAGATTAGCTTCAGTCATGCTAGATTGTACAATCCAAGCAACTTCACTAAAAATGAGCTGATTGATTATGTCAGCCAGTACTACCCTCAACACAAGAACAGCACTATTATTCTGAACCGTATTATTGATCTGCAACCAGATCTAGATCAACAGTCGCTACGTCAGAACAAGCTTTTAGTTGAGGGGCAAAACCTCAAAAATCAAATCATTTTCCTTCAGACCATCGCTGAACATAAAAACAAGCGTGGTGAAGATAAGTTTACATTACGTGGTGTACTTGCAAACGGCGCTTTCAAAATCTTATTTAAAGATCCATTGGATGCATGGAACCAAGATCGGATAATCTTTTGTGAGGGCTACGCCACTGGTGAAGCAATTGCAGAATCAATTCAATACTCTATTCCAGTCATTGTCGTGTACGTGGCTGGCAACATCATGAATGTAGTACGTGATTTCCGTGCCGAATTCCCGTTTTCACGCTTCTATATCTTCAATGATAATGACCATAAAACAGCATTAGAAAGCAAAATAAAGCGCAATCCCGGTATCTATTACGCAACAGAAGCATGCCGAGCTGTAAACGCAGCCATGATTGGACCTGAATTTACTGAAGAACAGCTAGATCTAAGTGACTGGAACGATTTTAAATGTTTATACGGCGTTGATTACACGCGTGATGTTATACGTCATAAAATGCAAAATGCCGTGTGGACGACTGCAATTCAAAGCACGGTTAACCCGAACTACTCTATCAGTGCCCTATTCTTTGGCATCAAACAACAGTTGGATGATATAGGCCTCTATCCTGATAGCATGACCAAAAAGAATTGGTTTAGCTTGGTTTTACGCGCATACGCCTTACTGACTCAACAGGGATTTAGTCAGATCCACCCGATTGAGCTGGTCAAAGAACAATTTATTGAGATTCTTGGCCAGATTAGCAAGCAACCCCGTAAAGTCACTGGAGCTGAAGAACCAGAACTCCTTCAGGCCTACACAAAACTTGTAGAAATGATCGCACGTAATGATTCAACAACAGCACTGAATCAACAGATTATCACCGTGATTAACTTATACAAAAATGCAGATTATCCAATTGAAACATTAAAGGTTTGGCTCAAAGATATTTTGAGTAAATCGAACGATCCTGAATGGTCCGAAAACTTCATTAATAATATTTTTATTTCGATAATTTGAATGTCAAACATAGACCCCCAAAGGTAGCAAACTTTTGGGGTTTATTTTTCTCTAAACTTTCATTGCACTAGGTTTATCGACCTATTTAAAACTAATGTTTCCTGAACCAGTTCGGTTTTGTGACTTATGGATTGGTTTGCCATAAACTTTAACGTTGCCTGAGCCTGAAAGCTGTACTTGAGCAGAATTGATAGCTGTACAAAAGATATTGCCTGAACCAGATAGTGCCACTTCTAAATTGTTGCTTTTCAATGGTAATGCATCAAAATTGCCTGAACCTCTCAAAGATAAGACACAGTGTTCAACGGTACCGTCTAAATCCATATTTCCAGATCCACTAATACTTGCTGTGAATTTATCTTCATTAAGATTTAAGACCTGAATATTGCCTGAACCTTTTAAATCAATAGCTTTTAAATTTGGGTGACTGATCGATACTTCTAACGGTGAACAAGTACTAAAACTTACATTGTCCTGAATAGCTAAAACCAATACACCCCCCTGAAAAGTCGCACTAATAAGATCTACAATATTGTCGTCTGCAGTAATTTCCATTTTAGAAACACTTGAAGCAAAAAACTTCAGACTCATTGGACCTTTCATACAGATTTCGTTAAATGGGTTTACAGGTACTTGCTTAGTCACTGGTTTGCCACTTCCAACGATTTGATAGTTGGAACCTGAACTGTATACATTGCCGTTGCCATTGATTACAACAGAACCCAAAAAAATATGTTTTGACATATAAAGCCTCAAATTATTAAAAGTAATTTAACCCTAAATAAGTGGTCATTCATAACCTATTTAATATCTGTAAATTATAACATTGAGGGCTTAAACATTTTTTATTAAAATAATAAATTAAAGCTTTTAATTTTTCTTTAAACCTTTATTAGACATAGCTTATATTAAAGATTAAACAGAAATGTTTTTAGAATCGGTATATACTAAAAGTATAAATTTTCTTAAGCATATGATTAATAGTCCTATGCAACCTGGGTAGCACATTGCACCTAAATATATATTAGAAATTGGAATTGTTATGGCTGAGAAAGTACCGAGCGCCCGACATAATTGTGATTTAAATACGATGTTTCAGTTTTTCCAAGAAGAACTGGAGCGAAACTACGGATTCGTATTCAAGTCATCTGGTAAATATCAATTCGTGACCGTATTTGATGAAAAAGTGCCTTGCCTCACCGAATCAGATAACCCTAGTAAATCAAGTAGCAACAATGTCAAACCACGAGGGATGTATTGGATCTATCCAAACATGAACCGTGATACTGGTGAATACTGGCCAGTACTCAAAGGACACCGCTTTGGTGTAACTGACATTGAAATCTCAATTGCTTTTGCTGACCACTATAAGAACGTAATCAAGCCTCAACGAGATTCAAACCCTAACTACAAACCACCAAGCAAAGAAGATGTTGATCGCCGTGTACGTGAGTTTGAAGAAGCTCAAAAGAAGCATCTACTTCAACAAGAAAAAGAGCTCTTAGCTGCACAAATCGCTATCCGTATTGAGTGGCAACGTGCTGGTAAAATTATTGACGATTCATTTTTTAATAATAAAACTGGAAGCCTTCAGACCTTTAAACGCGACATTCGACAAATGCCGTATATGGTTGAAAAGAACCTAGAGCCATACGGCGCTAAAATCATGCGTAAAGATAACTTTACCCGTGATGAAGCCATTGAAGCAGTAAAGCGTGAACTTCCTGAATCAGCTACCAATCAACAGCTTCTCGTTGAAACAGTAGAGAATGTATTAGCGTATCAAAAGCATTTCATCAACTTTGAACCTGAGCTTGAGGGCGAAAAGAAAAAAGGCTTTGATTTACGTAAAAGCAGAGCTGTCATTCTTGCACCGTTAATTGACACCAATAACAAAGTCGTCAATTTACAGCGTATCACCCACCATCGCCAAAAAAAGCGCAACAAAGAAACCAACAAGCTTGAAGAAGTACTGCATAAGGGTAAGTACTTTTTTGATAAAGCCAAAACGAAAGATGCATTCTTGCCTGTTAGCAAAAATCCTGATGTTGGCTATGAAGTCTTTAACCCGAATGCAAAGAACTATTTGATCAAGGAGGGTTGGGCAACAGCGATCAGCGCACGTAAGGCGTTGGATGCTGGTTTAGAGCTTGGTTTATTGGGTGAGGGTTTTACTGCAGAAAACACACAAGTTTTAGCGTCATACAGTAAATCCAATATCTCAAGTGTTGCTGAGCTTATCTGCAGTATCAATCCTGAAGCCAATATATTTGTTGGTTATGATAACGATGCTGGCCAAACGCTTGAGTCTGGTTTGAATCCTGGCTTACAAGAAGCTTGTCACAACTTTTCATTAAGTGGTGTGTTAGGTGATGTGAGCAAACATGAAAATACACGTATCACCCTACCCCCGGTTTTCCAAAATAAATTATCTGTTTCTGATTGGGATGATGCTCGTCAATATTTAGGTGTTGAACGTTTAGCTGCAGAGTTGGCAAAAGAACTGAATAACGCCGTCAAACGTATAGACAACAAGATCCCTGAAGTTGCGTATGCAATTAACCGCTACAACCGTCAACGCGAAGCTTATGCAACCAAGTTCCCTAATAAAGAATACCAACCGAATTACGGCATTGTGATTGCACAATCAGATGAAAAATATCTGGAATTGCAGAACATACGTGCTAAAAACCAAGCAAATATTGAAAATTACAACGCAAATATTGAAAAGCGTAAACAAGATCTATCAAAAGCTAACTATGATGGACCAGCTGGTACAGGTAGCACGAAATCCTATGCAAAACCAAAGTACCAACCGCCGTCATTTGATAAAGCATTTGATGATAAACCAACTCCAACCGCTACGGCACCCGTATCTACGCCCGTCATGACTCTTGAGGGCATTAAGTCTTATATGGAGATCCTTTCTGAAATTGATGTCACCAAAGTTCAAAATGATGTTTTGAAAGTTGTCGCTACTGCAGATGGCCATCAAAAGATTAAAGCCGGTGATATTGAATTCGAGAAAATGGGTGCCAAAGAACCAACCAGTAGCACAAACCCAAGTATGGATAGCATGCAAAATACCAAAGTACATATTGATGTATCCAAGGACATCAACAAAGATACAGTTAAATTGCAGAGTGTGGATCGTTCGACCATTCCCGAACAAAATCTTCAGCAAGGTATCGATCATCAAAGCTACGCTAAGTCAGCTATCTTTACCGCTTTTTGGCTTCATTCAGCAGAAATGTATAAAGCTAGAAAGTTAATTCATGAAGCTGGTATTAGTACTGCCGATGTTGAGGGTTCAATTGCTGTCGCTGAAGATAAGCTCAATAAAGCTCAGGAAGAAGTTTCTAAGAAGCGGTCGTATCCTGAACTTTTTGTGATTAGTGCGTCTGATAGCGAATACCGTGCGTCAATCATGAAAGTTTTATCTGATTTAGAGGCTGCACATCCAGAGTGGCAGAATCTCAAAACATTTAGAGAAAATCTTACTGATAGGACCATTGCATTTGATCAATTGAATCTGGATACATTGAAGATCAAAAACAAAGTAGTGCATTTGATTGTCAGTAATGTGACCAATGATCAAAACTATCTAAAGGTTCAAGAAAGCCTCACCACCCTTTTAGATACATCGAACAGCTTGTCTTTGGACCGTCAACAAAAGTTCAATCTTGTGAACAGTCTAAGTAAAACATTAAACAACATGGCCAAACTGTTAGATGAACCACCAGTCTTCCAAAGACTGAACGATTTCTTTACTCGTTTTGAAAAGCGTGTAGATGATCTCGTTCTAGGTGATGGTCTAAAGCTGTATGGTATAGAACCGCAGAATTTAAACAAAACTAACGAACGTGGACAGTCGTTCGATATGTAAAAGCAGATATGAAAAAGCCCCGAATATCGGGGCTTCTTTTTGAGTCAATGTTTTCAAGATTAGTGTGGCAATGTTGCCCTAAAATCCAATGCAAAATCAGTTTCACCACGAGGATCGCTATTAAAGAACTTGAAGCCTAAACACTTAATCTCTTTATAGCCCATACTCTCCACCTCTTTTAAGAAGCTCTTATAACCTTCGTCATCCTCTTCATCTGGATCAAAAATTACAGAACTCTCGTCACTCAAGCTGATCAGTACTTCTTCCTTCCACTCGTCATTCACCAACAAATGACCGCCTTTAGGCTCAATCAAACATTGATAGTACATCTCTTGGTTCACCGTATCATTCACGATCAACATATAGTCTGGACTGAATCTACGGCCATCAATAGGACTAAATAACCAGTAGTCTAGCTCATTACGTATTAAGTAAATTTCAGCATCTTTATATTGACGTTTAAGGGCATCAATTTGAGTCGAAATGAATTTTACGAATAGCTTCTCTTCACTCGTACCGTAGTTTTCACTATAAGCATACCAATCGGCACCCTCAACATTAAACTTCAGTTGTTCATTTGGGTGCAACGATTGTGCGATCGCACGTTCGTCTGGAGCATTGACAGTGATTTCACCCGTATCAGGATTTTCAACAGGGAAAGCAACCAAGTAAATGTTTTTCTCTTGCTGAAAAACAGTAGACAGCGATTTAGGTTTAAAGGTTTTACTACCCGTGATACGTGGCATATGACGATCAATAGCCTTACGTACCTCAGGTAAAATTATGCCCAAAAGTAGCTGATATTTTTCATCAATGGTCAGATCGTGAATATCCTTATCTTCAGTATATGAATAGCGGATCTGATAAAGCGGTAGGTAGTTATCGATTAATTCATCCATACTATCTAACCCAACGATATGCTCTCTTAGATAGTTAAATCTAAAAAAGTTCCCTTCAGTCGCAACGAGCGCCTTTTTCAAGACCGGTCGGCTAAAGTATTCTTCAGTCAGATCGATGGTTTTATGGTTAACTTCAGCTTGGATCTGATTCTGTTGCTTGTCGGTCAAGCTACCAGCATGCAATTGGTATGCACTGGCTTTGATTTCACGCTTAAAAGTCGTATCAATCTCAGAATCAGTCGTTTTATTTCTAAATTCTTGCTGATTGACTAAGACAAAACCTTTCTTATATGTCTCACTGTTCATAAAGTCAGATTTAAGCGTGATTGTGTGCTTTTCAGTGGATTTATTAATAATCCCTTCACCTAGAAGCTCTAACTTTAAGTTGTCGTAAAACGTGCCAGTCTTAACAAAGTGGTACATGAACGTTTCAAGTACACGCCCGTATTCATCAATCGCATTGTCAAACTTACGTTTGTACTGGTCAAACTCATAGCCATGTTCTTTATCAAACAAGTCAAGGTTATCATTATTCAAACGATATGATTTATGCAGTTTATATGGGCATAAACGAGCACCACGGCCAATCAACTGAATATCTTGCAGCGATACTTTTTTCGCTGCAGAAATATCAAAGTGAATGATGTCATAGAGACTTAAAACATCCCAACCTTCTGTGAGTGCATCAACTGAAAATATCACCCGATTATAGTTTTTAGGATCATCTAAAATCGGCAACAAAGTTGAATTGGTTTTATCCGTTGAGTTGTAAACAAACGTGTTATCTGAAGAAAAACGAATTTTAATTTCAGAAATAAATGATTTTAAACCATCTCTATCGCTGATCGTGGATAGACCAGACTTCGGAGAGGCAATCCAAGCAAACATTTGACGCAAGAAACGAAAGCTATCTTCAGCGTCTTGCAAATTAGTCTGATTGGTTTCACTTAGCTTTTTCAGATAATCTAAATCTTGTGGCTTAAGTGAATTAATCACCTTATGGAAAAATTCACGGTCTAGCTTGCTTTGTTTAATGTTGGTTGATTTCACCAATATAATTGGGTTGATCGTGACTTGCATATCACGCTCAGCGAATAAACGTCTGTATTCACTCAATACAACGGCATTAATCACCAATAAGCGTTTTTGATCGGCGATCTGAGTTTCAGTGTTGTAAAGGAAGCAAACCGCTTTACTGTAACCTTCCTTATTGAATCTCAAGAAATCGTATTTATAGACTAATTTGTCCTGATACTTCCTATGGATGGCACTATTGCCCAAGTCAACAGTAGCAGTAAACTCCAGCAAAAGATTATCTGGCCGTGCCTTGATTGCAGTATTGACCGAAGTTTCCCAATTGGTAATCGCTTCATCATCTTCTTTTATCTTCTTACGTGTATTCACGTTAAGTCGATGCGCTTCATCTGCAATCAGAACAATTTTATTATTCAAGAAATCTTCTGCAGACAAACCATTTTCTACCTCATTCACAAGTTTGTTGTAGAGGAACGCCGTACTTAAAAACATAAAGTTAATAGCGTTGCCTTGTGAATCTGGAAAGAGTTTGATTTCTTTAACAGGAATAGAACGTCCATTGATTTTCACGCCGTTCTTATTGAAAAGATACTTTTCAAATTGCGGATCAATAAAGTTCATATAGGCCTGTTCAATAATCTGCAATTGATGGACCATAAATATGAAATTACGGTAGCCTTTCTCATATAAAAAGAGAATAACAGCAGCCATGGTGAGCGTTTTACCGGCACCAGTTGACATATTGAAAAGTAAGTGTTTGGCTTTAGTCGGATCTTGATCATAGATCCAGATAAAATGCTTTACAGCCTCTTCTTGATACCCCCTTAAAGTACGCGACAAGTTATCAGTGATATAGCGAGGGATAGTAAAGTTTTTAGCCCACTCAATGTATTCACTGTCGTTTTCAATACGATAATATAGGAAGTCTTTTAAGGTATCTTTTACCAATGTTGGGCTTAATCTAGACATTAGGTGCACCATAAAACTTATCAGTGAGCGCAATCTCTTCCTGAGTGACTTTGAATTTTGAATCCAACATATCTGCATGGTTTAGATATAGCTGGTTTTCATCCAAAACTTGCAATAAAAGCACTTTACGATCGTCTAGTGATAAAGCCCTAAATGATTCCTCACGCTCAAAGTCTTTTTTATCAAACCAAAACTTTAAAAAGGCATTCTGAGCCATTTCATTATAAATACTGTCCAGCTCACCTTTACTTGTTGCAGCCAAGATTCCATCTTGATAGGCCTGGTTATAGCGCTTCAGTTCAAAATAAACAAATGAACCGCCACCATTCCAATTTACAAGTTTAGAGATACCGCCGTCCTCACCGTTTATTACGCGTTTTAAGCGTGTTTTGGTGATTTCATCAATATAGTCCATCTGCTCAATCGCAATCCATTTGCGACCCAATTTATGCGCCACAGCAGCCGTAGTACCCGAACCTGAGAAAAAGTCGAGCACAAGATCTCCTTCATCCGTGGCGATCTCAATAATACGCTGTAAAAGTAGTTCTGGTTTTTTCCCATTCGGGAACAATACACCACCCTCTTTTGTTAAATTGTTCAGCGGAAAGCCATCCCAAAAGGTGCCAGCTTTTTCAAGCTTGAAGATATATTTCCCTCTTTTGACCGCAATATCACTCAACCAAGCAATTTGATCGCACTTGGCACCCTTGTAATAGACAGTCGTTACCTTATTTTTGTTTTTTCCAGATCTAGGCACATATTCAATGCTTAATAGCTCATGATCCCCGGTTACACCTTCCATCACGCGTGTTCTAATTGAGCTTTGAGCATTCGTGTCGCGCATAATCTTATCAAAGTACTTCAGATAGCATTCAGCTTCAGTCAGGTTTTCTTCTTCCATCACCTTTTTGATCGGCTCTAGAACCACACCTTTATGCGTATAAACCTCAATCGGCTCACCTGAACCATCTGTTAATGTCTTAATGTGCTCTTTGGTACCAACGCTTTTTAAGATACGCGTATACTTCCAGCTCTTTTTAAGCTGCTTCATGGTTTCTAGATATTCAAACAATTCTACTTCGTCATAGAAATCGTTGAACTTTTTAAAACCATTCTCACTATTCATATTTTTGGTGTAAATCAAAATATATTCGATATTTTTCTTCAGGCGCTTGTCTTCGCCACCACCAGAAGCACCAGACGTTTGTTTCATTTTTACTGAAACTTGGTTTAAGTAGTTTTCACGACCAAAGACTTCATCTGCTAAAACTTTTAGATATGCTTGTTCATTGTCATCACATTGAATGAAAACCAGGCCATCTTCTTTGAGCAAATCCTTTACGACTTCCAAGCGATTTTTAATAAATAATAACCAAGAAGAATGTGTAAATGTGTCGTTATATTTGAATCCATCGTTCTCAGTATTGTATGGATATATATACCTATATTTAATAAAAATTAAATAATTTATTGTTTTATAAATAAATATAAATATTAAAATTACATAAACAGAATATTACGTTAAATTAATAAAAGATCTATGGCTATTTTGACCGTAAATTTACACTGATAGTTTTCTAAAAACAGTAATAAATACAAATAGAATTTTCTCTCGAGATACTAGCAAGTGATTCGAGGTGAGAACATCTAAACATCTGACTAAAGTTCAGTGATTGACCTAAGCTATTCAATCATTTTAGTGTACTAACACTGCTTTGTTAAAAATGATGATTAGGTCGTATAAAGTTGTTTTTTTAAGCGGGCTATGCGGTTTCTAAACCCTTCTATACTACGTTCTAAACGTGCATAGCTTGCTGTATTTTTATCTTTGCGACATGTTTGGATATAGCTAAATTCTTTGAGTTCTGCCTCAAGTTCTTGAATTTTTAGTACCGTGGCAAGTTTTTTATCCCATTGAGCTAATAAATTGGCTTCTCTGTATTTGAAATAGTCTTCATCGATCATTGCCGTCCTTCTTTTAATTCGCTCATAAAATAGGCATATCAACCCAACCCTACGATAACATAAGCAATTAATTAATATTTCATTATATATGCCGGCAATAAACCATGACTAGCAATTAACTTCAAATAATTACATAACACGCCCTGTATGAGTTTGTAAAAAATTCACCATTAGCAAGTGAAATTCGTGGGTACAAGTTCGTTTTGATATTGGTGAAAAAATACAAGAACTTCTTTCCGTTGCCGAAGATCAATTTGAGCAATATAAATCAAAACGAACAACTATTTGGCGAAATAAACTGATCAATACTATGAAAGGTTTATTGAATGAATGCTTACCTCAAGCTCAATATTCAGCTATATCATCTACTGTTACCTTATCTGATGATATATTCAAAAATATAAAACAAGGTATGGAAGATGAAGGACTGTGGAATGAGGAATTAGAGCAAAAGCTTTTTTTTGCATCTCAAATACAGCTTTCATATTTGTAATCTATAAGGGAGATATTAAATTTCCCTTTTTATAGCTTACGATAGGCTTACATTGCACAAACTTCCTGAAAAGCCATTCATTGATATTTTATGTATAAGTTGCTGTTTTGTAATTACAATATTTTAAATTTAAGCTCACTTATGCCACATACCTTAATCAGTTTATAAATTATATGGAAGAGTTCCCCCTTACCGAATTTCCACCGCTGAAACAAACTTGTTATAAAATATCAAAAAACTTCACAGCCATGTTATCTAATCTCTCTTTCACTACCTCCCAATCAGGCATAACTTGATTCAATAGTTGGTAGAAACGCTCACTATGATTATGTTCAACCAAATGACAAAGTTCATGCAGAATCACATAATCAATGCAGATTGTAGGCGCTTTAACTAGATGAGGATTGAGCGTAAGTAAACCTGATGGGGAGCAGTTTCCCCACTGTGTTCGCATGGTCATCAAACGAATATCAGGGTAATTTTCAACCCATAAAGCTTGTTCTAGAATATGTTGCAAACGTGCTTCGAATATGACTTTTGCTCGGGACCTATACCATTCATTTAAGTGAGATTTAATACTTTCGATGTCCACATCTAAGGTATTTACCTCCAATCTTCCCCTCAGAAGTTTTACACCTCTTGGCTTGGTATCATCATGAATCACTTTCAATTGATACTGTTTACCCAAATAAAAGTGGCTTTCACCACTTTTATATTGGCGAGGCGTGATAAATCTGCTTTGTTCACGGAACCCTCGTAATTGTTTATAGATCCAACGACTACGCTGCTTTACCGCTTCAATGATTATTTTCTCATCTGTATTTAAGGGTATTGATACAACAACCCGACAATCAGCATAGACTTTAATCACTATCTTTTGAGTACGACTAGGACTTTCAAGCACTTCAAAATCAATAACTTCATCACCATAAGCAATGCTTAACTTTCTCTCTGGCAGCGTATTCATCCTAGAGCCCATTCAAACCGACCCGCGTAATTTGTACGATCATTTCCACAATTTTTTTGGCTTGATCCATACCACTCCCAATGGATTTACATTCACGGAACATCTGAGGTAATAGTTTTTTACGGATATCCGCTTCAATATTTTGTGGATTGATGGAGTTTTCAGCCACAGAGCTCATGACAGAACGATCAACCTCGAAAGCGAGTTCAATCCACTTATCTTGATTCTGTTGATCTGTTATCGAGAATGCTTCAGGTAATAGTTTCTTGAATACACCATAATAAGCTTGAGCATGCTTATTACCACTGAACACATCAGGAATTTCATCTAAACGACGAGCCTCAACTTGCTCTTCAAACTCTTTAAACAGCATGTGTTGCTTCAATGGATGATCAAATTCTTTCTCTGCTTCTTCAATGACTTGACGTAACAGTTTAGAGAAAGCCTCCTGAGCATAAGGATCATCACGCAATTGCTGTTCAATCATCTTCGTTACACGAGTTTTGATGATATCCGTTTCATTACGTGTTTTCTCTTCACTCCAATCTTCGGGTTGCGCCATTTTGCCCATCTTGCCGACTTCATAGACTCCATCAGGGTCTTTTACCTCAATACCCACAACATGCTTATCAAGAAGTTTTTTGACTTGCTCAGCATACTGATCATAGTCAATAGTCTCTCCAGCATCTCGTTTCACAATCTGACGCAAGCTTGTAAATAGTTTGACTGTTTCTTTGTAGTGCTGACGATCTGCATCAGAAAAGCTTTTATCTTCAAAGAAGGTTGCTGACTGCAATGCAACTTTTAAACAACTAGCAAATTCTGTAAGTGCTTCATAAAAATCATCACGTACTTTCAAGTGAATATCAACCAACTCACCCTCACGCTCTTCAATGCGTGGGACTAAAACTTGGCGCAACTGCTCTGGATCATTTTTATTTTTGACATCAGCAAAAATTGCCCATAGCGCTTTATACAAACGAGGTAAACGTTTGTATTCAGAGCTCATTTGCGTATACAAGCCTGTAAGATCATTAATATCATAGCCACCTTGGGTACGAGCAGCGAGATCTTGGTAATCAAGAATTGTGGCATCCAATTCTTTTAAAATACCTCGATAGTCAATCAATAAACCAAACTTTTTCATCGGATGAAGTCGGTTTACACGCGCAATTGCTTGAATCAGATTGTGCTGTTTTAAATTTTTATCAATATAAAGAACAGCATTTTTAGGTTCATCAAAACCTGTTAAGAGCTTATCCACCACAATCAGCAATTTGAGAGAATCATCTTTTTCAAAACGCTCAATTACTTGTTTGGTATAGGCTTGCTCATCCTGAGTGCCGACATTCTCTTTCCACCACTGCGTAACTTCAGGGGTAGTGGATTCATCAACATCAGTATTCCCTTCACGACTATCAGGTGGGCTCATCACCACAGCAGACTCAAACAAGCCTGCTTCATCCAAGTACTTTTTATACTTAATCGCTGAAGCCTTACTGTCACAAGCAAGCTGTCCTTTTAAACCATCATCAATATTTTTCACAAAGTGATTAGCAATATCTAACGCAATCAGGCGAATACGGTCATCAGCAGTATAAAGCTGACCTTTTCTCGCAAATTTACGTTTTAAATCTGATTTTTGCTGATCATTTAAACCTTCTGTAATGCGCTCAAACCATGTATCAATAGCACGTTCATTTACATCTAAATCAGGAATGCGCTCTTCATATAGCAAAGGCGTTACGGTTTTATCTTCTACGGCTCTTTGCATTGTATAAGCATGAACAATAGGTCCAAACTTGTTAACGGTCTTTTCATCTTTAAGCAATGGTGTACCTGTAAATGCCACGAATGCCGCATTTGGCAGTGCGAGTTTCATACGTACATGGTTTTCACCACCTTGGCTTCGATGCCCTTCATCAATCAGGACAATGAAGTCTGAACTTGTGTTAACACATTCAGGAAGCTTGGTTGCAGAATTAAACTTCTGAATCAAAGAGAACATGATTCGTTCTGTACCCTTACCAATTTGTTCAGCCAAGCGTTTGCCTGAAGTCGCCATGGCATTTTGCTTGTCTTTTTTTCCTGCCAGTTCACCACCTGATACAAAGGTTTTACTCAGTTGATCTTCTAAATCGACACGGTCAGTGACAACCAAAATACGGCATTTTTTTAAAGTTTCATGTAAGATCATGGCTTTACTGAGAAAGACCATAGTAAAAGATTTACCTGAGCCTGTTGTATGCCAAATCACACCACCTTCACGACCACCTTTGCTGTTCTTCGTACTAATACGCTCAATAAGTCGTTTGATACCAAAGATTTGCTGATAACGAGCAACAATTTTTCCTGCTTTCTTATCGAAAAGCGTATATAGGCGAACCATTTCAAGTAGGCGTTCAGGCTTTAATAGACTAATCAGCAGTTGATCTTGACCTGTAACAGCTAAGTCTCCACCTGCAATTAGGTTTTCATACCAATTTAAGTCATCAACTGGACGATAAGAAAATAGGCTCTGTTTTTGAGAAGCACTTAATTTCTTATTTTTAAGCGCATACATTTCTGCATCAGAAATATCTTCTTCTCGCCATGCAGCCCAAAATTTTGCAGGGGTATTACATGTGCCGTAACGACCTTCATGCCCATTTATAGAGAGTATCAGTTGGCTATATGCAAACAGATGTGGAATTTCATCAGGTCGCTGATTACGAAGTGTCTGAGAAATACCTTCATTAATTGTTGGACCTTTCTTTGCCTGACTGTCAGGGCGTTTTGCTTCAATCACAACTAAAGGAATACCATTTACAAAGCAAATGATATCGGGTCTACGTGTATCTACTCCACCTGAACGTGTTACAGCAAATTCTTCTGTATATGAAAAGTCATTATTATGGATGTTATGCCAATCAATCAATGGAATCGTTGGGCTAACTTTTTTTCCATTTACAAATTCAGTTACTGGAATACCGTAGAACAAATGGTTATACATTTTTTCGTTAGCGGTCAGTAGCCCCTCATTCAAAGCTGGGCTACAGATTTCAGCAATTAAGTTGTCTACCGACTTTGCTGAAAGTGGATATTCTTGACCCGCAAATGGAAAAGTACGTTTAGAGAGCTCTTTACGTAAAATTTGGCGTAATACCACTTGGTCTTGTTTACCATCACGAGCAGCGAGTGCCTGTGATGGGGATAAGAATGACCATCCTAAGTTAGTCAACAAGGTTAGAGCAGGAATCTTTCCACTATATTCTTCTTGAAACCTTGGATTATAAATATTCACGCATTCACCCTAAAATGACTTTATCTTGTACTTTGTTTAAATAACTTTATGAGATTCCTAAATTTTGGTTTAGTTCATCCAATAGTCTTCATCTTTCTCTAACCAATTTTCATCAAAACCATAAAATTTCAATAATTCATTTGGACATTTCTTTAATACTGCTTCAATGCGCTCTAACCAATCATATTCATGATTAAACTCCTTTAAGAACAGGAATAAAATACAGATATAATTATAGAGTTGATGCTGGGTCTTTAGAGGAGCTTTTTTACCCTGTTTAGGCGGAAAGGCAAATGTTCTGTTAAATAAACGCCCTTGATGCGCACAGACATTGCGTAAGTAGGTCAGCGCATGTAACCATGACTCCAATAACTCTGGTGACAAGTCAAACTGTTTTGAAACCTGTTTACGATCTTTACTCTGCACCAAATGCTCATATAACTTAGACCATGAGCCTAAAGGTAAAACCTCAGCAATCATCCAACATGGCGGGTATTCTGGTGTGTCATAAGCCTGATAATAATGATGTATGAAAGTTTCTCTGAGCTTTTCTTTTTCACTACCAGCATCTGCTTTTTTAGCAGTAAATTGCTTAATCTTGCCCAAAAAATCTTGATGTTTAAATTGATCAGAGCTTTGGAACAAATTTTCATCTAAGAACCAATGAGAGCTATTATACTTAATCGATAATTCATGATTAATAACATTTCTTACTTCGACTTCAATACGGTCTATTGCCGCTAAAATCAGACTACGTAATTCAGCATCAATCATACTCATATGAATTAAAGTAACTAACTCAACATTAGGCTGATATGTACTTAACCTTTTGCCAGTTTCATCATATTGTCGAAAAGCCAGTCCATAGCCTTTTAATCGGTAATAGCTGATCTGTTTAAGGTGGCGTAGTGCAGCTGTCTGATCTGTAATCTTTAGACCATCAGATTCTAACTTTTGTAATAATTCTGGGTATGTTTTTGGGTCTTTTGAAAAAGTTTTAGTCATAAAAAAACCCACACTGGTACGCTTAAATCAGAGGCGCTGTGGGTGTTGTTAAACATATTATGCTTACCCATAGCCGAAATTGCAAGATGCTTTTGTAAATTCAATAAGAATATACGTATTTGTGGTGTTACATTTTCTTTATAAAGAAAATCAAAAAATAGCACCAACATATTAAATTTCAAATACTTTTTCAAAAACCCCCCCTTTAATTTTAAGCAAATCTAGTGCTTAAGCAGCTTAAAACTCAACTGATAACGATAAAACTCAATATTCTGAGCCACACTCAAAGCACGACGAATTTTTAAGTCATCTTCTAGTGCGATGATGACACCCTTAACTTGCTGATCCGCCTCAGCCAACTCATCTTTGACATAGCCCATATAGCGTTGAATTTGCCCTACAACACGATCACTTGCTCGACCACGCTTTAGCTCCACAACAAGCAAGGTCTTTTTATCCTTACTGATTGCCAAAATGTCGATAGGACCAGTATCCGATGGATACTGCTGACCAACCAATTGACCATCTTCGGTATAGATGTTGTATGTTGCACCCAACTCAGTTTTAGACCAATTCTCTACCAAGAAATGTTCTAAATGCTTTTCTAAAGCAAAAGCGGCGGGGTCTTCGACCACTTCATCAGGTTCGAGATGCTCAACCGTTTCTTTGCCATTAATGAGCGATTTAAGCTCTTCTGCATACTTGGTTAGATTACAAACTGTACCGACTGATCCCGATGAGTTCTTTAGCTCTTGAGACATCAGTTCTCTAGGTAAAGTTTGTTCAAACCATTCGACTTTTCTACGATGGCTTAGTTCACCAGAAGGCACGTAGTAATAGTCTGAAATGACTTTACCAACTAAGTAATGACCATCCCCACGAGGTGTAAGGATAATGTCACCCTGTTTAATGCCTTTGCAGATGGTGTGTAACATGCCACAGGCTAAGCCTGCTGAAATTTTGGTTTTATCAGGTAAGGCTTCAAGATAGACAGGAATAAAACGGTGATTAAACTCACGCCAATCATCAGGTAAGTCATGTGTTAAGTCTTGGTCAATGTTCCAGTTGGCGGCAATAAAGCCGCCTTCTAGAAACTCTTGAGCAAATACAGACTTTGCACCCGCCATAATGCGGTAGTAGCTAGGATTGATTTGCAGCATTAGGCAGCCACCTTGACACGTTTTTTACCTGTCAAAAGTTGTTGCATGAGTGCTTTTTTCTCTTGCTTTAAGTAATCAAGTTTTTTCTGCAAGGTTTTAATTTCTTGATCTGAAAGCGTTAGAATTTCGGCAATCTTTTTTTGCTCTGCAATCGTTGGCAATTTTAATATTAACTTCATTAATTGATTTTTAGACAAGTTGTAACGTGTTGCACCTTGCCCAAGAATCGATATTTGCTTTCTAATATTACTGCTGCGCAGAATATAAGCTGCAAACTGAGGAAGTAAAACTTTAAAATTATTCAATCTAAAACCAAAACAAAAGGAGTTAAGATATAGTCTTTCTACTTCTTCCAATAAAACTGATGACATACCAACTTCTTCAGCAGTTTCGGAAGATGTTGTAAAAAATATATCTCCATACCTTACAGAGTTCTGATTTTCATCTTCTTTAACAACCACGTAATCGACTTGATTAATATCAATTCGACTATTTTTGAAGATATTCATGTAAGTGATGTATGGAACACCACTTCCAAAATCATCTTTAGTTTTACCCGTCAGCCCTGTAAAAGTATTTCCTAGATTTCCAAGTGAATACTCATTCCACCCTTCGCTAAAATTAACCCCATTTTCATCTAACAAACGCTTCTTACCCGTCAACAACTGTTGCATTAACGCTTTTTTCTGCTGTTGGCTATTTTCAATCAGTTTTTCAGTAGCCGAAATTGCTTGATCCCAAGTTGAAAGGATTTGGGCGATTTTTTCCTGCTCAAAATAAGGAGGTACAAGTACAGGAATTGATTTGACAATTGATCCACTCAAATTTTCCTGACTACCACTATTCGACATATCTCGAATGTTTTCATATTGGTAGATCAAAAATTGATAGTAGTAATCTACGCAATAATCAGAAGATAGAATAATTGCAGCACAAGCCTGATTCGTAGAAGCTTCAATCCCTAACTTTGCAACTTGCCCTCTAGTCTTACCTTGCCCATACATTGCCATTAAAATGGTATTTATTGGAAATAGCTTGGCAGAAGAATTTGTTAAACCTTCTTTAGTAATTTTTTCAGCACTATCTAAAATAGTTTTAAACTGAACTTCAGCCGTTGTTACCCATGGAATATCACCATTCCAATATGCTTGTTCTTTTCTGCTTGGAGTTCCTCCAGAGGATACTGTTGCAATATCACCTATAGTCTTAATTTTCCATTCTTTAGGCACCATAACCCAACTCCTCTAAATACTTTGCTATTTGAACTTCAAGCTCAGCAAGTTGAGTCTTTAATTGCTCACGCTCAGCACGTACAGCAACCAAATCAATCTCTTCTTCCTCTTCAAAAGTATCCACATAACGAGGAATATTCAGGTTGTAATCGTTGTCTTTCACTTCCTGCAAAGTCGCTAAATACGCATACTTATCAATACTTTCACGAGCACGATAGGTTGCAATAATCTTGGCAATATTCTCTTCAGTTAAATTGTTTTGATTTTTACCTGACTTAAACTCACGGCTTGCATCAATAAACAAAACAGAATCATCAGACTTTTGCTTTTTGAAAATTAAAATCGCAGCAGGAATACCCGTACCGTAGAACAGCTTTTCAGGTAAACCAATCACCGCATCTAATAAGTTCTCGTTAATCAACTTCTCACGAATCTTACCTTCAGATGAGCCACGGAATAACACGCCATGTGGAACCACAACGCCCATACGACCCGTAACAGGTTTTAGCGTCTCAATCATGTGAGAGATAAAGGCATAATCACCTTTGGTCTTTGGCGGCAAACCACGACGGAAACGATCAAACTTATCATTTTCAGCTTGCTCATAACCCCATTTATCTAATGAGAATGGCGGGTTTGCAGTCACAATATCAAATAACATCAAGTCGCCATTTTTATCCAATAACTTTGGATTACGAATGGTATCTCCCCACTCAATTTTGTGGTTATCTTCACCATGCAAGAACATGTTCATCTTGGCTAATGACCAAGTTGAACCAATCGCTTCTTGCCCATAAAGTGCATATTCTTTGCTATCGTGATTCGCTACAACTTTACGACCACACTTCATCAACAGTGAACCAGAACCACAGGCAGGGTCACAAATGCTGTCGCCTTTTTGTGGATCAAGTAACTCCGCAATTAAGTCCGATACTTCAGGTGGCGTATAGAATTCACCTGCCTTTTGACCACCACTCGCAGCAAAGTTTTTAATCAAAAACTCATAACCGTTACCAATCACATCAAGTGAACCCACACGGCTTGGTTTTAAATCTAAATCAGGCACAGCAAATACTTCTAAAAGATCTTTTAGAATCGTATTTTTTTGCTTTTCTTCACCCAATTTATCGGTATTAAACGAGATATCTTGGAAAACACTTTTGCCTACATCTTTCAGCTTTGTACCATTGGCTTCTTCAAGTGCATGTAAAGCCATATCAATACGTTCACCATTGCCGGGCTCAAAACGATGCTCAAGCAAGGTATAGAAATTAGATTCACGAGGCAGTACAAAACGCTCATTTTTCATCATTTCTTCAATCAGTTCAGGTTCATCACCATATTCGTTTTTATAATTGTCGTAGTGGTCTTGCCATACATCAGAGATGTACTTTAAGAACAGCATTGTCAAAATATAGTCTTTATAGGTATCTGCACTCACCGTGCCACGGAATACATCACATGCCGACCAAAGGGCTTTATTGACGGTATCTTGGTTGATTTGAGTAACCATTATTTGTTTCCTTGGAGCAGTTGTTTAAACATGCCCATCATCATTTGTTCACGATTTTTAAGTAATTGTTGGGTCAAGATCTGCTCTTGCTCCCAAATACGGTTTAATTCGATTATGCGTTGCTGAATATCCAAGCTAGGGATTTCAACTTCAAACTGGTTGACTGTAGATACGCTAAGCATTGGCATCTTAGAGCCCTGACTTTCTTTCCGTAACTCGTATTGCACATGAGGTTGGTTTAAGTACCAGCATAAGTATTCAGGCACTACATTTTGATTTGGCATTATTATCAAAAACTGGCTACTCACAATTAAGGGTAATGCTTTTGATTGATCTTGATTGCCTACAAAATAATGTGCCTTGAGATACTCTCCACGACAGGGCAGCAACACAGACTCAGGCGACACGATTGCGTTATCTTTACCTTGCCAATCAATTTGCGGTAAAGCATCTGCAAAAAGCGTATAACTACATGTATCCGTTGCTATGTTACGAATGTCTTTGATCTGCAATACGTGGGCATTGCCAGACTCAACTTCCTCGATCTTTTCTCGAAATGTAAAGCCTGTACGAATCTCTGTAAGGTCGCTCAGTTTTAAGAATCTCTTTAACTTTGCCATAAATATTTACTCAGAAAGGGATTGAGCCATCCTTGGCTCACATATTTAAGAAGCTTTGCCTAAGTTTTCTTTAAGCCAAGTAGTAACATCTTTCATTCCCTTTGAATCAAGGTTGTACCAAGCTGCCTCATTTTGTAAGCGAGTCACTAATAAGCCATCATTACCATCCATGACTTTGAATAATTCCTCTGCAATTTGTGATGGTGTTTTTTCAGAGACAATTAACCAACATGACTCCAGTGGATGACACCAATTGCCTAGAGACCTAATTTTTTCATAAAGCTCATCATAGTTACGTTGTTTACGCAGGTCATAATTGATCTGATATACTTTCATTTGTTCTGAACTCCTAATATTTAGTCGTGTTAATGGTTTTGAACTCGATGACAGGCGGCCACCTGTCATCCTTATTTTTTGCAGTAGAACATCTATTCAAACCAGCTAAATAGCATATTATGTTGCTGATAGTACTATGTCAATTAAAATTACAGTAGATTATCTACGTTTTTTATTTAATTTATAACCTTTTGTTAAATAATTAATTTTCTAAAAGTTCGGTAATAAGTGTTGAGGATGAATCTTCAATATTTTTGCAATCTCATATAGTTTTTCGACAGTTAGATTTACTTCCCCACGCTCAATTCTTCCCATGTAGCTCCTATCTATAGAGCACTGTAGGGCCAAGAACTCTTGAGTCATGTTTAACTCTATTCTTTTATTACGGATTAATTTCCCAATTTTTATAGATAATTCTGACA
>NZ_SGSS01000023.1:0-58348 GCF_004209135.1 Acinetobacter sp. WCHAc060006 | reverse complement strand
AGAATTTTTAATTACAGAAAAGAAATTTTATAACCAAAATAACTTACCCAAAGACCTCACTGAACAAGTCAATCAACTGATTGAACAAAGCCAGTGGAACATTAAACCCATCCATGAACAGGCTGAGCGTCAGGCCAATCAGCTCACATTACAACGGCGTAATATTGCGACCGTTCCTGCATATAATCCACTCGAACACCGTCCAAGCACCCATCCGCAACGTGCTAAAGTCGTGGGGCCAAGTGGTGAAGAAATACATGTCGATGAATGGGGGCGAATCAAAGTCCGTTTCCTATTTACCCGAAGTGATGACCACAGCCATGACGGCGGTGCAGGCAGTAATGACAATGACACGGACTCTGCATGGGTAGATGTACTCACACCGTGGGCAGGTGAAGGCTATGGCGCAAGATTCTTGCCACGTATTAATGAAATTGTGGTCATCGACTTCTTTGACGGCAATATCGACCGACCATTTGTGGTGGGGCGCATACATGAAGCACAGCGCAGTCCAACCAAGTTTGACAATAAAGGTCAATTACCCGAGACCAAAAAGCTGGCTGGAATAAAAAGCAAGGAAGTACAAGGTGAAGGCTTTGGACAACTGCGCTTTGATGATACGACTGGACAGATATCTACACAATTACAAAGTACCCATGGCGCCACTCAGCTCAACTTAGGAAACCTCAGTCATCCCAAAGAAACTGCAGAAAGTGAAGGTCGAGGCGAAGGTTTTGAACTAAGAACAGACCAATGGGGCGCAGTGAGAGCAGGGGAAGGTTTACTCCTCAGTACCTATAAACAAGACCAAGCAACAGGCACACACTTAGATGCCAAAGAGGCGAAACAACAACTTGAAGGATCCCTCAATAATTCAAAAGCCTTAAGTGAAGTTGCAAAGAATCAGCAAACAGACCCACTTGAAGTCTTGGATAATCTGAAAAACTTCCTTGGACAAATCGAAAAGGGCAGTCAAGAAAAAGCCGATGCTTTTAAACAAGCCTTAATGATTTTATCTGCGTCCAACTCAATTGCGATGACGAGCAATGAAGATATACATGTTTCAGCAGATAGGCAGATCAGCCAAAGTGCTGGGGATAGTATTAATATCAGCAGTCAAAAATCCTTAATTGCCCATGCACAAAGCAAGATCAGTCTATTTGCGGCACAAGAAGGATTACGTGCGTATGCAGGCAAAGGCAAAGTTGAAATCCAAGCCCAAGGAGATGGGGCTGACTTGATTGCCCGTAAAGGTATTCAAATTATTTCGACTGAAGATAGCGTGGAAATTAAAGCCAGTAAGAAAATAGTACTGACTGCAGGTGGCAGTCAAATTGAGATTAGTAGTGCAGGGGTGCTGCCAACGACTGCTGGAAAGTTTGAGGTGAAGGCGGGGCAGCATACGTTTGTGGGAGGGCAAAGCTCACAGAATAACTTACTCACTTTGCCGAATTTAACAAATTTTTCTTTAAAGAAAAAAGTTAAAAAAATTTACTGGAGTTATGGCGAAAACGAAAACCGTATTGGAAATTCTTCAAGATTTTATACTGATGTTAATTTACATATAGAGACCGAAAATTATGCTGATGGTGAAACTGTTGTTATTAAAGTTAAAAATCCAAAGTTTGAAAGAGTCAGTAATCAACAAGAATTTTTACAATTTCAGGCAATTATAAAAAGTGGTACTGCGAAAATTAAGAATATTTTAAAAAATGAAAAATCATTAATTTTGAATGAAGAGTTACTTTAAATGGTTATCGAAGCAGAAGTAGATGGTGTTATATCGGAACCTTTGAAAGTTAATCGGCCAAGATGGACAGATATGGCTATTAATTATCCTAATAATACAATTCATAAAGAAACCTTGTATCCACAAATCTCTAGGGCATTAGGGAGAGAAATAAATAATGATGCATATGCAAATACTTGTGCTTTAAGAATGAGTGCGGGCTTAATCCGGTCAGGTGTACAACTACCGAAAGCACCATCAAAAGGTGGTACAATTGTTGGTGATGATGGAAAGAATTATTGGATACGCGTTAAAGATTTAAAAGCTTATTTATATACGCTGTTTAAAAAACCAGATTTATCAGTAGATTTACCAAAACTTTCCTCTATTAACCCATATGTACCAGAAGAACTTGATCATCGCTTAGATTATGTTAAAAATAATATAATTGAAAAAATTAAAAATAAAAAAGGAATTATTGTTTTTGAAGTAACTGGATGGGGCGATTCAACTGGTCATTTTACGCTATGGGAAGGAGGTGAAAATGGTAAAGGGCTACTATACTCCTCAGATGATCAAAATAATCCAGACTCAGCCACATATTACTTTTGGATGGTTGCTACTGGAAATAATAATGGTATAACGCAAAAAGTAGATTTTTGGGAGTTGAAGTGAGATATATTATATTATTTATATTTTTAAATTCATTTAATGTTCAGGCTAAACCAATGTCGGATGCTGAGTCATTAAAAGCATACACTTTAATGAAATGTTTGCAATATAATCATTCAAATTTAATTTCAGAACAGGATTTTTCATATTTTAGCTTCGAGTTTGTTGGGAATGAAAGATTGGGTTTTGATGAGATTCAGTTAATTGATCAATATGTGTATGAAAAAGTGAAGGGGTATTCTGAAAATAAAGTTTTTTTGAAAAATGATGTTTTACCAAAAAAAGGAAATAATATATTTTATCAATGCTATTTTTTTAATGAGTCAAAAGATTTGAATAAATTAATTAACAAGTATATTAAGTAATTTTAAAAAATAAATATTGTCTATATATTTAAAAACATGGAAAGCTTATTCTAAACGTGAATTAGGTAATTATTGGTCTGATTCTCTACCTAATTTTTTTCTATAATAGACACCTCTTGCATAAATCATTTTTTGAACTTTTAAAATTCATGATGTAAATTCCCATTTCCTTACAGGAGATGGGAAGCACTGATTCGTAAACGAAAGGTTATTTTATGCTTAAAGTCCCTCATCCTCTTGCTCCTCATCCCAAAGGGAGAAGGGACTTTTATTGATATTTTAAGTACCGATTAATGATCATTTTTTGATTTTTGTAAGAACATTAATTTAGAAGAAGCAAATAAAATACTTTATGCAATCTATAGTGCATTATGGTTTTGGTTAAAATATAAAGTTTATATGGTAGATAAAAGACAAGGCTACTCAGATGTCAAAAAAATTACCAAAGTAGTAAATGGTAGTGATAAAGGTCTACATGAAAGAAAAGCAGCATATCTAGAAGCATAAGGAATATTTAAATGAGTATAAAAAATTTTACTTTGTATTTTTTCATTTTTTATCAGATTATAAAATTGCTAAGTCATTTAATAAGGTTTTATTATGTGCTGTTAATGAAATAGATTTAGCATCATGTTAAGTTAATGAACCTAAAAAAGAGCTGTTTTAATTTTCCATGACAAAATAAAAAATTTAACGGAATATAGGTTTGGAAAAAATAAAATTGAATTAAACCAAAATTTACTCCTATAAAAAAAATTTTTGAGATGGATGGATATTGCAACAGATACTGTATATTTTGTTTTTAAAAATGGTATATCATATTATAGTTTAGGTGTTTCTCATGAATCTTACGGGTCAAAAGTATTTTTAGGGGTATTTACGGTTAATAGGAAAAATTTATTTCAAAAAGAATGTACGACGAATTCTTTTGGTGAAGCTAAAGCAAAACTGAAAACTATAAAAGATGTTGAAGATAGCGTTATAAGAGAAAGTGGTTTTGATTTCCCAATAATTTTCTATAAGGCGGACAAATATATTTTTTCTTGATATGTGATTTGTATATATTCTTTCAATTTAATTTGTCTATGAATACAGAAATTTACTAATGAATTATATGAGTTAAATTATTTTTGAAATGAAGGATACTAGCTTGGTTTATCCAAGATGATACATTTCAAGGCGAACGTTCCGTAAGTTGAAGAAATGAGATGTTAAGTAAGGAATTGATGGATTAATGGCCATGAAATTTTCCAAATAGCAAACTAGAAGCCTTAATATTAGAAAGCCGTTTGGCTAAAAAAAATGCTATTTGACTCAAGAAAAAAATAATTAGACTGACGGGATCAATTAAGAAAAAGAATAAACAGGAATTCAACAAAGAGTATAGAAAATGAGTAAATTAACAAAAATGATGTTATTGCCTGTGTCTTTAACCTTAGGTTTAGCTGGGTGTATGGGTATAGGTCCGAATAAAACTTATGTGTTGACAACAACATCATTTAACTACGATCCGAGTTATAGGACTTATATGGTTAAGATGAATGGAGAGGAAATGGGCGGAGGCTTTGGCGGAGCAACAAAGGGCTCTGCAGTAATACTCGGTCCACAAAATATTGCTTGGGGGGAAGATAACAGTAAGCGTAAACATCAAGCCATTAATGCTGTGAATTTAACTAAAGAAGACTTAAAAAATAAACGATATTTAGCGGTACATTTATACCCAGATGACAGTGTAGAAATTACCACGTCGAATGATCTGCCTGACCCGACACAGAAGGGTTTAGATTGGCGGGATAAATTGAGAAAGCAATCTAAGAGCAAATAAACGAAATTTAAAGTGCTGTATTTTTTAAATATATTTCAACAAAGAAATGGATAAGATGAGCACAATAGTATTTAAAATATGAATAGATAAAAATGAAGAAATTAACAAAATTGATAGTATTGCCTGTGTCTTTAACCCTAGGCTTGGCAGGGATTATGGCGGTACTGGGTTTAACGGGTGGTTATGCTGTGATTAAACAGGCGTTGAAAGAGCGTAAGTATAGTAAAATGGAAACCAGTTGTTCAGCTTAATCTAAATATGAAAAAACCGAGTTAATTAGCTCGGTTTTTTATAAATTTTTTTGAAAAACTTGAATTTTTTATAATAATCCCAATAATTTAAGAATCGATTATGCTCTCTCGAGCACCCAATCGCACCTAAAGTCACAGGACGCATCATTGTGTTCTGAGTACTTGGCAATGGCGACCGACAAGGTTTCATCGTTGAGTAAGACGAATAGGAAGCGATATGCTGCTTCTGTCATGGCGAAAACTTGGAAGCATGTAGGTTGTTTGAAAATTTGGAGCATAAATATGATCGATAAAGTCAAAATCTATTTAGCTGATATCTGTTTGTCAGTTTATTTGGGGATGACAGTGTTTATTGGTTGGGATGGTGGAAATATTTCGATACAAATATCGTTGTTTTTCACTTGCTTATACACAATAACACAACATAAAGGGCAGTTATTTTCTGATATAATGAAAAGGGAAATGTGTCTAAAAATGGTCTCGATTTTGAAATCTGGAAACACAAATCAGAATGATATCTCGAGCACCCAATCGCACCTAGAGTCACAGGACGCATCATTGTGTTCTGAGTACTTGGCAATGGCGACCGACAAGGTACAATCGTTGAGTAAGACGAATAGGAAGCGATATGCTGCAACTCTGAAGCTATGTGACCATGACCTTGCAAGAGCATAGTGAAACAGGAATGGAATTTTATCAATATTGTCAACAAGAGTTTGATACCAAGCTAAGTGAATTCAAAGCGAAACTTGGTAAAAAAAAGTCAGCTTTAACATATCATTCAAAATATATAACACTCGATGAATTCCTTGAAGAAAGAGAAAAATACAAAGTAGAAATAATAAACTCTATTAAATTAAACAGGTTTAAATTTGATCCACTCACTCCAATTTTCCTTCCTAAAGGTAAAGATAATTACCGTATGGTATGTGTACCATCAGTTAAAGATCGGTTGATTCAGCTACTTTTTATCTCTTATTTAGAGACAATGAACAAAAAAAATGAGTTACAAACTCGTGATTTTGCTTATGGTGAGATATATGCAAATTTAAAAGGGGTTAAAGCCGCTCACGATAAATTAAAAAATCTGAGAGAAAAATATAAATATGCCTTGAAAACAGATATTGAATCTTTTTTTGACCAATTAGATCGAAATCGCATATTAGCTTTATTTCAGACAAAAATAGGATTACCTAATTTACAGCTTTTTTTTAAAGAAATGATTCAAGCTGACCCACATGTAAGTCTACTTCAAGAAACATCAAAAGAGAAAAATCAAATTTTTGTAGAAATGATAAGAAAAAAAAGAGGACGAGGAATTCGCCAAGGTATGCCTATAGCATCACTCTTAGCATCTTTTTATTTACAGGATTTTGAAAAAACTTTACAAACACATGGGATTGAATTTATTCGTTATGCTGATGATTTAGTAATATTTGCACATTCAAGGAGTACGATTACTCAGCATTTTGCTTTAGTCCGAACAGAATTAGCAAAAATTCATTTATCTATACCCGATATTGGTATGGGAAAAACAGAAGTTTATTCAGCATCAAAAACTCTCATGTTTTTAGGTCTTGAATTAAGAAAAGTAGATCAAGAATATAAGTTATTTATTCCTCAAAAAGCATTTAATGATTTAAATCAAAAAATGATTGCTTTGCAAGGTTATAAGAAGAATACAAAAAGTGGATTAAATTTTTATAAGACTTGTCAAAAAATAGATCAAATTTGTAATGGTTATATAGTTTGTTATGAATTTACAGCAAATTTAGATTCATTTAAGAAGTTTATAGATGAACGAAAACTATCTGTTTATCAAAAGTTATTAGCCCCTTTGGGTATCGACTACATAAAGCTTTCAGCAGAAAAGAAAAAGTATTTTTTCAATGAATAAAAAACCGAGCTAAAAGCTCGGTTTTTTATAAGATGTAAATCTTATTTTTCTACGAATGCACGTTCAATTACGTAGTCGCCTAGAACGCCCATTTTTGGAGATTCTTTCAGACCATGCTGGTCAAGAAGTGCAGCAACGTCGTCTAGGAATGCAGGTGAACCGCAAAGCATTGCACGGTCAGTTTCAGGGTTGAAACGTGGCAGACCGATTTTTTCGAATAGCTGACCAGATTCAATCGCAGTTGTTACACGGCCTTGAGTGTGGAATTCTTCACGCGTTACTGTTGGGTAGTAAACCAATTTTTCTTTCGCGCCTAATTCACCAAAGAATTCGTGATTAGGAATTTCATTTTCAATTAAGTCTTGGTAAGCCAATTCTGAAATGAAACGCGTACCATGCACAACGATGATTTTTTCAAAACGTTCGTAAGTTTCAGGGTCACGAATCACAGAAAGGAATGGTGCAAGACCTGTACCTGAAGAAAGAAGGTATAAGTTTTTACCTGGGTTTAAGTCATCAAGTACTAAAGTACCTGTAGGCTTTTTAGAAACTAAAATTTCGTCGCCAACTTTAACTTGTTGCAAAATAGATGTTAAAGGACCATCTGGCACTTTAATAGAGAAGAATTCAAGTTCTTCTTCATAGTTTGCACTAGCAATAGAATAAGCACGCATTAAAGGCTTACCGTTTACTTCAAGGCCGATCATCACAAATTGACCGTTTTTAAAACGTAGTGCAGTGTCGCGAGTCGTTTTAAAAGAAAATAAAGTGTCATTCCAGTGGTGAACGTGAGTAATCTTTTCGACGTTGAAAGCAGCCATTAAAGGTCTCAATAAAATTATCAAATTAGAACAGCTTACTATTCTAATCTAAAATCATTCTCGATAAACTGAATATATTTAATTGAGCTTATCAGAAAAAGTGATTATGTCGGGTTTGAATTTGCCAATTATTGGTTATATGCGTTCTCCTTACCAAGAAAAGTTCGGAATACCGCGTCAGCCGAATTTGGTGCAGGTTGAGTCATATATAGAAATGACAGGTGAATATAATACCTTGCTGGCATTTGAAGGAATTGAAGCCTTTAGTCATTTATGGCTGATTTGGCAGTTTCATGACAATAAAAATCAGGATACTCAAAAGTTCCGTCCGCAAGTACGTCCACCACGCCTAGGAGGCAATCAAAAAATAGGTGTCTTTGCTACGCGGAGCATGTATCGACCTGCGCCGATTGGTTTATCTGTAGTACAGCTGAAGAAGGTGGAAAAAGTTGGAAAATCTGTACGGGTTTATGTGCAAGGCAGTGATTTACTCAACGGCACGCCCATTGTAGATATTAAACCTTATATACAGTATTCGGATGCTGTGGCCGATGCACAAAGTGGTTATGCACAAGACGAGCCTAGGCGTAAAGTGGTGTTATGGCAGCAAGTCGCAGAGCAACAAAAAATTCACTTAGTGCAGACCCAAAAAATTGATGTACAAAAATTGCAAGAGCTTGAACAAGTATTGGCACTTGATCCGCGGCCTGCATATCAGGAAGATGCAAAGCGTGTTTATAAAATGCGCTTTGCTAATGTTGATGTTGCATTTACCGTAAGCGTTGAAGCAGTACATATTTGTGAGCTTAATACAGTAATTGAATAGCGTTGTTCCTTATAGGCAATACAGGAGCGTGATGAGCACAGCAATATGCAAAATTTGAATTGGTGCAAAGTAGGCAAAATAGCGATAACCGCCCGTGATAAATGCATTGATGGATTTAGCAATTGCATGTGCAATCATCCCAAGAACAAATGCATAAAATACGGTGCTATTGTCGGGCGTACCTTGTATTACAACAGTTGCCATCGCGGCATGAATTTCAAATAAAGATGCTAGTAAGGTTCCAAGAATTAAACCTGCATCGCCCAAACTCAAATTAAGCGCGTAAACACCTGCTTGAATCAGCGTTAAGGTTAAGGCGATAATTGCAGCCTCTTTTAAGCTAAACATACGGCTGTCTAAATCTTGATTTGGCGTTATGAGAGGAGCATCTCTTAATAAGAGCCATGCACAGGTTGCCAAAACGACTGTGGCGATGAGAGTAGCAATCACAATGCTTTTTAGCCACAGCATACTCAGACCAGCCACAATAATTAGTAATTGCAATAGTGTAGCGACACAAGACATGAGTGCAGCACCAGCATTGTGTTTTGCATTGGCACGTCCAGCGCGAACTTCCATGCCTAAGCTTGCAACCGTGGCAGTGCTAGACACAAAACCCGATGCAATAGCAGACAGCATCATGGCATTTTTAGAAGACAATAAACGTTTTGCAATATGTGCTAAGGATTGCACGACCAAGATCAGTGTAAGAAGTTTTAAAATAATATAAGGATTAAGTACGTCGCCCCACAGTGGGGTATTGGGAGTAAGTGGAAGTGCGATTAGGATTAATGCCAATAAACACAGACCATCTCTAAATTCTGCTTCAGTAATCCATTTTCCTGCAAAGCTGTGCATGGAATGTTTGGCTCTTAAAATGATGGTTAACCCCACAGATAAACCTGCAGCCAAAGGCATATTCCATAAACATAGTGCCCCAATAAAATAGGTCATCATAAAAGCCAGTTCTGTGGTAATGCCTGGGTCATCCGTTTGGTTTTTAATTGAAAACACAACCATTGCACCCACAATGGCCGCGCCCATTAATCCAATATGCTGACCAAATAAAAAACAGAGTGCGCCAAGCAAGGCACAAATGGCAAAGGAGCGAAGTCCTGCAAAGCTGTGCTGATTTTCACGTTGTTTACTACGTTCACGTTCTAAACCAATGAGTAAGCCGCAACCTAGTGCAGATGCAAATATAGAAAGCAATGTAGCAAATGAGCCTGGAAATTGTGTGGCAAATGAATAATCCAAAAGGTCACCAATACTATCGTTATTATCTAGATGTGCTTGAAATATAGGCGAAGTTTTGAATGTCTTTCAAGCGTTATATTGCTCAAAATAAGAAATATCCTTATTTATTTTAAGGTTTTGGTTTGGGCAGATTAATAAGGCAGGACCATTAAATACTTTTAGGTGTTAATTGATGGTTTATTGATATAAAAAGCAAGGTGAAACTTGTTATAGTAAAAGTCTGTTTGGGGACTGAAAATAATGATACATAATTTTGAAATTGACACGGTTTGGTGTTTAGAGCAATTAGAAAAAGATGGCCGAATTACCGAGCGCGATCGATTATTAATTCAAACGACACATCGTCAACGTGAACAACTGAAATGGCATCCATTACAGTGGATTTCAAATTTTAATTTGCCTGATCAAAGTCACCCACAGTCGGTTTTAACGCTGAATCGCTTATGTCAGTGGTTGGCAGAAAAAAGCCAGCTACCTTTTTATATTATTGATCCATTAAAAGCGGATGTAGCAGCATTAACCAGTGTGATGTCGCAAGAGTTTGCATTTCGAAATCGTATTTTGGCTGTTGAGTTACAAAATGATGTGGTGCTGATTGCCACAGATCAACCGTATAAAATGGAGTGGATGGCCAATTTAGAACGTACGGTACTACCGCGTAAAATTCAACGCGTATTGTTAAATCCTGAGCAATTACAGCGTTATTTGGTCGAATATTATCAGGTCAGCCGTGCGGTGAATAATTCGCAAAAAACCTCGGCTTATGATCGTGATAATAAAGGCGTGGAAGCTTTACTCCAGCTAGGGGATACGCAAAACCCAGATGCCAATGATCAGCACATTGTGAAGTTAGTCGATTGGGTACTGCAATTTGCCTTTGAACAAGGAGCAAGTGATATACACCTTGAACCACGTAAAGAAGCAGGTAAGGTGCGTTTTCGTATCGATGGGGTATTGCACACCATTTATAATATGCCAGCCAATACACTGACCGCAGTCATTTCACGTATTAAAATTTTAGGTCGAATGAATGTGGCTGAAAAGCGTAAACCGCAAGATGGCCGTTTAAAAACCCGCACACCAAAAGGCCAAGAAACGGAATTACGTTTATCAACCTTGCCAACGGCATTTGGTGAAAAACTGGTGATGCGTATTTTTGACCCTGAAGTGTTGGTACGAAGTTTTCAGCAGTTGGGTTTTGAAGGGCGTTTGCAAAATGCGTGGAATGAACTGACCAGCCATAGTCATGGCATTATCTTGGTGACTGGTCCAACAGGTTCGGGTAAAACTACTACGCTGTATTCATCTCTTAAACAATTGGCTACAGATGAAGTGAACGTGTGTACCATTGAAGACCCGATTGAAATGTTAGAACCTAGCTTTAACCAAATGCAGGTCAATACAGGCATTGATTTGGGTTTTGCTGATGGTGTACGAGCTTTAATGCGTCAAGACCCTGACATTATTATGGTGGGGGAGATTCGTGATCACGACACAGCCAACATGGCCATCCAAGCGGCATTAACAGGTCATTTGGTATTGTCTACGCTACATACCAATGATGCGCCGTCGAGTTTAACCCGTTTACATGATTTAGGTGTGCAACCCTTTTTGACGGCAGCAACCATATTGGGTGTTTTGGCACAGCGCTTAGTGCGGAAACTATGCCCGCATTGTAAGCAAGAAACTTTTATTGATCATCAAGAGTGGAAGCATCTCACATTCGATTACAACATTGATATGCCAGATTTTGTGTGTAAGGCTGTTGGGTGTGATGAATGTCGCAATACAGGCTATAAGGGGCGAGTAGGTATTTATGAGTTTATGCCACTGAGTTTGGAAACCAAGCAACTGATTGGCGCCAATGCAGATCTAACTAAACTTCGTTACCAAGCTCGTAAAGAAGGCATTGAACCGTTAAGAATTGCAGGTGCACGTAAAGTGATGGCTGGTGTAACCACCTTAGAGGAAGTGCTACGTGTTGTGCCTTTAAACTAAGCACTAGGCATTTGCATATATGTCTGATGGTCTAAAATGCTTCTTGTTTTAATGGGGTGTGATTTATTTAGTGTGTCCAGTTTCATACGCAAGATGATTTGATCCTAAGATTCACCTCATCTTACTTTGTTTAAATGCAGTTATCGAATCAAGCATTGAACATTTAAACAGAGGAAATGAGCATGAACACATTAACTAAATCATTGGTTGCAACCGTTTTTGCAGGTGTAGCTGTGTATGCGGTTGCAAACCCAACAGCACCACAAACCAAGGTAAATGCGCCAGCCATCATTCAACAAGCTATTGCTGCACCAGCATTGGTAACTGTAAAGCAAGCTTTGACTTTAAAAGATGATACTGAGGTTCAGTTAAAAGGCTATGTTGTGAAAGCCTTAGGTGATGAAAAATATCAATTCCGTGACAGCACTGGCAGCATTAGCGTTGATATCGATGATAAGTTGTGGCAAGGCAAAGCGATTTCTGCCAAAACACCGGTTGTGATTATGGGTGAAGTGGATGTTGATTTACTACCGACCAAACACGTAGAAATTGATGTTGATCACATCAAATTTTAAGAGCACGTAGATCACCCAACAGAAAACCGTATGCGTGCATACGGTTTTTTTATTATGCTGACAGAATAAAAAGCAGATAGATTTTGATTGCCCACCACCAATGTAAGGAATATCAGCATGCGTATATTACTGGCTGAAGATGACGCTTCCCAAGCACAGAGCATTAAAGCTTGGTTAGAAATGGATGGTTATAGCTTAGATTGGGTGGCACGTGGGGATCATGCAATTTTGGCTTTACAACAACATCAATATGATTGTGTGTTGTTAGATCGAGGCTTGCCTCAAGCAACAGGCGATGACGTTATTGTGGCATTACGTAAAACGCAGCCACAAACGCCAGTCATCTTTATTACAGCCAAAGACAGCATACAAGACCGTGTCATTGGATTAGATTTAGGTGCAAATGACTATTTGATTAAGCCATTTAGTTTAGATGAACTTTCTGCACGCATACGTGCACAACTTCGTTTAAAACAAGCCGAACAGACTCAAGCCAATATCATCAGCTTTGACAGCTTAAAGTTGGATGTGCAGGCGAAAACTTTATATAGGGCTGCAGAACGCATAGATTTAACCGCCAAAGAGTTTCAGATTTTATATAAATTGATGCAACGACCTGAGCATACCGTGAGCCGAGATAGGCTCGAGGAGTCCTTATATGCATGGGGCGATGAAGTCGAAAGTAATGCAATTGAAGTGTATATCTACCAATTAAGAAAAAAAATTGGCAGTGAATATATCAAGACGATCCGTGGTTTAGGTTATCGCATGAATAGGGCTACATCATGAGCCAAGCTAAGATTTCACTCCAGCAAAAGCTGATTAAGACCTCCTTATGGAGTTCGATTTTGGCAGGTGCAATTGCACTATGTTTGCTATTTGCATTGTCGGCCTATCAGACGATGGATACGCAAGACGCCATTATGGATGAAATAGCCGATTTTCTGGTCGCTCAGACGCAACCCACACAGTCGAGCCAAACTATAGGTGAACTCAGTAAGGAGTTTGATATTTCCTATGTGGTTCAACATCAGCAACGGATCTTGGCACAATCTAAACTTGAAGATCAGCATGATGTGAGCGCTTTTGTATCGGAACGTATAGTTGATGATTACGGCTTTTATTGGCAAGACAGGCAACTGTGGCGTAGTTATAAGCGAATAGACTCAGAATCACAGCGTGAAGTACTCATGCTTCAACCGATGCAAGAACGGGTTGAATTGTTATTACAAAGCGTGTTGGGCTATGCCGCGGTTTTACTTTTGTTGTGGGGTCTACAGTGGGTGCTGTTAAAAGTATTGATGAAGCGAGATTTTGCAGTTATTCGGCAGTTTTCAGAACAAATCTCCTTAAAAAATCCGAAAGAATTGAGTCCGATTGATGCCAGTCAGCCTGCAATCATCGAGCTAGAGCCTATACGCTTGCAATTAAATTCCTTAATGCAACGATTAGGGCGTGCCTTAGAAGCAGAACATCGTTTTACTGCAGATGCCTCGCATGAGTTACGCTCACCGTTGTCTGCCATTCAAATGCGTTTGCAAGTACTACGCCGTAAATATCAAGATCATCCACAATTGGCAACAGAAATGTTGGCCATACAGCAAGATGTCAGCCGTGGAACTCAGGTCTTAGAAAATTTACTCTTATTGGCACGTTTAGATCCGTCCAAGGAGGAGGATCTTCCCAAAACTCAGGTTGATGTACAAGCAATCACAGAGCAGTTATTGAATGACTATCAAGAGTCTTTGCAACAGCACCATTTGATACTTCATAGTCAGTTAGAGCCTGTGACCATTGAAGCGAACGCAGAGTTATTGCAAATATGTTTGCGTAACTTAATCGACAATGCGGTGCATTACACTCCTGTTCAAGGCACCATACAGATTCGCTTGCAACAACAGGGTTATCACTGTTATTGGCAAATTGATAACTCAGGTGAAGGCTTAGACGAAACCGTGATACAGCACTTTGGAGAGCGCTTTTATCGCGTATTGGGAAGCCAAGTACAAGGCAGTGGTTTAGGGCTTTCGATATGTAAAAAAATTGTTGAATTACATCAAGGCCAAATAAATTTTTCAGCGTCTGAATTGGGTGGGCTCAAAGTTCTCTTATCTATATAAAGCGGGTTGAGTGAGTAGAGTGATGCAGACTGTGGGAACTAAATAATTTCATTGTCGGTGTGATCAATATATACATTACGTTCGTGTGGAAAATTGTTTTAATCTGGATGTAAAAAAGCAGTATGCGCTGACTCATACTGCTTGTTCCCACGTTTATTATTATTAGAAACTGAAAATTATTTAGTTAAAATAAGACGGTTATTGCGTGTTAAACGTAAACGGTATTCTTCGCCTGCATGCATAATGCGAATTTCACGGCCCAATGCAAATAAGTTATTAGAATGTAGCATTGGTAGTGCATGATGAGTTTCGTTAGAACGAGTAAATAAGCTAAAAGGTGCGTTCATTATTATGTGCTCCGTGGTGGGTTGTGAATGAATTAAATGATAATCATTATCGAATAGGCCTGTCAACGGTAAATGATAATATTTTAAAAAAATTATAAAGCTGTTTACACTTAAACATATTTCGTCAGATTTTGAGATGTTGCTTTATGGCTAAACCAAATTTGCACATAGCAATTGCTATTTTATTACATCAAGACCAAGTGCTGGTTGGCTGGAGAGATGCACAGCAACATCAGGGCAATAAAAATGAATTTCCAGGTGGTAAGGTGGAAGAGGGTGAAAGCCCTGTAGAAGCATGTAGCCGAGAAGTGCTTGAGGAAGTTGGAATTAATTTAAGTGAATGGCATCATTTTGATTTTATACGCCATGAATACGACGATGTAATTGTGAATTTGCATATATTTCATGGGGTAGTTCCGAGCAGTATGCTGGAATCGATTCGTGAACCATGGCAATGGTATCGCCGTGATGAACTACTTGATTTAAACTTTCCCAAAGCCAATAAAGCCATGTTAAAGCGTTTGTATTGGCAACAGATTATTAAAATTTCAGATCAATTGAGTCAATTGGCGGAAGTGGATGACACAAAGCTGATGTATTGGCGCACGGATGCCACACAGCAACAGCAAATTGAGTTATCAGAAATTAAGTTGGAAGATTTGTCACGATTGATTGTGAATATTGAACTTTGGAAAAAGTTAAATAGCGTGCAACAGCAAAGTATGGGGGCGGTTCATTTAAAACAGCAACAATGTCTGCAACTCAACAAAGGTGATTTACAGCAAGGCGTACGTTATATTGCTGCCTGTCATGATTTGGCTTCTGTCTTGCATGCTAGCCGTATAGGTTGTGATGCTGTATTACTCAGCCCTGTAAAGCATACTGAGACACACAGCGAAACTCAGCCACTTGGGTGGCAGGCTTTTGCAAGCATTGCACAGCAGGTGGATATTCCAGTCTTTGCATTGGGTGGAATGCATAGTGCAGATCTGATTGAAGCGAAGCAACATCATGCTTATGGTATTGCTGGAATACGCTTTGTTTAAGTGATTGCTTTAAGCGTGAATAATCTAAGATAACAAGCTGGCTCAAAGGGCGAGTTTATAGTCCTTTGAGCACGTGTAACGCTTTATTTACCGTTGCAGTATTGTTTTGTTTTTGCCCAGACTTAAGAATCACTTGCCATAATTGTTTTTTCATAGCATCGGTTTGTGCATAACTTAAACCCCGCTGTGCCAAAGCTTGTGCATTGGCTGCTTGGTTTTTACGGTTAGCAATAAGGGCTAAGTATAAAAAGCTTTCAGCAGATTGAGGGGCTAAGCGCTGTGCTTGATTGGCTAAACTCTCTGCTTGATTCAGTTCGCCTTTTGCGTATGCAGTTTGCGTTTGTTGCATCAATTTTTGAAAAGCAGGTAGGTTTCGACCATCATCAAACTTTTGGCTAGGTGCTTTTTTCTCAGGAATAATAATCTGCTTACGTTTAATTTCAGGCACATCATAAGGATGAATGACCACACCATCCGCAGCTTGAATTGGTTTATTGATTGGTGCTTTGTTTGAAACTTCTGTTTTTTGCTCAGGCGTTGGTACGCTTTGACAGCCAACCAACGCCATAAGGCAGACAACTAAACTGAGTTTGCTTACATCACAATGTAATTGCAATTTATTCAATATGACACACCTTAATTTGCATAGTTCCCGCTTGAAATCATTCGGGGTTGATTCGATGAATCAGCATCAGTATCCGATTCGCTTTCATGGATATAACCACCATCTGAATAATTATCATCTTGCGGTACTGAAGGCTGTGTAGAATCGATATTAATTGTGTTTTGTTCTGATTCATATTGTGAAGCAGCACATGCTGATGCACGTGTTGGTATTGAATTACGATTCAAAGGAATATAGACCGCGTTATTACAGCCTGAAGCAGACAAATCACTTGAACCACTATCAATCCATTGCCATGTCACTGCATCAGGTTGACGCAAATTTACCGGTTTTTGACGTAATTGTTTCATCACATTGGTCCAAACTGGTAGTGCACCTGAAGAACCAGTAAGACCTGTCGCTTTGTTATTGTCTAAACCTAACCATACTACGGTTGCATAATTTCCAGAGTAACCAGCAAACCATGAGTCACGTGTATCATTGGTGGTGCCTGATTTACCTGCTAAGCCTAAAGATGACGGTAATGTTGCATAAGCAGAGCGACCAGTACCTGCACGCATAACTTGCTGTAAACCGTAGTTCAGAATGTATGCATCGGATGGATCAATTGTTGGTTGTACAGATAAACTATAACGATCAAGCAAATGACCGTTTGCATCCACCACAGAGCGAATGGCTTTAACAGGGTATTTGAAACCACCTGTTGCAAAGTTGCCATAAATACTCATCACTTCCAGTGGTGACATATCAACAGCACCCAAATATATCGATGGATAGTTTGGAATAGTTGAAGTGACGCCAAATTTTTTCAAGTGATTGATAAATGTTGACATACCAAATTCTTGACCTAAACGCACGGCAGATAAGTTGTATGAATTCGCAAGCGCCGTCATCATTGGCACAATACCATGTTCACCACCGCTGTAGTTTTTAGGCGTCCAAGTTTTTCCTTCGCTTTGAATGTTAATTTGTGAATCTTCAATTGGGCTGGCCCAGTTATAACGATTAGACTCGATTGCGCTGAGGTAAATGACAGGCTTGAGTAAAGAACCGACCTGACGTTTAGCATCCAGTGCACGGTTAAAGCCTGTAAATTCTTGAGTAGAACCAACAGCGGCAACCAGTTCGCCATTTTCTGGGTGCGTCACCAGTACTGCACCTTGTAAATCTTTTAAACGTGCAGGATTACTTTTGGTTAAATTGGCAACTGAGATTTTAAAACTGTCTTGAATTCGTGTTTGAGCAATCGGATCTAGAGTTGTAAAAATACGTAAGCCTTGATTGGTCAAGTCGCCTTCTTGGTATTCCGTACGTAATTGACGACGGACAATATCTAAGAAATCAGGGAAGCGGGCAGGGCCTAGAGTTGGTTTTGCCAATACATTTAATGGACGTGCAATTTCAGTTTCATACTGCTCTTGGCTTAGCGTACCCATAACCAACATATTATTTAAGACAATATCACGACGCTTTTTAGCCCCTTCAGGGTTACGCCACGGATTAAATAAAGTTGGACCTTGTACCAAACCAACCAAATAAGCTTGCTGTGCAATATTCAACTCACGTAGAGGCAAACCAAAGTAGAACTGTGATGCCAAGCCATAGCCGTTGATAGAGTAGTTTCCATTTTGGCCTAAGTTCACTTCATTTAAATAAGCTTCTAAAATTTCATTTTTGTCATAGTGTAATTCAATCAACAGCGCCATAAGTGCTTCGTTGACTTTACGTTTTAAGGTTTTTTCAGGGCTTAAATAGAAATTCTTAACCAACTGTTGTGTCAGGGTTGATCCGCCTTGACGTTTACCACCTGTCAAATTACTCACTAAGGCACGTGCAGTACCACGTACAGAAATACCGTGGTGTTTATAGAAATTACGGTCTTCTGTGGCAATCAGTGCATTAATTAAAGGCTGTGGTACATTTTTTAATTTAATCAGTACACGGTCTTCGTTGTGCTGTGGGTAAATACCACCAATCAGCATTGGCTCTAAGCGAACAATACCTGTTGACGATGGTTTAGTTGCGCTTACATCGGCAATGGCATTTTCATTAAAGGCAATTTTAAGTACTTGCTCAGGCTCGACGCTATCACCAAAGTCAAAACCACGCGTGTGTACATACATTTCATTTCCTGAAACAACGTAACTTCCGGTTTTGGCATAACTTTCAGTGTTTTTATAGCCCAGCATTTTAAGTTCTTGGCTTAAATCTTCTTGGTTTACAGGGGCGTTCGTATAGATTTCTAAAGGGCGAGCAAATACTTTCGCAGGAATATCCCAGCGTTGGCCTTCAAATTTTGTACGTACAATGTTATCAATACGAATAAGATAGACACTCATTGCGACAAACATGCCAATGATAAGTACACAAAAAATGAAAGCAATTATGCCTATGCCACGTTCAGACTTCATAAACTATGATAAGACCCTGATAAATTGTGCTAATCATGCGAAGCTTTTTGTTAATTTGCAATATTTAAACTGTATAAGAATGCAAAATATACAGTGAAATCCGTTGTAATGAATGGCTTTAAAGTTTTTTTTAAAACAAATGCGTTAATGCTATGATAGGCATGAAGCGTAGTGGAGCAAAGGCGCAGGTGCAAATTTCACACAAATCATTTAGAAATATTGGACTAATAGGACGTCCAGATAAAGTTTCTGTAGTGGATACTTTATGTCTCATTCATGACCATCTTTTAAGTCTAGGTCTGCATCCTGTATTTGATAATGCAACTGCAGCTTTGGTGCCATATACCAATACGCAGACGGTCAGTAAGGCGCTATTAGGCGAAGTTGTTGATCTGGTGATTGTCGTTGGTGGCGATGGTTCACTCCTGCATGCTGCACGTTCACTGGTCAAGCACAATACACCTGTTATTGGGGTAAACCGTGGTCGCTTAGGTTTTTTAACCGATATCAAACCAACAGAAGTATTATTTAAGCTTGATCAAGTGTTAAAAGGTGAGTTTCAGCTGGATCGTCGATTCTTATTAGAAATGGAAATCCGCTCAAAAGGTGAAACAATCTACGATGCCATAGCACTCAATGATGTAGTGCTGCATTCGGGTCGCTCTGTACACATGATCGACTTTGAGCTGAATATCGATGGGCAGTATGTTTACCGTCAACACAGTGATGGCTTAATCGTTTCAACGCCGACAGGCTCAACAGCGTATGCTTTGTCTGGCGGTGGCCCAATTGTACATCCAAGTATGGATGCGATTGCCTTAGTCCCTATGCACCCACATACTTTGTCATCACGTCCGATTGTGGTGGGCGGGCACAGTGAAATTAAAATTTTGATTCGTGAAAACCGTGTATTGCCTATGGTGAGCGCAGATGGTCAAAATAGTGTTTCATTAAATGTGGGGGACAGTTTACATATCCGTAAACATCCATTTAAACTTAATCTACTCCATCCACCAGGCTATGACTTTTATATGGCATGCCGGACTAAACTTGGTTGGAACCAAGATTTTGACTCATTAAAACAGGATTAGATGATGAATATTGAACAAATGCTGGCCGTACTCGATCCTGAAATTGTTAGTCGTTTGAAAACGGCAATTGAAATTGGTAAATGGCCTAATGGCGTGGCGTTGACAAAAGAACAACGTCAAACCTGTATGCAAGCAGTTTATGCGTGGGAAGCTAAAAACTTACCTGAAGATGAACGTAGTGGTTATATTGACCGTGGCACGAAAGAAGAAGATGAGCATTGCGACTCTCATGATCATGCTGAAGAAGAATTTAAGCCAATTAAATTTATTTAAAGTAATAACGGTATTTTTGCTCAATAAAAAAGGATGCTTAGCATCCTTTTTTTTATGGCGTTATTCACCGCAATATTTAACGTGCCTGCCAAAGTTTACGAGCATGTTGCATTGCAGTTGGGTAGTCTGCACAAACACCCATGGTATATAAAGCAATGCCCATGGTTTCAATCACCGCAACTTCGCCGTACTCATGTGTGCGTTGGCCTTCCCAAACAGCTTTAAATACCGCAAGGTCGAGTTCTTCTTCGATAGGACTACGGTTGTCTGTGAGCTTTGCTAACTCATGTTCATATAGCTCGCCATTTTGGATGCCACAAATTAAAGTTTTAGCATCTGGATTGCGTTCAAACTCGCCACCTTCTCCTTTAATAACGGCACTATTTTGATAACCTAAGCGGTAGGCAGACTGTTGGTGTGAACTGCGATATGCAGGATGGAAAATCGCTTGCAAGGTGGCTTTGGCATTAAAAGGATTAATTAAACGCGCAAGTGTATGAATTGGTGAGCGTAAGCCCATAACATTACGCAGTGCAATTAAGTCACTTAGAATTGGTGAAATAGCATGTAAAGGTAAATAGGCAAAATTACTTTGCTTCAGTGCAGTTTCAACTTCAGTATCTGTTTGGCAGATTGGATAGCCTAAATATTCGAGAACTTGCTCTGTATAAACACGGTTAAGCGTGTGGCCAGAAGCCCCATGCATGACAATTTTATAGCCGTTTTTCGCAAGTGTTAGTGCTGCCAATAAAAACCAAGGATAGTGTTTACGCTTACCTGCATAAGATGACCAATCTAAATCTACAGCAAGAGGCTTAAAGTTAAGTTGATCTCGGGTTGCTTGCACAAAGCCTGCAAGTTCATCCACAGATTCTTCTTTGACACGTAACAACATGAGAAATGCACCCAATTGCACGTCCAAGACTTCATCTTTTAAAATCATGCTAAAAGCTTGATAGGCTTCCTCATAGCTTAATGAGCGTGCGCCATTTTTGCCTTTGTCAATAATACGTACAAACTGTGCAAAGGAATGTTCAAAATCTTGATAAATATTTCGTTTGGTATTCATAAATATATTTTCAGGCTATGCATGACATTTGAGCCTAGTTTACGTGTATGCATGCAAGATTTCAGCTTGATTTTGGCGCTAAAACTAGCACTTATGAGACTATAGTCTAAGAGGTTGTGTTTGTTATTTAACCTAAATTAACAATTATGGGAAAACAAAAAACTAAAAAACAGGTAAAATTTAAACCAATTCGAGTGTATTACTCATCTCCTGATCCATTCTGATTTTTTATCAGGTCCTGAAGTAATTATTAAAATTACGTATACACATTTTTCTGTATTTAGCATGCTAAATATATAGGCATTCTTTTGTCTGGGCAAAAGGGTTTCAACTGTTTATTTGTGTTAAATAAACAAAAACTGAATATTTCTTATCATGAGAAATATGTAGTGAAGTATTATCATGACCAAAAAACCAATTTATAAATCACTTTATTTTCAAGTGATTGTTGCTATTTTTTTAGGTGTTTTGGTGGGGCATTTCTCACCAAGTTCAACTGAAATTGTAAATGGTGTTAAGCAAAGCGTACCTGGTTTGGGTGAGCAATTAAAACCATTGGGTGATGCTTTCATTAAGCTCATTAAAATGATTATTGCGCCAGTTATTTTCTGTACCGTCGTGAGTGGTATCGCGGGCATGGAAAGCATGAAATCTGTAGGTAAAACAGGTGGTATTGCGCTGTTATATTTTGAAATTGTTTCTACATTTGCATTAGTAATTGGTTTACTTGTAATTAACATTGCTAAACCTGGTGTAGGCATGAATATCGACCCAGCAACTTTAGATACTTCAGGTATTTCAAAGTATGTTGAGTCGGGTGCTTCGCAGTCCACAGTTGATTTCTTAATGCATATTATTCCTAACACAGTTGTTGGAGCATTTGCAGAAGGGGAGATTCTACAAGTATTGCTATTTGCTTTACTCTTCGGTTTTGCACTGCATAAACTTGGCGATGCAGGTAAACCTGTATTGAAGTTTATCGATCAAATCTCACATGTTTTCTTTAACATTGTAAACATGGTGATGAAGCTTGCACCGATTGGTGCATTTGGTGCAATGGCATTTACGATTGGTAAATATGGTATTGGTTCGTTAGCGCAATTGGCGCAATTAATCATTTGTTTCTATGTGACCTGTTTGCTGTTTATTTTTATTGTACTGGGCGCAATTGCACGCTTCTGTGGTTTCAGTATTTTAAAAATGATTCGTATGATTCGAGAGGAACTACTCATTGTGCTGGGTACATCTTCTTCAGAATCTGTACTGCCGCGTATGCTGAAAAAGCTCGAAATTGCAGGTTGTGAGAAGTCTGTTGTAGGTTTGGTTATTCCAACAGGTTATTCATTTAACTTGGATGGTACGTCTATTTACTTAACTATGGCAGCAATCTTTATTGCCCAAGCAACCAATACCCATTTAGATTTGGCACATGAAATTACATTACTTGCAGTATTGTTGATTTCATCTAAAGGTGCGGCTGGGGTTACAGGTTCGGGCTTTATTGTTATGGCTGCAACTTTATCAGCAGTTGGCCATATTCCTGTGGCTGGTTTAGCATTGATTTTAGGTATTGACCGTTTCATGTCTGAAGCACGTGCATTAACTAACTTGGTTGGTAACTCATTAGCAACAATTGTGGTTGCAAAATGGGTAGGTCAATTGGATGTTGAAAGCCTCAATTATTATTTGGCAAATCCAGAAGAAGTTGACCGCAAAATGCTTGAAGAGCAAGACCAAGCACATGCTTAATTCGGCAGAAGTTTAAAGTTGGGTTTAGAAAAGGAAGCTTTGGCTTCCTTTTTTATTGTTTATTGGGTGATATAGAACTTCTTGCAAGACATCATGTCATGGCATTCAGCCAAGTCATTTTTGTTGTGTTCAGCTGTGGGCCATTGGAAAAATATACATTTTGAACGCAAAAGTTTTCCTTCATGACGTGCCTCTAAAACTCCTCTAGGATGGGAGTATTCAAAAACAACAATCTGAAAAGGAACTGTTCAATGCTTGCTTATGATGCAGATTTAGAATTATTTAGAGATAACTTTCGTCGTTTTATGCAAGAGCAGATTGCACCGCATTATGAGCAATGGGAACGCGAAGGCATTATGCCACGCTCTGTATGGAATGCTTTAGGTGATAACGGTTTCCTGTGCGTAGATGTGCCGGAAGAATATGGTGGTTATGGTGTTCCAACACATTATTCATTAATGCTGGTCGAAGAGTCTGCACGTGCAGGTTTTAGCGCACTATCTACAGGTATTTCGTGTCACTCTGAAATTGCGGCACCGTATATTTTACATATTGGTTCAGAAGAACAAAAACAATACTGGTTACCTAAAATGGTAACAGGTGAAGTTGTGGGCGCGATTGGTATGACTGAGCCGGGTGCAGGTTCTGATTTACAGTCAATGCGTAGTAGTGCAATTTTACAAGGTGATCATTATCTATTAAATGGTTCTAAAACCTTTATTTCAAATGGTCAGCATGCAGATTTAGTGGTGTTGGCAGCTAAGACTGATCCGCAAGCGCGTGCTAAAGGCGTGTCTTTGCTGTTGGTGGATACACACTTGGACGGTTTTAAGAAAGGCACAAACCTCGACAAAATTGGTCTGCACTCACAAGATACCTCAGAGCTGTTTTATGACAATGTAAAAGTGCCAAAAGAGCAATTATTGGGTCAAGCGGGTCATGGCTTTGCTTATCTTATGCAAGAGCTTCCACGTGAACGTACTGCAATTGCAGCGACTGCTGTAGGTGCAATCCGTGGTTCGATTGAAGTAACAGTAAAATACGTGCAAGAACGTCAAGCTTTTGGTCAGGCGGTGGGGCAGTTCCAAAATACTCGCTTTGTATTGGCACAAGCCAAAATTGATGAATTGGCAACCATTGCATTTTATGAGCGTAATGTTGAGCTCTACATGGAAAATAAACTGGATGTAGAAACTGCAGCTGCCTTAAAGAGCTTTTCAACGGATATGCAGATGAAAATCGCGGACAATTTACTACAATTGTTTGGTGGCTATGGCTATATGACTGAATATCCAATTTCACGTTTCTTCGTTGATGCGCGCATCCAGCGCATTTATGGCGGAACCAACGAAATTATGAAAGAAATTGTAGTTCGTAGTATGTTGGGCCGTTAAGCTTAGATGGTTATATATTGAGTTTTAGTCATAAAAAAGAACCTTCGGGTTCTTTTTTATTGGCTCAAGGCAATCAAACTTTCACGAATAAAATAAGGTAAATCGGTAGATGATGGTGAAGAAATATAGAGGTTATTATCATTTACTACACTGACATCATAATAGACTGCACCTGCATCTATTAAAGACGATGCATTTGGTTTGTTAATTGTCATTAAGTGACCTGCCACAACCCGTGCTTGAATTAACAGTTGTGGAGCATTTGAAATACTCATAATTAATTTATGCGAATTGGCAAAATGTTGAATAAATTCGAGATAGCGCAGATCTTGAGAGAGGAGGTCATGTGAATGGCCACCGGGAATTAATAATGCATCAAAATTGTTTAAGTCAACTTCTGCAATGCTTTGATCAATTGTAACGGCGCTGGTGCAATGTTGACCATGAATGATTTTACCAGCTTGTGCTTCAATATTTAAAATCGAATGTCGAGCAGCACGAAAGGCTTCTACAGTTTCGTCATAATGTGTGTCTTCAAAATTATGGGTCACCAGTACAGCAATATTTTTTGGCATGGTCGGAGACTCAAGAAATCTTTAAAAAAATGCTACACCTTGTCTGCATTTATAAAGTGCGATATTTGTCATAATAAAGTATGAAAAGGTAACCAAGCATCGGTACTCTTATCGTGTTTTTTTTAAGACCTAGCACTCGGGCATTCGTTTGTGTGAAAGGTATTTCTTTTATGAAATTTTAATTGGAATAACTGAACTATTTTTTATGAATAAGGTGATTGAGTTGGCTTGTTAGCTTAGAGGTTGAATCATGAAAATTCCTGTAGTTTTCATAACTTAATAACAGGGTTGTATATATACAAAACAAGATTGAATGACACAAGAAGATGATAATTTAAGCAAAGCATAAAGGCAGAAATCATGTGGATAGTTTAAACAACTGTCTGTTTTTAAGGCTGAATCAATGAAAGTCGTATTGCGCAACATTTGAAAGCTAACTATTGTTATACTTGTTTGCAAACCATGTTTTTGAAGGGCGATATAACAATGATCAACGACGATCAAAACACGAAGGCTTCTCTTGACCTAGCTCAAATCCGCGAAGATATTGATTCAGTGGATATGCAAATTCAGCAATTGATTAACCGTCGAGCTAAATTGGCAGAGGCAGTAGCAAAAGCAAAATTTGCTTCAGAAGAAGATCCTCTGTTTTACCGTCCTGAGCGTGAAGCGCAAGTTTTACGTAAAGTTATGGATCGCAATGAAGGCCCATTGTCTGATGTCACCATGGCTCGTTTGTTCCGTGAAATCATGTCGGCATGCTTGGCTTTAGAAGCACCACAAAGTATTGCTTTTTTAGGCCCTGTGGGTACATATACTCATTCGGCAGTTTTAAAACATTTTGGTCAGGATGCGGTCATTCGCCCTTTACCGACTATTGATGAAGTATTCCGTGAAGTTGAAGCAGGCAGTGCGCATTATGGTTTAGTGCCTGTTGAAAACTCATCTGAAGGTGTAGTCAATCACACACTAGATTGTTTCAAGACATCACATCTAAATGTTATTGGTGAGGTTGAATTGCCAATTCATCACCAATTCTTAATTTCTGAAAACACACGTAAAGACAGCATCAAACAAATTTATGCTCATCAACAAACTTTGGCGCAGTGCCGTGGTTGGTTAGATGCACATTATCCTGGTGTTGAACGTGTTGCATTAAGCTCAAATGCAGAAGCTGCGCGCCGTATTCGTAATGAATGGCATTCGGCAGCCATTGCATCTGAGGTTGCCTCAAGTATTTATGGCTTAGAAATTTTACATAGCAATATTGAAGATAACCCAGAAAACACGACACGTTTCTTGGTTATTGGTCGCGAGAAAGTGCCACAGTCAGGTAATGATAAAACGTCATTACTGGTCTCTGCACATGACCGCGCTGGGGCATTGTTAGAAATTTTAGCACCATTTGCCAAACACAATATCAGCTTAACAAGTATTGAAACGCGTCCTGCATTGCCTGAAAAATGGGCCTATGTGTTCTTTATTGATCTTGAAGGCCACGTTGAGCAAGACAATGTCAAAGCGGCCATTGAAGAAATTCGACCTTTAGTTAAAGAAGTTCGTGTGTTGGGCTCATACCCAATTGCGGTGCTCTAAGTTCACAACTGTGATTTGTGTGTGTTTGCATGCACATCACCTTTATTACTTGAAATAATCGGAAGTGTAAAATGACGTTTGTCCCAGCCAATGAAGGCATTGCAAAATTAAAGCCTTATCAACCAGGTAAACCAATCAGTGAGCTTGAGCGTGAGTTGGGGATTACTGATATTGTTAAATTGGCCTCTAATGAAAATCCATTGGGTTGCTCAGCAAAAGTAAAAGAAGCGGTAGCTGCTGAATTAGCTGAAATTGGCCGTTATCCAGACGGTGGTGGTTTTATTTTAAAAGACCAAATTCAGGCACAATTTGGCGTGGTACACGACCGTATTACATTAGGCAATGGTTCAAACGATCTACTCGAGATTTTTGCACGCAGTTTTGTATCTGAAAAGGATTCAGTTGTGTACAGCCAGCATGCATTTGCTGTCTATGGCTTGGTGACTCAAGCAATTAATGCACAAGCCATTGAAGTGCCTGCAAAAGGTTTTTCACACGACTTAGATGCAATGGCTGCTGCTGTTCAAGCCAATACCAAATTAATTTTTATTGCAAATCCAAACAACCCAACAGGGACTTGGTTTGAAGAAGCGGAATTTGATGCATTTATGCAAAAAATTCCAAGCAATGTGATTGTGGTATTGGATGAAGCTTATGTGGAATATTTCCCAGAAAACTTTAACAGCTTGAAGTTCTTAGACCAGTATTCAAATCTAATTGTTAGCCGCACGATGTCAAAGTGCTATGGCTTAGCTGCACTTCGTGTAGGTTTTGCTTTAGCTTCTGTTGAAGTGACAGACTACCTTAATCGTATTCGTCAACCGTTTAACGTGAACCACCTTGCAATGGTGGCGGCAGTGGCTGCGCTCAAAGATGAAGCGTTTATTGAGCAATCACGTGTCGTGAACAAAGCGGGTATGGCGCAGTTAGAAGCTGGCGTAACAGCATTAGGTTTAAGTTTTGAACCTTCGCGTGCGAACTTCTTATTAATCAATGTAAATGCAGATCCTGCACAAACATTCGCAGCTTTACTTAAAGAAGGTGTGATTGTGCGTCATGTTGGAATTGCAAATCATCTTCGTGTATCAATTGGTACTGAAGTAGAAAATGAAAAATTCTTAGCTGCTTTGGCTAAGGTGCTGGGTTTAGAGGCAAAAGCGTAAATTATGGCAACGCCACTGTTTGAAAAAGTTGCATTTATTGGCCTTGGGCTAATTGGCTCAAGTCTAGCTCGAGTGATCATTGCTGAAAAATTAGCAACGGAAATCGTCGCTTCGACGCGATCGCAAAAAACTTTAGATGATGCGAAAGCGCTGGGTCTGATTCAGGCGGGTTATACCAATCCGATTGATGCTGTAAAAGGCGCAGATTTAGTGGTCTTGGCATTACCTGTACGTGCGACACAAAAGGTATTAGAAACTATTCAACCGTATTTGAGCGCAAATGTCATTATTACGGATGTAGGTAGTACCAAAGGCAATGTGGTAGAGGCAGCAAAAGCAGTTTATGGTGAGAAATTACCTGCTGGTTTTGTACCTGGCCATCCAATTGCTGGAGCAGAGCATACAGGGGTACACGCAGGTAAAGTCGATTTATTTGCTAACCATAAGGTTATTTTGACACCTTTGCCAAGTAGCGCAGATTGGGCAGTAGATAAACTCATTCAACTGTGGCAAGCAGCCAAAGCTGAGGTCATTTGTATGGATGTGGACAAGCATGATGAGGTGCTTGCTCACACCAGTCATTTACCGCATCTTATGGCATTCAATTTGGTTGAGCAATTGGCCAACCGTGAAGACAATTTAGATATTTTCCGTTATGCAGCAGGTGGCTTCCGTGACTTCTCACGCATTGCTGCCAGCGATCCACAAATGTGGCATGACATCTTTTTTGCTAATAAAAAGGCAATTTTAAATGCAGTCGATGGCTTTGAACAGCAGCTAACGACTTTGCGCAAGTTGATTGAAGATGAAAACTCGCAAGCATTGATGGGATTGCTCGGACATGCGCAAGCAGCACGACAGCACTTTAATCACATGCTGGCTAAAAAACCCTTGATGGAGAAAAACAAAGTGACGACACAGCAATTTACAATTTTACCGGGCCAAAAGAATTTCCAAGGTAAATTTACAGTGCCAGGGGATAAATCTGTGTCACACCGCTCAATCATGTTTGGTGCGATTGCTGAAGGCACCACACATGTGACTGGTTTTCTCGAAGGTGAAGATGCACTTGCAACTTTACAAGCTTTCCGTGACATGGGAGTGAGTATTGAAGGCCCAAAAAATGGTGAAGTTACGATTCATGGTGTGGGCATACATGGTTTAAAAGCACCTGCAAGTGCATTGTATATGGGCAACTCTGGTACATCGATGCGTTTGCTATCAGGCATGTTATCTGCGCAGGCATTTGATTCGGTGATGACTGGTGATGCGTCATTGTCTAAACGACCAATGGAGCGTATTGCGAAGCCTTTACGTGCTATGGGCGCACAAATTCAAACCACAGGTGAGCGTGGTACGCCACCAGTGTCTATCTCTGGTAGCCAAGCTTTAAAAGGCATTCAATACGATTTGCCTATGGCATCAGCGCAAGTGAAATCTGGTATTTTGCTTGCGGGTCTTTGGGCTGAGGGTGAGACTTCGGTAACTGAACCTGAGCCAACACGTGACCATACCGAGCGTATGCTTCGTGCATTTGGTTATGATGTAAAAACAGAAGGTAACCGTATTTCGCTACAAGGCGGTGGTAAGCTTGTGGGTACCAATATTCAAGTGCCTTCAGATATATCTTCAGCAGCTTTCTTTATGGTGGGTGCTGCCATTACAGAAGGTGCGGATGTTACGCTTGAAGCGGTTGGGATTAACCCAACACGTACTGGCGTGATTGAAATATTAAAGCAAATGGGTGCGGATATTTCAGTTGAAAATGAACGAATTGCAGGTGGTGAGCCGATTGCTGATATTCGTATTCAAGGTACGCGTACACTCAAAGGTATTCACATGCCTGAAGATCAAGTGCCGTTGGCGATTGATGAATTCCCAGCTTTATTTATTGCGGCTGCTTGTGCAGAAGGTCAAACAGTTTTAACTGGTGCTGCTGAGCTTCGCGTAAAAGAGTCTGACCGTATTCAAGTGATGGCAGATGGTTTGAAGATCATGGGTATTGATTGTACGCCGACTGATGATGGTATCATTATTGAAGGTAAGGGTAAGTCAGGTGAGTGGGGCTCAATTTTCACAGGTGGTGAAATTGAATCACATCACGATCACCGTATTGCAATGAGTTTTTCAATTGCGGGCTTACGAACTTCGGGCGCAATTAAAATTGTAGGTACTGAAACAGTTGCAACCAGTTTCCCTACATTTACACAATTAACAGCGAAAGCGGGCTTAGCAATTGAAGTAACAGAATAAAAATTGTTAAAACTGATTATTTGTTAGACAACAGCCAAGCAAAAGCTTGGCTGTTTTGCATTTATTGCTTATTCTAAAACCATACAACAAAAATGCCTTTAGGGTTTGATCATGAAAAAATTACAATTTGCAGCCAACTGTGAGCAACATCAAGCAAAGGAAGTAGATTCAACTGTGGCGCAAAAGCACGTCGCGGATCTTTTGGCAAGCAAGCTGGGGCAATATGGCTTTGAAGTATTGCCTCAAGGCGCTGACCGTGTTGCGGTCAGTGTAGATAATCATGAGCTACCACTTTCTGTAACCTGCCAAGGGCATAATGCTGAAGGTCATTTAGTCTGTGAAATTACGTCTTATCCTGATGAGGATCAAGATTGGTTGGAGCGCATTACTGAGCAAAGTTTGCTTAATCAATTGGCACAAGCTGTTGAAAGCTCATTGAAAGAAGATGATGCATTCAGTCAATTTAGCTGGAAAGGCTAAATTTTGATTTTGGGGTTCTTCGCGTCAGTATATGTCGCTTCATGCTATGCTGACCGAAATCTAAGTTATATGATGATACTCAAGAGAAAACGAATAAAGAAAAGTGGACTTTAGAAAGTTCATGAACGGAATGTTTGGGTACTTTAAGATGTGTGAAATTCCGTCCAATCCATGTCTGGAGGAAGTCGATGTTTGATTTAAAACGTATCACTGAGCAATTTGAATGGAATCCTGGTTCAGCTTATGGTCGATGGAGTCGGGCCATAAAAGAAAATGACCGTCCCTATATTTGGCTCAGCTGTAGACCAAGTAGCGAAGGGCGCGAACTTTATTGTATTAATCAAAGTGGTTCACCAATTGAGCGTATTGATGTGCTCCACAATACACATGCATTGGTTGATGGTGAGTATTTTAATAAAGCCAATGCTGCGCTGAGTTATACTGAAATCGCACATGATGAAGCCGTTAAAATTGCTCACTATGATGAATATTATGATTTAGATGTATTGCTGGGTGTTACTTTAGCAGTCAGTAGTACAGAGCTTGGGCATTTGGTATTAAAGTCGAAAGAGATTTTAGGTGGTCCTAAGCTTGATGATGTATTGCTTTGGAAAAATCAGTGTGATTCATCAAAGATAAAATAAAAAAGCCAGTTTGAGACTGGCTTTTTTATTTTTAAACGGCTTATTTATATTAGTTAATGAGGAAGCGTGTCATCGCAATACGCAATTGCTTTAAGTAACCTGTGAAGAAGTGGTTTGCACCAGGCAACACAGTGATTAAATGACGTTGTGGTTTCGCCCATTGAATCATATCTGACAATAAAGTGACATCATCTGCTTCGCCATGAATGAAGAGGATATCGCCTTTAATGTGTGGCGTCACATATGGACGTACACCAGCAACAGTTGCTGTAGGTAAACCACATAAGATGGTTTGTACAGGCTGAAGCTCAGTGGCAAGCATGGCATAACATTTTGCCATGACATGTGCACCAAAGCTAAAACCGCCTGCAAAGAAAGGCAAGTCTGCATGTTGGCTACGTGCATAGGTAATGACATCTAAGGTGTCTTTCGTTTCGCCATTACCTTCATCGTGAACGCCCGCACTTTGGCCAGAACCACGAAAGCTAGGACGATACACAACACAACCGCGCTCTAAAAACATTTGAGCAAGTAAAGTTGGGACTTTATGCTGTGGTGTTCCACCTTGTAGGGGATGGGGGTGAGTAACTACCGCGAATCCTTTCACTTCACCCTGTGGATAATCTAGAAAAACTTCAATTTGGCCAGCTTGGCCTTGAAGGAAAATTTGTTCAGACATAACAAATAGATTAAATAGCAGGAGAATGCAGTATTCTACCGATAATGCTCAGTAAAAACACAGATTGGAAATAAAATAAGTCTACTGTTATAGTTTGATTACTTAAATTTTAATCAAGTTATCTATGCTCGCTTTAATTTCCCCAGCTAAAACTTTAGATTATGAAACTGCATTACCTACAGATCAGCACACATTACCAAGATTGCTAGAACATTCACAAGCGCTTATCGACGTAAGTCGTAGGCTGTCAGCATCTGAAATAGCCAGTTTGATGGGTGTGAGTGAAAAAATTGCAAATTTAAATGTAGAACGCTTTAGGGATTGGCAGTCAGATTTTAATTTTTCAAATGCTCGTCAAGCGCTATTTGCATTTAAAGGTGATGTATATACAGGATTAGATGCATATCATTTAGATGATGCACAAATTAACTATGCACAGAAGCATTTGCGCATGCTATCAGGTTTGTATGGCTTATTGCGTCCTTTGGATCTAATGATGCCGTACCGTTTGGAAATGGGAACTAAGCTACAAAACTCACGTGGACATAATCTATATGAGTTCTGGGATGATATTATTACCCAGCTCATTAACCAAGACTTGTCTGAGGCTGGGAGTGAATTGCTAGTGAATTTGGCGTCAGACGAATACTATAAGTCGGTGAAAGAAAGCAAAATCCAAGCACAAATTGTACGCCCAGTGTTTTTGGATCAAAAAAATGGCAAATATAAAATTATTAGCTTTTATGCTAAAAAAGCACGTGGCCTGATGGCACGCTATTTAATTGAAAATAAAATTGAGAAAATTGAAGATATTCGTTCATTTAATTGTGATGGTTATTATTTTGATGCAACCAATTCGACATCAAGTGAATTAGTATTCAAAAGAGATGAACAAGTCGCTTAATTCAGTTTAAATAAACGAGATGAAAGCAGATCATTTGCATGGGTCTGCTTTTTTTTGTAGAACTAAATATGTCATTCGTCGCTCTTGTATATGGATACTATGTCATATTCCTTATGCTAAAAACTCGAAAAATAAAGATCTTGCTAGAAATTGAAGTTACGTAAAATTACAAAAAAATGTATATTAATTCAAATAAATAAAATAAATGTCTATCGAGTCACATTTTTGTATTTCATTTTGTTATTATTAGCAAAAGTTAGCAAAACAATAATTTTTAGTTATGAAGACATTTGTGATTTTAATTTTCTTGAGCCTTGTTGGTGGGCTATGCATGCTGGTATATAACGATGCAGAAGCCAAGCGACAGCAAAATGTAGATCAGCTGGTTGGAGAAGAGCATCTGCAAAATTCAGAAAATTTTTCATCAAGCGTTAAATAAGGCTAAAAAACAAACTTTAAAATCGTGTGCTGACTTTTGAGTTCAAATTTATTTTTATAATTTTTTTCTTAATTTTTTATAAGACTTCAATAAAACCAATATGTTATATATATTAAAAAACGATTAAACTTAAAATTTAGAAACATTAAAAAATCCCTGTGTTATAATTCTGTTCGCATAGGGTTAGATCATATTCATAGTTAAATAAACCTATGATTTAATTCAGGTAAATAGAGCTGCATAACTGTTATGCAGCTTTTTTGTTTACGATTGATAATGATTGAGCTTGTTAAGCTTAACTTATTGATTGTTTGTGCATATTTTGTTCTGAATGAACAGTGCTGGAATTGTAGTGCTTCGACATGCACAAATTTAAGCATATGCAGTGCTGTGTTTAACTTTGTGGAATGCTTAAGGCATAAAGTTTACTTAATAGGGGCTAGGTCATGACGACTCCTAATCCGTCTTCCGAAAGTGTGCTAGAACGTATGTTCAAGCTGAGTGAAAATAAAACCAGCTTTCGTACAGAAGTGCTGGCAGGTATAACAACGTTTTTAACGATGTGTTATATCATTATTGTCAACCCAATGATCTTGTCTGAAACAGGCATGGATCATGGGGCTGTCTTCGTTGCAACGTGTTTAGCCGCAGCAATTGGTTGTTTGGTAATGGGGATCATTGCAAATTATCCTATTGCTCTTGCACCAGGTATGGGCTTAAACGCTTTCTTCACATACTCAGTATGTTTGGGCATGGGCGTGCCGTGGCAAACGGCTTTGGGTGCAGTATTTATTTCAGGCTTTGTCTTTATTGCGATTAGCTTGTTTAAAATTCGTGAAGCGATTGTCAATGCCATTCCAATGTCATTGAAGCTGGCAATCGGTGGTGGTATTGGTTTGTTCTTGGCACTTGTTGCACTCAAAAATGCAGGCATTATTGTTGATAATCCAGCAACTTTGGTGGGATTGGGTGATCTGAAGCAGCCGTCTGTATTGCTTGCTTTGCTTGGCTTTTTAATGGTGGTTATTTTACATCACTTTAAAGTTCGTGGCGCAATCATTATTAGTATTCTTGCCATTACCGCTATCGCAACTTTACTTGGCTATAATGAATTCCAAGGTGTGGTGGGTGCTATTCCATCAATTGCTCCAACATTCATGCAAATGAGCTTTGAAGGCTTATTCACGGCAAGTTTAATCGGGGTAATTTTTGTATTTTTCTTGGTTGATTTATTTGACTCTACAGGAACTTTAGTCGGTGTTTCACACCGTGCAGGTTTACTGAAAGATGGTAAGTTACCACGTTTAAAGAAAGCGCTTTTTGCTGACTCAACTGCAATTGTTGCAGGTGCTGCATTAGGTACATCTTCTACAACACCATATATCGAATCATCTGCGGGTGTTGCTGCTGGTGGTCGTACTGGTTTAACAGCTGTAGTTGTAGGTTTGCTCTTTATTGCGTGCTTGTTCTTAGCACCACTTGCACAGTCAGTACCTGGTTTTGCAACAGCGCCGGCATTGTTGTTTGTTGGTGTGCTGATGATTCAAGGCATTACGCATATTGACTGGGAAGACATTACTGAAGCTGTTCCAGCTTTCTTGACTATTGTATTTATGCCATTTACGTATTCAATTGCAGATGGTATTGCAATGGGCTTTATTAGCTATGCATTAATCAAATTATGTACAGGCAAAGCATCTACTGTACCGTATATGGTATGGATTATTGCTGTGCTTTGGGTATTAAAATTTGCGTTGTTTGGCGGTTAATTCTCCGAGCACAAATAAGGGTGTAAACTCAGTTTGCACCCTTTTTTATTTTTAAAGAGGAATAAAGTATGAATCGACTTGAGCTCATCCGTGCTTTACCAAAAGCTGAATTACATGTTCATATCGAAGGCACATTTGAGCCTGAACTGATGTTTGCGATTGCCCAGCGCAATCAGATTGAGATTCCCTACAAATCTGTAGAAGAAGTTAAACAAGCGTACAACTTCCATAATTTACAGTCTTTTTTAGATATTTATTATGCTGGTGCAAATGTACTTGTACATGAACAAGATTTTTATGATTTGGCTTGGGCATACTTTGAAAAATGTGCTGAAGACAATGTTGTACACACAGAAATGTTTTTCGATCCGCAAACACATACAGATCGTGGTGTAGCTTTTAAAACGGTTATCGATGGTTTGCAATGTGCATGTGATGATGCGAAAACAAAGCTGGGCATTAGTTCGCACTTAATCATGTGTTTCTTGCGTCATTTGAGCGAAGAAGCTGCATTTACCACACTTGAACAAGCCTTACCTTATAAAGACCAGATTATTGGCGTAGGTTTAGACTCAAGTGAAGTAGGGCATCCACCTGCTAAATTTGAACGTGTATTTGCGAAAGCGCGTGAAAATGGTTTCTTGATTGTGGCACATGCAGGTGAAGAAGGCCCGCCAGAATATGTTTGGGAAGCTTTGGATTTACTTAAAGTAAACCGAATCGACCACGGTGTACGTTCTGAAGAAGATGAAGTGTTAATGCAGCGTTTAATTGCTGAAAAAATGCCGTTAACAGTGTGTCCCTTATCAAATCTAAAGCTTTGTGTTGTGCAAGATATGACGGAGCATAATATTCGTCGTTTGCTACAACAGGGTGTGCATGTCACAGTCAATTCAGATGATCCATCGTACTTCGGTGGTTATATGAATGATAACTTTATTGCTATTGCAGAAGCATTAGACTTAAGCAATGATGAGTTGAAGCAATTGGCTATAAACTCATTTGAAGCATCATTTATAGAAGATGCTGAAAAGCAACAATGGATTTCTAAAATTACATCTTTGGTGTAATTTTAGGTCACAAAAAAGGCAGCTTGGGCTGCCTTTTTATGCTTTTTCTTAATCGTTTTATTCAATTTATAGTTTGAAATGGGTATCAAGTGAAAACAAAATTTAAGTCGATGGTGCTTTTGATGAGCATGTTCTTTAGTGTGACATCTGTACAAGCAGCATCGCAAAGTCTGGCAGTTAAAATGCTAAAGCCAGTGATTGAGCGTCAATGTATAACAGAATTAAAGGACTCTAATGTTTGGAAGGCTTCAACATTTTTAATGACTGATCATAATAAAAAGCAATTTGAAGCAGAGGTATGTCAGTGTGTGGGGGAAAATGCTTTGAATGACGTGACTGTGAATGAAATTACACAGGCTTTGTTGAGTGAGGAGGCGAAAAATCAACTCATTCGTAAGGCAACACTCAATAGCATTAAAAGTTGTGTGATTAAAACTAAAAAATAACAGCACTTTGCCTGTTATTTTTTAGTTATAAACTATAGAGTGCTTGAAACGATTATTTAGTTTCTCGTTTATTTACCTTGTCTTATCATGCTCTTCAGTACATTGTCTTTATCAATGAAGTGGTGTTTGAGTGCAGCTAAAATATGGCCTGCTAATAACAAACCTGCCGCCCACGAAATATAAATATGTAAAGGTTTTACCACAGCTAAAAGTGCGGGATTGTCTTGTACAAGGCGAGGGATTTCAAATAAATACAATACTGGTGCGGGATGGCCTGCACTCCAACTGAATAAACAACCTGTAATTGGTAATGCAAGCAAAACGAAATACAAAGCTAAATGCCCGAAGTGAGCAAGTTTTTTCATACCGTTTGACATGCTATCTGGTAGCGCTGGTGCAGGATGGGTATAACGCCAAAATATACGGACAACGACTAAAAAGATCAGTGTAGTCGCAATATTTTTATGTAAGGTAATGACTTGGCCTTTAAAGCTTCCGTCATTGTCATAACTTAAAAAGTTACCGCTATAGAAGCCAATAATCCAAGCGACAATGAAAATAATCGCCATGAGCCAATGCAGGACTTGAGCCGTACGTGTGTAATATTCTATGTTTTTATTCATATTGAGTTGCTGGGCAGTTGTGGGTTGAGTCAGTGGAAATGCTAATCGAGTTTGTTGATGCGCTTTATAGTTTAGATAGAACTCAGCGTTGATATACTGCAACGCTGAGTGGGATGACATAAATTGTGCATCTGTATTAAATTTTATAATTAGCAGTTTATTCAGTGTGAAAATTTCGGCAAAATAGCGCATCTTTACACCAAAACAAAGGATAAATAGTGAAAAAATTACTAGCTGTACTTGCTCCCCTCGCTTTTGCTTTAACTGCATGTGCGACTGTAGATGGCACAACAGGCTCAACCACAGCAAATACAGGTAACAGCCTAGCAATGATGGCGGTAAAAGTTGGTGTTCAGGCGAAATGTGTGACTGAAATTAACAACAACACCTATTGGAAAACAGGCTCTAAATTATTGACTGAAAGCAAGAAACAAGAATTAGAAACTGAGGTGTGTTCTTGTGTAGGTGAGAAGGCGACAACAAGCGTGACTGCGACTGATCTTGTAGTTGCTGCGATGGATAAAACATCTCAAGCAACATTGGTGAATAAATTAGTAACAACAACATTAAATGCATGTGTTGTTGAAGTATTGAAAAACTAAGCACAATAAAATTGTGTCAAAAGGCGGTCGAATTCGGCCGCTTTTTATATTTGAGGAAAAAATATGCGTATTGCCGGTGCGGATGAAGCGGGTCGTGGTCCTTTAGTTGGCTCGGTAGTGGCTGCTGCTGTTATTCTAGATCCAAACAACCCAATTGAAGGTTTAAATGACTCTAAAAAGCTGACGGAAAAAAAACGTGAAAAGCTTTTTGTTGAAATTAAAGAAAAGGCTTTGGCTTGGGCTATAGCTGAAGCTTCAGCAGCTGAAATTGATGAGATTAATATTTTACAGGCTTCGTTGCTTGCAATGCGACGTGCGGTAGAGCAATTAGAGATTCAGCCTGACCATTTGCTGGTAGATGGTAATAAAGTGCCACAGGGCTTAACCATGAGCTGTGATGCGATTGTTGGTGGTGATGCACTGCATGCTGAAATATCGGCAGCCAGTATTTTGGCGAAAGTAACACGTGATCATGACATGGTGGCATTAGATGCCAAATATCCTCAGTATGGTTTTGCTAAACATAAAGGTTATCCAACCAAGGCACATTTTGAGGCGATTGCTTTACATGGCGTGATTGATGAGCATCGTCGTAGCTTTGGGCCAGTGCGCAAGGTCATAGAGCAAATGCAAAACCAATAAGTATTATGGTTCAAGGTATTACAATGGATAGATAAATTTAAAGCGGCTCAAGAGCCGCTTTATATTCAAACCAGTTTTAATCTTAGCGATTAAAATTGTTCTGTGAAAAATTATCATCTTCAAAAGAAGGTTGATAATCTTGATCGAGATGCTGTAGGTGTTCGTGCATAGCGCGTTCATGTTGAATTCGTTGGTAAATTTCTTCACGATGAACAGAAACTTCTTTTGGAGCATTTACGCCAATGCGCACCTGATTGCCTTTAACGCCAAGTACAGTCACACTGACTTGGTCCCCAATCATCAATGTTTCTCCGACACGTCGAGTCAGAATCAGCATGTTTATCTCCTTGCAAAACGCTAAACCTGCAATTGATCTAGAATGTAAAAACACAACCTGAAAAAGCAAAGAAAATATATCAGAAGTTGTAACCGTCATTGTTACGAATTTTATTCTGATTCTTTTCTTAATATCCTCACAGTTAATATAACAGAGCCACTATAAGAAAAACTATAGTGGCCCTGATTTTTTGTAATGTTTTTCAAATACTGTCTAACAATGACAATTTTTGACACATTAATTACGCACGAGCGCTTGATTCACCATGTTCACGGTCTAAACCGAAAGCAGTATGAAGAGAGCGTACAGCAAGCTCTAAGTAATTTTCTTCGATAATTACAGAGATTTTGATTTCAGAAGTAGAAATCATCAAGATGTTGATGCCTTCGTCAGCTAGGGCAGTAAACATTTTGCTTGCTACGCCAGCATGTGAACGCATGCCAACACCAACGATCGATACTTTTACGATGTCATCACGTGTTGCAACTTCACGAGCGCCAATTGCTTGAGCTGTTTCTTCAAGAATTTTTTTCGCTTTCGCAAGTTCGCCACGGTTAACTGTAAATGTGAAGTCAGTTGTACCATCTTCTTCAACATTTTGGATAATCATATCCACTTCAATGTTTGCATCGCCAATTGGCTTCAAGATTTTAGACGCAATACCTGGTTCATCAGGAACACCTAAAATCGTTAATTTAGCTTCGTCACGGTTAAATGCGATACCAGAGATAATTGGTTGTTCCATGTTGTCTTCCAATTCAGTCGTAATAAGTGTACCAACGTTCTTTTTGAACTCTTCATCAAATGCGCCGTCATCATCATTATCAAAGCTTGATAATACGCGTAGCGGAACTTGATATTTGCCTGCAAATTCTACAGAACGAATTTGTAGAACTTTAGAACCAAGAGATGCCATTTCTAGCATTTCTTCAAATGAAATGCGGTCAACTTTTTTCGCTTTTGGTGCAACACGAGGGTCAGTCGTATACACGCCATCTACATCTGTGTAGATTTGGCATTCGTCTGCTTTAAGTGCTGCGGCAATCGCTACACCTGAAGTGTCTGAGCCACCACGACCAAGTGTTGTTGTGTTGCCATTTGCATCAAAGCCTTGGAAACCAGCAACTACAATTACGCGACCAGCATCTAAATTTGAAGTTAACACATCAGTGTCAATCGATTCGATACGTGCCTTGGTAAAAGCGCTGTCAGTCTTAATGCCGACTTGACGGCCTGTTAGTGATGTTGCTGCAACGCCAATAGAATTGAGCGCCATTGCTAACATAGAAATCGTTACCTGTTCACCTGTGGACACCATTTGGTCTAATTCACGTGGATCAGGGGTTTCGGTAATGGCTTTCGCTAAAGCAAGTAGGCGATTGGTTTCGCCACTCATTGCAGAAACAACCACCACAACTTGGTGACCGTGATCATGCCAACGCTTTACACGACGAGCAACATTTAAAATGCGCTCAGGAGTACCCATTGAGGTACCACCATATTTTTGAACGATTAATGCCATAACTATCCTTACCAAGTATATAAGCCGCAAGGCTTAAAGCACTTTTACATATTTAAAGCCGTCCTTTCGGGGCGGCTTTAATATACCACGCATGTTTAAATAACTGTTTTCACGGTTATTTAAGAGAATGCATTTTTGTCCGCAAGTGGGCAGAGTGCTTTCTCGTGGACTCCATCATTTTTATCACGTTAGAACTTATGCATCATTAAAAAATCCACATGAGTCTGACGTTTGTTTGGTTTTTATACAAAAGTTGATCAAAATTGCTTGATCAACTTTTAATATTTGCTCTTATTTTGCAGCTAACCATGCTACAAGGTCGCTCATTACAGCTTCGAGTTTGTCGCTATAAGGCGCACCACCTTGAGCCATATCTGGTTTACCACCACCTTTACCACCTAGCTCTTGGCCAAGGTGTTTGATGATGTCACCCGCTTTAACAGTTGCTGTAAATTCTTTAGCAACTGAAGCAATTAAGCTCACTTTATCGGCATCAATTGCTGCAATTACAATCACTGCATTATCTAGCTTAGATTTCACGCCGTCATGTAAGTTACGAAGCGATTTCGCATCTACATTTTGAACAGTGGTAATTAAAGTTTGACGACCTGCGATGTCTTGAACTTGACTCAAAAGCTCAGCAGCTTGGAAGCTTGCTAATTTTTGGTTCAATTGTTCAATTTGCTTTTGCAGGCTAGATGCGGTGTGAGACAAAGCTTCAACTTTTTCTAAGGTTTGATCTTTTTGCGCTTTAAGCAAATCGTTAATTGCGTGAATATCACGTTCTGCTTTTTGAGCAACTTGAATTGCTTTAGTGCCTGTAACTGCCTCAATACGACGTACACCTGCTGCTACACCACCTTCAGAAGTGATTTTGAACAAACCGATGTCGCCAGTACGCTTAACGTGGATACCGCCACACAATTCGATTGAGAAGTTTTTCTCTTCAATGATTGAACCCATTGAAAGTACACGAACTTCTTCACCGTATTTTTCACCAAACAACATCATCGCGCCTTTTGCTTTCGCAGATTCGATGTCTAGAAGTTCAGTAGAAACAGCAGTGTTAGCAATCACTTCGGCATTTACAAGACGTTCAATTTCTTGAAGCTGTTCAAATGAAACAGGTTGGTCGTTGGCAAAGTCGAAACGTAAAATGTCAGACGCAACCAATGAGCCTTTTTGTTGTACGTGAGTACCCAAGATTTGACGTAATGCAGCATGTAGAAGGTGAGTTGCAGAGTGGTTGCGCGCAGTAGCTGCACGAATGTCTGCTTTTACAGTTGTTTCAACATTTTGAGTAACTTTCAAGTTACCCATCGTCACAATACCTTGGTGTACGAATGCGCCACCAGATTTTTTCGTATCTTGAACTTCGAAAATACCTGTATCGTTTTTGAAGATACCTGTATCACCGATTTGACCGCCACTTTCTGCATAGAAAGGTGTTTGGTTTAATACGATTAAAGCTTCGTCGCCTTCAACCACTTCATCAACTTGCTCACCATCTTTGTAGATTGCGATGATTTGACCTTCACCCGCAGTTGCATCGTAACCGTCGAATTGAGTTTCACCTTCAACTTTAACAACAGCGTTGTAGTCGATTGCAAATTTACCTGCATCACGTGCACGTTGACGTTGCGCAGCCATTTCAACTTCAAAACCAGCTTCGTCAATCGTTAATTCACGTTCACGTGCAATGTCAGCAGTTAAGTCAGTTGGGAAACCATAAGTATCGTAAAGTTTAAATACCACTTCACCAGGAATTACAGAACCTTTTAGTTGTGCCAATTCGCCTTCAAGCAATTTCAAACCTTGCTCTAAAGTTTTCGCGAATTGTTCCTCTTCTTTCAAGAGCTGTGCTTCGATACGCGCTTGCTGTGCAGCAAGTTCAGGGTAAGCAGCACCCATCACTTCAATAAGTGGCTTCAACATTTTGTGGAAGAATGAACCTGTTGCGCCAAGCTTGTTACCATGACGTACTGCACGACGGATAATACGGCGTAGTACATAGCCACGGCCTTCATTAGAAGGGTTTACGCCATCAGCAATTAGGAATGAGCATGAACGTGCATGGTCAGCTACAACTTTTAAAGACGCTGGGTATTCAACAGGTTTACCTTCAGCTTGAGCTTTTGCTTCAAGCTCAGTGGTATCTAAACCAATGATTTCAGCCGCAGCTTTAAGCAAGTGTTGGAATAGGTCGATTTCGTAGTTTGAGTTTACGTGCTGTAAAACTGCAGAAATACGTTCTAAGCCCATACCTGTATCTACAGAAGGTGCAGGAAGAGGGTGGAGTACGCCGTCAGCAGTACGGTTGAACTGCATGAATACGTTGTTCCAAATTTCAATGAAACGGTCGCCATCTTCTTCAGGCGTGCCTGGTAGGCCGCCCCAGATGTGGTCGCCATGGTCAAAGAAGATTTCAGAACATGGACCGCAAGGGCCAGTGTCGCCCATTGCCCAGAAGTTATCTGATGCGTATTGACCGCCTTTGTTGTCACCAATACGGATAATACGAGATGCATCTAGACCAATTTCTTTGTTCCAGATATCAAAAGCTTCATCATCTGTGTGATAAACAGTGGCATAAAGTTTGTCTTTTGGAAGACCTAACCATTTTTCGTTGGTTAAGAAATCCCATGCAAATGTGATCGCATCACGTTTGAAGTAATCGCCGAAAGAGAAGTTACCTAACATTTCAAAGAATGTGTGGTGACGTGCTGTATAACCAACGTTGTCTAAGTCGTTGTGTTTGCCGCCTGCGCGTACACATTTTTGTGAAGAAGTTGCACGAACGTAGTCACGTTTTTCAAGACCAAGGAAGCAGTCTTTAAACTGATTCATACCTGCGTTTGTGAACAGTAATGTTGGGTCGTTGGCAGGTACCAGAGAACTCGACGCGACACGTGTATGCCCTTGCGATTCAAAATAGCTTAAAAAAGCTTCGCGAATTTCAGCTGATGTCATAAAACGAGTACTCACAACCAAGTCTCTCCTAATTTCGATTTGGTAATAGCATATCAAGCAAGTCTTACAAAAATTTAAAGCTGGCTTGAGATGCTGACATAAAATTTAAAAACGCTAAATTATAACGGAAAAAGGTGTGGTGACCAACGATTTTCGGCTATCTCTATGACTTTTTATACAATTCAAAGGGAATCATGCATTTCTCTGAAAATTGTCGAATTTTTGCTTTATTTTTATTTTAGAGGCTTTTGTGTTTTTAGCTGGATTTTGCTTCATTATAGAATGACTTTTCAGTGTTCAGTTTATACTTATTTTGCCGACTAAACTTGAAGCTATATTTAAATATTCCAAGTTGTTTTTCAAATCTATTGGATAGAATTACATATCTGGTGATGTTAGGCGTTCAGTCAACTTAACATTGATGAATATTAAATATTTTTTAGCAAATTACCCAGCCGTTTTTATAGATTTGACTTGAAGATAAAGAATCTTTCTTATTATTGAAATGTCTGATGTGAAAATAAAAAAATGCCCAATAACTAATAAAAGAATTAATGATAACTATTGTGGGTTGAAATCAATTAACATAGAGGTGCTTTAAGGTAACAGTTTCATATTACAAGGTTTGAGTCATGCAACGAGTGGCAATTAATGGATTTGGTCGAATTGGGCGTAATGTGTTACGTGCTTGGTTTGAAAATCCAAAGCACTTTAATTTTGAAGTTATAGCCATCAATGATGTTGCAGACATAGAAACCTTGGTGCATTTATTTAAATACGATACAACACATGGTCGCTTTCAGGGGCTAGTGAGTGTTGAACAACACGAATACCATCATTATTTAAATATTCAGTCTGCGACGCAAACTTTGCGCGTGGAAGTACTCAATCAAGCTCATCCTTATGATTTGCCATGGCAAAATTTAGATATTGATGTGGTGCTTGAGTGCACAGGTTTATTTCGCTCACGTGAAGCGGCTACACAACATATTACTGCTGGGGCAAAGCGTGTCATTATTGGTGCGGCACCGTTTGATACCGTAGATGCGGCCATTGTATATGGTGTGAATCACCAAGATGTAAAAGATACCGATCAGATTATTTCCAGTGTGTCTTGTACCACCCAAGCATTGGTGCCTTTGGTTAAAATCATTGATGATGCGTTTGGTATAGATACTGCGATGATGACTGAAATTCACGCAGTCACAGCGGATCAATCAGTTTTGGATCATGCACATCGTGATTTACGTCGTGCTCGTGCATCAGGTCAAAATATTATTCCCACTACATCATCTGCATTAGGCGCTTTAAAGCAGGTGTTGCCTAAAATGGCCGATCGAATTAATGGATATTCAATTCGTGTACCCACTATTAATGTGGCAGCCATAGATCTTACGTTTATTTCGCAAACAGAAATTAATGTAGCACAGGTGAATCAGGTTTTAACGGAAGCTGCGCATAGCCGTTATGCTGAAATTATGCAGGTAACCGATGAGCCATTGGTGTCGAGTGATTTTAATCACTCTCCATACTCTTTAATTGTGGATTTAACCCAAACTATGGTGGTGGGTAAGCAAGCAAAAGTCTTTGCGTGGTACGACAATGAATGGGGTTATGCTAACCGCTTATTAGATTTATGTGAGTCTTTTACCGTCTAATGCTTTTAAAACAGCTCAGGATTATACGGTACTAACCATAAGATTACTTTTGAACATCATTTGTGCAGCGGTTTTTGTTATTTCTAAGCCTTATTTCTTGTGCTTGTTTGATCGATTTTTTAAAAGCTGTGCGTGCTGGTTGATGGGTGAGCATATTGGCTAAAGCCGATATTTAATTTTGCTGGCTTCAACATCATTTACTTTCGAATGTGTTTTAAAGGCATTCAAATAATTAAAAAGATGAAATGACGTGAAAAGTAGATGTATTTTATAGAATTAAGCATTCATTTAACTCGAATTTGGTTAAGATAGAATGGAATTAAATATATAAGTAGAGTTTGCACATGATTATTTTGTGGGGATTTGTTTTTTTGCTGTCTATGGCGGTAATTTTTTTAACATGGATGCAATTTAAAAACCAAGGGGATGAAGTTTTTAAGCAGTCTGAGCACGTGCAACTGGATCAGAAAGTTGTAAATCTTGAGCAGAATTTGAAAAAAACTTTAGAAATTATGCAAGATTTAGCAAAAAAAATGCATACCCAACAAGAGGTTTTAGATCAAACCACACATAAATTACAGCAAGTCGAATTACAAAATGCCGAATTGGTAACCTTGCTGGCAAAAGTAGTTATTCCTAAAGAATAAAGCTTTATTGCTATTGGTTAAGAGAATATCTTTAAATGATGTGAATAAAGCTCGGTGCATATTGAATATATGCATTGAGCTTTTTTAATTCAAAAGAATGAATAGGAAGTGCTGAATACATTGTTTAGCTGAGTGCCATACGTAAAAAAGCCGCAGTACTCATACTAATGATGACGGTTGGTAGTAGTGACAAGCGAGATGCTGCAATTAATGTCACTACAATTGCAATCATGTCCGCAGGATTATCACGTACAAAATAAGGTGCAATCACTGAAATGAGCACACAGCCAGGTACGACTTCTAAGATTTGTTTTTGCTTTGTGCTCAGCGTTTTATTTTTTAATAAAACATAACCCAATATACGGGTTAAATAGGTTGTGATCGCGACAAAAAGAATGGCAATAAGGGTGGCTGTGTGAATCATGCATCATCTCCAACAAAGTAAAAAGCTGAAGCAATGCCACAAATTGCACCGACAGGGACATACCAGCCTGTAGGTAAATATAAATAAGCTAAAGCAGCTGTAATTAAACTCACCAACCATGGACGTGTCGCAGTCATTCCTTTCCACATACTGCGTAGCAAGATTAAAAATACCGCTGGGAATGCCATATCAAAGCCGAAACGACTAATATCACCTAATATAGGTCCAATCATGGCACCTAATGTAGTAAAGCCGACCCACATAAGGTACAGCGCTGTACAAATGCCCGCATAAAACATCATGCTAAATGCAGAGGGGGCTAAAATTCCTTGTTTCTTTTGTGCATCGGCTAAACCAACAGCCCAGCTTTCATCACACATAAAAAATAATGCGGTATAAACCGTTTTATTGGGTAAATGACGTAAATAGGGCACTAAGCTTGCACCCATAAGTAGGTGGCGACTATTCACCAAAAAGGTAATAAAAATCAACATAATAATGTTGGGTGGATTGGTCCAGACTTCTAAAATGGCAAACTCGGACCCACCTGCAAAATTAAGACCTGTGAGCAGTGGAACTTCTATTGCAGAAAAACCTTTTTGCGTCGCTTGAGCACCTAAAACCAAAGCAAATGGAATAATACCCAGCAGTAGGGGTAGAGACACTTTGAGACCACGTTTAAATTCTGTTGCTTGAACTTGTGTGTTGGGTGTATGTGTTGAGCTGCTACGAAGGCTGTACATGTTGGGCATTAAACTGCAAATAGAAAATCTATTTTATTCTGTCTATGTTGGCATTTGTGATTGAAATTGGGGTTATGTTTTGCCTTAACGCAATTTTATTGCTAATTTTATCTTAAATGAGATATTAAGTGCTTTAATTATGGATCAATTAGACAAACGGATTTTGCAAGTATTGCAACATCAAGGGAAGCTACAAAATAATGAGCTGGCCCAGCAGGTGGGGTTGTCTGCATCACCGTGTTTACGTCGGGTTAAACAGTTGGAAGATGAGGGTTATATCGAAAAATATGTTGCCTTGTTAAATCCACAAAAATTAAATTTAGGATTAACTGTCTTTGCACGGATTTGGTTGAAAGGACAAGATGCCAATACAGTAAATAGTTTTGTAGAGGCAATACAAGATTTGCAAGAGGTGGTTGAATGTCAATTAATGGCAGGCGATTGTGACTTCTTTTTAAGAATAGTTGTGGCAGATTTGGATGCATATCGACGTTTTCAGGTTGAGCATTTAAACAAAATTATCAGCATACAGAGTGTGAAAACAGAAATACCATTACAGCGAATTAAGCAAACCACGGCATTACCACTATAGTATTTAGTTTTTGGTGCGTTATTCTTAGGTGTTAATAGCGCTTGGATGTGTAAATTATGCGCAGGTAGTTTGCTATTTCCTTCATAAAAATACTTTATATAATCAGTTCTTAAGAAAATATAACGATAGATTTCATACAAGCGTGTTTATTTGCACATGATTTATGAAAAAGTCATGTGCACAAGCTAAGTGATCGTGCTAGACTAGGAGAAATCGGGTGTGCTCCCGATTTTTTTATGCGGATTTGTTCCGCGCTGACAAGAATTTAGGTTTACAACATGCCCATTTCAGAGACATGGTTATTACCTGATGGTGTAGCTGATGTACTGCCAAAACAGGCGCAAGTGATTGAATCTTTGCGTCGTGAAGCATTAGATTTCCTCGCATCTCGAGGTTATCAGTTGGTGTACACGCCATTCATTGAATACATCGAATCTCTATCTTCTCTTTCAGAATCGAATCAAGATTTAGACTTAGCCACTTTTAAAGTGATCGACCAACTTTCAGGTCGTTTGCTTGGTGTGCGTGCCGATATGACACCACAAGTGGCTCGTATTGATGCGCATGTACATCCTGTCGAAGGTGTAGCTCGTTATTGCTACGCTGGTACAGTACTACATACTAAGCCACAGGGTTTTAATACCACGCGTGCACCTTTACAGTTAGGTGCAGAATTATTTGGTTCAGACAGCATTGATGCTGACGTTGAGCTGATTGATGTCATGATCAACTTGCTTGAAAAAGCCGGTCATGCAGATGGTATTCATCTTGATTTAGGGCATGTCGGTTTATTCCGTAGCATGGTGAAACAAGCAGGCTTGAGCAAAGCGCTTGAACGCCAATTGTCTGACTTATATCAACGCAAAGCTTTGCCTGAACTTGCTGAATTCACACAAACTATTCCGTTTGGTGCAGACTTTTATACATTAGGTCGTTTTGCAAGTGATTTAGATGCACTGCAAGCTAATTTAACGCCTGAAGTATTAGCGAATGAAGCATTTAAACTTGCTTTTGATGCTGTGAAGTCGACTCAAGCAGCAATTCAAGCACGTTGGCCAGCGCTAGATATTGGTATTGATGTGGTTGAACTTCGTTCATATCACTATCACACTGGTTTAATGTATGCAGTATATGCACCAAACCGTGCTGCACCACTGGCTCAAGGTGGTCGCTATGATGGTATTGGTGAGCACTTTGGTCGTGCACGTCCAGCAACGGGTTTCTCTTGTGACTTATATGCTTTAACAGCTGGTCAAGTTCAGAGCACTCAAGTTTTGGTTGCACCTAAAGGCATTGAAGCAGATTTATTAAAGGCAATTGATTCAGCACGTAACGAAGGGTTTAGTGTGGTTCAATTGCTAGGTAATGATGATTTAAATTCAATTTCATCTGCGACACACCAATTGGTGCGCGCAAATGGCGAATGGACAATCAAACAAATTTAACCGCGGATGTGCCTGCGGGCACACGCGCTATTTCCAATTTTAACAGCATGATGCAATGAGGCTATTATGGGCAAGAATGTTGTGGTACTTGGTACCCAATGGGGCGACGAAGGTAAAGGTAAGATCGTCGACCTGCTCACAGATCAAGCGGCTGCGGTCGTTCGCTATCAAGGCGGACACAACGCAGGTCACACTCTAGTTGTAGGTGGTAAGAAAACTGTATTACACCTCATTCCATCTGGTATTTTACGTGAAAACGTACTGTGCTTAATTGGTAACGGTGTTGTACTTTCACCTGAAGCACTTATCAAAGAGATGGATATCCTTGAGAAAGAAGGCGTGCCTGTACGTGAACGTCTACGTATTTCTCCAAACTGTCCATTGATTCTTCCACATCACATTGCTCTTGACCAAGCACGTGAAATTAAACGTGGTAATGCGAAAATTGGTACGACTGGTCGTGGTATCGGTCCAGCATACGAAGATAAAGTTGCTCGTCGCGCAATCCGTGTTGCTGACTTGGTACGTGGTGGTGAACATCTTAAAGCTCAACTAGAAGAGCTTCTTGAATACCATAACTTCCAATTGACTCAATTCTTCGGTGTTGAAGCAGTTAAAGTTGAAGATGTGATTGCACTATGCGACGAATGGCGCAAAGTAATCGAGCCTATGGTAATGGACGTGACTGGTGAACTTCATGCATACCGTAAAGCTGGTAAAAAAATCATGTTTGAAGGTGCGCAAGGTTCACTTCTTGACGTTGACCATGGTACATATCCGTATGTTACTTCTTCAAACACCACTGCTGGTGGCGTAAGCTCAGGTTCAGGTCTTGGTCCATTACACCTTGACTATGTATTGGGTATTACGAAAGCATACACAACTCGTGTAGGCGCTGGTCCATTCCCAACTGAGTTGGTTTATGACGCTGCTAACGATGTTGGTGATGCAATTGGTAAACACTTGGGTACTGTAGGTTCTGAGTTTGGTGCTTCTACTGGCCGTCAACGTCGTTGTGGTTGGTTCGATGCAGAAATTCTACGCCGCTCTGTAGAAGTGAACTCACTTTCAGGTATTTGCTTAACTAAACTTGACGTTTTAGACGGTTTGGAAGAAGTGAAAATCTGTGTAGGTTACGAAGCTGCGGATTCTGGTTGCGTAGGTTCTTCTGATGCGCTTGCATTTGAAACTTTAAAACCTATTTACGAAACTATGCCAGGTTGGTCTGAGTCTACTTTCGGTGCTAAATCGATTGAGCAATTACCACAAGCGGCAATTAACTATGTTAAACGTCTTGAGCAATTGATCGAATGTCCAATCGATATTATTTCAACTGGTCCAGACCGTGAAGAAACAATCGTTCTTCGTCATCCATTTGATGCTTAATTTGCATTTTTAAATGGAATAAAAAAGCCCTACATGCGTAGGGCTTTTTTTTGCCTTAATATTCAATAAATAAATGATTGTATTTTATTTGTAAATGATTTATAGTTGGCACTTATAAATAAAAATGTCAAATAAGACATAATTTATAATAATTAATTATTTTTGGTGAAAAAATGTTGAATAATAAAAGTTTACTGGGGCTTGGCCTGATCCTAAGTCTGTCTGGTTGTACAACTGTTGCTGAATTAACAGGAAATGACTCTGCTACTTTAAATTTAAATGCCGCGCAAGATTATCAGCTGATTGTCGAAGATGCGAAAGCGCAAAAAGCTTTAGATACAACATCTGCAACGTATAAGCGCATCAATACCATATTTTTAAAAATGAAGCCTTTTGCCGATCAGGTGAATCAAACAGGCCAGCAGTTTGATTGGAAATTGAGTGTATTAAAGTCAGATGAGCTAAATGCTTTTGTAATGCCAGGTGGTAAGGTCGTATTTTATTCTGGACTTGTGACTAAATTAAAATTAACAGATTCAGAAATTGCAGCTGTAATGGGGCATGAAATGACACATGCACTTGAAGAACATTCAAAGCGTGCAGCAGGTGCAACAGCCATTACGGATTTAGCAGTGAAAGCTGGAAAGGCTTATGCTGGCGATAAACTTGGTAGTACTGGATCGCAAGCTTTGGATATTGGGAGTAAATATGGTGTGGGATTGCCATACTCACGTAACTTAGAATCAAAAGCTGATCGTGGTGGATTAATGTTGATGGCTAAAGCAGGCTATAACCCAGATGCGGCGATTACAGTATGGGAAAAAATGAATAAAATGGATGGGGGTAGCACGAATGGTGCACAGAAATTCACCTCAACACATCCATCAAATAATGACCGTATTGCTGATTTGAAAAAAAGCTTAGCTGAGGCAAAACAATTTTATACCGCAAGTGCAAAGCCTTAATACGGATTTAAATAAAGATTAAATTTCAGATTTAAAAAAGGAATGCTTAGGCATTCCTTTTTTTGCCGACTAAAGTTGACTATGTTCTAGCGCAAATTCACGTTAAAAAATACCACAAAGTAAAATGAATAAAGATGCTATGACCTTACAACCTAATATTGCCAAAACAATTTTGTATTCGTTATTGTTTGCAATGGGTGGTGCTCCCACCATCGCAATGCTGATTATTCAGGGGCAAAGCTATCATCCAGATATCTTTTATCAGGCTTTTGTGGGGTTGTCTGTAATGATTGCCTGCGTTTTGGCACCTGTGATCCTGATTCAAAATGCATACTTATTGTTTAAACGTAATGATGAGGCATTAGATCTTAAAATTAAGCCGTTAATGAAAGCTTATTTTGTTTTAAATATCGCTTGTTTGTTGTATTGGCTCTATATGCAGTTTATTGGCTAAAGCCGTTACATAAATTAAATGAATTTGTCCTTAATATTTATTTAAGCTCCTAAATTTAAAGAATATAATGAAGCATATTTTTGTGGAATACTGATGTTTTGGAGTTTAAATACAATGAATAAAAATATATGGATGGGCCTGTGTGTTGCAGGTACGTTGACTCTTTCGGGTTGTACGACTATTGCTGATATGGCAGGTGCTGATACTGCGACTTTAAATGCAGCAGCCAGTCAAGGTTTTAATAAAACGGTTCAAGAAGCCAATAGTAATAAAACCCTAGATACAAGTTCTGCAACCTATAAGCGTATTTATGCTGTATTTAATCGTCTTAAACCTGTAGCAGATCAATACAATCAAACAGGCACTCGTTTTGATTGGCAATTGGCTGTGCTGAAATCTGATCAGGTAAATGCTTATGTTGCACCAGGTGGTAAGGTAGTATTCTATACAGGTATTGTAAATAAACTAAATTTAACCGACGCCGAAATTGCAGCCATTATGGGCCATGAAATGACCCATGCCTTAGAAGAGCATTCTAAGCAAAAAATCGGTGCGCAAGCATTAACTGACATTGCTCTTGGTATTGGTTTAAGTGCTGCGGGTGTAGGTCAGACTGGTACTGCAGCTGCGCAATTAGGAAGTCAAATTGGTGTAGGGTTGCCATATTCTCGTAGTTTGGAAAGCCAAGCAGACCAAGGTGGTTTAATGTTGATGGCGCGTGCTGGTTATAACCCGCAAGCAGCAATCACACTTTGGGAAAAAATGAACAAACTCGATGGTAAGGGTGGTGCAACTTTCTTGTCGACTCACCCATCAAATACACAGCGTATTGATGCGATGCGTAAAAACTTGCCAGCAGCGCAAGCCATTTATATTCAGCGTAAATAAGCAGTTATTATGTGTAAATAAGCAGAGGTTGATCCTCTGCTTTTTTATGTCTTAAAAATAAAAAAAATGGTGCAGGCCAATAAGCATTATTGCACTGTGAGTTTGTGTATTTATATAGAGAATTCAATTAGCTTAATTTAAAGCTTAAGGGGCTATGTTTATTTAACTGGTTGTGACTGTTATTGAGCGTGGGGATTGTAGGAGCGTAACGAGTCGATAGAATGTAATTTTCATATCTACAACTGCACAATCTGAAGATTTATATAAACAATCGTTGAAATCAAATACAAATAAATCAAATAAAATCCATAAAAAAAGGCAAAGTAAAAACTTTGCCTTTTCACACTTTAGATCAATAGATCTTAGTGGTGGTGACCGCCTGCACCGTGTACGTGACCGTGGTCAAGTTCTTCTTGAGAAGCTTCACGGATTTCAACGATTTCAACTTCGAAAGTTAAATCTTGACCAGCAAGTGGGAAGTTAGCATCAACGATTACGTTGTCGCCTTCAACAGATTTAACAGTAACGATTTGAACGCCATCATCAGTTTGCGCTTGGAATTGCATACCAGCTTGGATGTTGTCTACGCCTTGGAACATTTGCGCAGGAACTTCTTGAACTAGTTCTGGGTTGTATTCGCCGTAGCCTTCAGCAGCAGGTACTGTAACAGTGAATTTTTCACCAACAGTTTTGCCTAAAAGTGCATTTTCAAGACCAGGAATGATGTTGCCTGCGCCGTGCAAATATGCAAGTGGTTCACCTTGAGATTTGTCAAGAGTTTCACCTTCTGCATTAGTCAATGTGTAGTGGAAAGAAACCACGAGGTTATTTGCAATAGCAGTCATGTTATTGATCCGTTCAATTTTTTAAGGGTTACATCATAAAGTGAATTTGCACTTTTGTAGACTGGATTTGCGAAAAAAATGCAAAATTTCAGTTCTTCTGATGCTTTTTTCATTAATGGGGATGAATATTTATTTTTCAATGCAATTTTATTTTTGGTGTGATTTTTCGTGTAACAAAATCTTTGGCTGTTAGCAGGCCAGCTTGGGTATAGCCATAAATAGTAGCTTGATGTAAGCGATATAATGAAACATACATCGATTTAGCCACAAAGCCCTGAACATTCACTTGACCAAGTAACTCGCCAACCGCTTTATGTTTGCTCAATGACACCAAAGAGCCTTTGTCAGAAAATACAAACATAGGTAGGGATTGACCTTTTATGCGCGCTTTCATGGCTTCAGCAAGAAAAGAGGCTTGTTGGCTAGCCACTTGCGCGCGCGGGCCCAATACAGGTTCATCTGCACGCGGTTGGCAGTGTGCACAATCACCTAAGGCAAATATATTGGGATCAGATTTGGTTTGTAAGGTGGCAAATACTTCGAGGCGTCCCATTCTGTCTTTAGCAAAACCTTCTAATTGGCTAATGACATCTGGTGCTTTAATCCCTGCAGCCCAAACTTTGAGTTCTGCTTGAATGCTCGTGCCATCGTTAAAATAAATATGAGTCGCGTCGACTTTTTCTACACGCTTGCCACTCAAAACATCAATTTTCATACGTGTGAGTTGCTGTTGTGCGTGATCTGCCATTTGGGCAGGCAGTGCAGGTAAAATTCGGTCTGCACCTTCAATTAAGGTGATTTTGACATTGTTTGGATGGATTTTATTTAAGCCATATTTATAGAAATTTTCTTTGGCTTGAATTAACTCGGCTGACAGTTCGACCCCAGTTGCACCTGCGCCAATCACGCCTATGGTGAGTGTGCGGTCAGCATTTTTATTTTGTGCATCGAGGTATAGGTGTAGAAGGTCTTGTTGGAAGACTTCAGCTTGTTGTAGGCTGTCCAAGTAATGGCAGTGTTCTTGTACACCTAGCGTACCAAAGTCATTGGATACTGAGCCTACAGCTAAAATGAGGGTGTCATAACTTAGACGTGTTTCTTCATTTGTAGAGGCATATTTACCATTGATAATTGGGCTTAAGCCAATTTGCTGCTCTTTGGAATAGACTTGTTCTAGCTTAGCGAGTACAAACTCGTAATGATTTTTGCTGGCATGTGCATAATAGTTGGTTGCTTCATCATTAATATTCATGGTGCCTGCTGCAATTTCATGCAGTAGGGGTTTCCACACATGGTTGAGTTTTAAATCGACTAAAGTAATGTGAGCTTTTTGAGATTTACCTAAACTGCCGCCCAATAGTGTTGCAAGTTCTAAACCGCCAGCACCACCACCAACGATCACGATTCGATGTGGAGCTGTGCTTTCTGAAGTGGTATTTTTGTCATTCGGCATTGCAGTTACCTATTTTATTATTGTAAAAAAAAGATGGCCTTAGTATGCCATCTTCTTATTTTGCTTTATAAACCTTTGTCTGACATGTTACAGAAACACATCATTGCAAAAATTATTTGCCAATAGGATAAGTTTTAATTTCGCTATTTACACTGCCACCAAATAAACTACTTAACCAGTGGAAAAAGCGCTGGAAAATGCCAGCTTCTTCAATTTGTACGTCATCTTCAATATCAAAGCTATTGATGAGCTGATTGTTTTGATAGACCTCAATTGTTGCAAGTTTCATCACTTGAGACAGTGGTGCGGTTAGCAACTTCTCATTCATTTTTACTTCTAAGTTGGTATTGGTTTGTTGTAGTGGCTCAAGGACTTGAATTTGACCATTGCCTAAGTCTTGTGCAATACGTTGGCGTAAAGGATCAAAATTGGCTAAATCAAGCTGGACAGCAGGATCAACAAGCGCTGTACTGATAATTTGTGGTGCTTTGGTTTCAACTTTAAACATTTTTAAAGTAGATTTAATCACAGGGACTTCAGCCAAAAGCGTTTTGTCTTTTACCGCAACTTCATTGCGTGTATAGACATAAGCGAGGTTCATGAGTTTGTGTGCGACTTCTGCACGTTTTACCCCACTTTTTGTACCTAAAACCACCACAATTAAGCGACGATCAGGGTCATTATAACGTCCTGTTGGTCGGCTTGCGGTGAGCGCTAGATTGTAACCTGCAGCGCGGGTAAAGCCTGTTTTTAAGCCATCAACACTTGGGTCTTGTTTTAATAATATGTTGGTTGCACGGTGAAAACGACCATTATAAGAAAAACTTTGTTGTTTTGAGTAGGTCAAATAGTCTGGAACTTCTTTGACTAAGGCTGCACCTAAGCGCGCTAAATCTGCTGCAGATGAATAATGCTCAGGCATTGTGACACCAGGTGGATTTTCAAAGTGTGAGTCATTCATGCCTAATGCTTTGGCTTCTTTGTTCATGCGCTCTACGAACTTTGGCACACTACCTGAAATACGCTCTGCAAGTGTAACAGCAGCATCATTGGCAGACATAACCACTAAACCAGCAAGAAGATGATGAATCGTGATTTGATCACCTTCTTTAAGATACATTTGGGATTCATCCCATTGCACAAGTTTTACAACAGGTGTTGCGGTTAGCACTTCATCTTTGCGTAGGTGACCAGCTTGAATTTCTTTAAGCGTAATATAGGCCACCATCATTTTGGTTAATGATGCAGGAGCACGTTGAAGATGACTATTGTGCTCAGCAATGACTTGTCCAGACTGAGGGTCTAGAATAGTCCAAGCTTCAGCTTCTACGGTTTCAGGCTTAATGTTGAGTAAGGCTGCATGGGTTATCGTGGAGCATAAAGCTACGAGCGCCAAGATGAAGTAAATTACGCGTTTCAATGGGTTTCCTTACGGCCTATCCTTAGGCTGAAAATACAAAAAAATTTTAGGAATGCTATGCCTTTTTTTTTCTGCTGACTAGTCTTAATTGTAGACAATTACGACAGTTCAGCGCTGTAGCAATAAAAAAATGTTAAGCTAGTTACTAAGTTATCTATTTTTATTTTGTATTGCCCATTATGTTGCATTATCAAATCGAATTTGACGATTATCGTCAGCACTTGGTTCATGTCACTGCACGTTTTCTTGCAGATCCAACGCAAATCCTGTCTCTCCCAACATGGATTCCGGGTAGCTATTTAATCCGTGAATTTTCAAAGCATATTGAGTCTGTACGTGCTTATGATGAAGATGGTCGAATTTTAAAAATTCAAAAATTTGAAAAAAATAAATGGCGTTTATTTAATACGGATCATGAGCTGATTACGGTTGAATATGATGTTTATGCGTATGATTTGTCGGTGCGTGGTGCTTATGTTGATGAAAAGCGCTTATATGTGAATCCTGCATGTGTATGCTTAGCTTTGGAAGGGCAGGAGCATAAGGCGATTGAAGTTGAGTTGTTTTTACCGCAAGAGTTAAAGCACTTTCAATTGGCAACGGGATTGAAGTCACGCACTTTAGTGAAAGGTCGTTTTACCTTAGAAGCCGACAATTACGCACAATTAATTGATGCACCGTTTGAGCTTGCAGAACAAACACGTTTTAGCTTTGAAGCTGAAGGCATTCCGCATGAATTTGTGGTGTCTGGCAAACATGCAATGAATGCCACACGTATGCAACAAGACATTGAAAAAATCTGTGCAACAGAAATTCAAATGTTTGGTTCGGCGCCATTTAAAGACTATACCTTTATGACTATGGCGACTGGCAACAGTTATGGTGGTTTAGAGCATCCGAACAGCACGAGCTTAATTAGCCCGCGTGACGATTTGCCAAAAGCCAATGAGCCTGTAGAGCCTTCTGCGGATTATCAGCGTTTCTTGGGTTTATGTAGCCATGAATATTTCCACTCTTGGTTGGTAAAATTCATTCGCCCTGAAAACTTTGTCAATTATGATTTAAACAGAGAAGGTTACACTTCACTGCTTTGGATTTTTGAAGGCTTCACTTCGTATTATGATGATTTAATCTTGCTTCGTAGTGGTGTGATTTCTCAAGCGTCATACATCAAGTTGTTGAAAGCTCAGATTAATCGCTATTTGCAAAATCCGGGGCGTGAGGTTCAGTCGGTATCTGAATCAAGTTTTGATGCGTGGGTGAAATTCTACCGTCAGGATGAAAACTCCAATAACGCAGGTACAAGCTATTACAACAAAGGTTGTTTGGTGGCTTTATGCCTAGATTTAGGCTTGCGTTTGCGTGGTTCTAGCCTTGATGCCTTAATGCGTAAGTTGTATGTAAATGCGCAAAATGGCATACAAGTTAATGAACGTACGATTGTAGAGTTATGCAATGAACTCACAGGCGATAATTGGATTGAACAAATCAATCATTTGGTTAACACGACCGATGAATTGCCACTGGATCAATTATTCCCTGAGTTTGGTTTAAGTTATACATTAAACAACGATAAAGCTTTGCCATTTGGTTTGAAACTTTTAGACAAGCCAGAAGGTGTGGTTGTGTCTTCTGCACGCCGTGATGGGGTGGCTGCTAAAGCAGGTCTTTCTGCCAATGATGTGATTGTGGCGATTGATGGCATTAAAGCCACAGTGAAGCTTGCAGAAAAATATGCTAAACAAGATGGTACTTTTACTATTCATGCATTCCGTCGTGATGAGTTAATGACATTTGAAGTGAATGCAGCTTGTTCTGTTTTAACTGAAGTTGAGTTAAAAGTGGAAGATCAGGCGAAAGCTGAAAAGTGGCTTAATGTTTAATTTGCATACGCTATAAAAACCATGTAAAACCGATGCTTAGGCATCGGTTTTTTTGTTTGGGGGTATTTATGTCATCGTGTTATGAGCAAAATTCTGAATTGTATACGGAATATTTTTTTAAACAATTAAATAAAACTAAAAACAAAGTGTATGAAGCTTATGTCATTAATAGGATTTTAACATTATTAAATGATCACAGTATTAAGTTTGTGACTCAACAATATGTAAGATTATCGGAATATAATTATGCTTTAGTGGATATTTATTTTCCACAGTTAGGTGTTTTAGTTGAGATTGATGAGGGGCACCATTTTGATTTAGAAAAAAATGAAGTCAAAGAAAGAAATGGGGAGTTTAAAGTTGAAGAAAAAGTCTTGAAGCAAACAGATAAAGATAAGCTACGTCAGTCAGATATAGTAAATAGTACAAAGCAAGAAATAGAAAGAATCAATGTTTTTAGAAATACAACAACTTCGGAAACCATATCATT
>NZ_SGSS01000022.1:0-59931 GCF_004209135.1 Acinetobacter sp. WCHAc060006 | reverse complement strand
TGCGGGTGACTTTTTTGGGGAAATGGGTCTATTCGAAACGAATGCACAACGTACTGCGGAAGTCCGTACGCGCGATGTGTGTGAAATTGCCGAAGTGACTTATGAAAACTTCCACGAACTCAGCAAGCAATATCCAGACTTGAGCTATGCTGTATTTGCACAGTTGGTCCGTCGTTTGAAAAATACGACACGTAAAGTGACTGACTTAGCATTTATTGACGTATCAGGCCGTATCGCGCGCTGTTTGATCGATCTATCTTCGCAGCCAGAAGCGATGATTCTTCCAAATGGCCGTCAAATCCGTATTACACGTCAAGAAATTGGCCGTATTGTGGGTTGTTCGCGTGAAATGGTTGGCCGTGTTCTAAAAACGCTTGAAGAACAAGGCATGATCGAAACAGATGGTAAAGCAATTCTTATTTTTGATGCATCATTAGAACAAAATAATGACTTCACATCTGAAGAATTTGATGACGAAGAATAAGTTCTTCTGAATCACTAAAAAAGCAAATCTTCGGATTTGCTTTTTTTATATCTTGAATTTTTAAATGCTGAAAAATTCAACGACATCACATGTGTAGATTTCTGCAAAACTTGGATAAAAATATGATTTTTGCCAAGGGAATAATTAGAGTAGTCTTAAATTGGATTGAACAAGACCTTATTTAAAGTTCAGGCTCATTGAATTGAGTACGAACATGGAAGTAAACAATATGCAATATAAAGCACTGGGCCAATCTGGCATTCTGGTTCCTGAAATTTGTTTAGGCACAATGACCTTTGGCGAACAAAACACTCAAGCCGAAGGTTTTGCACAATTAGACTATGCCTTAGCGCATGGCATAAATTTTTGGGATACGGCTGAAATGTATCCAGTACCACCCAAGCCTGAAACGCAAGGTTCAACCGAACAAGTCATAGGCAATTGGTTGGCACAGCATGGTGGCCGAGACAAAATTATTTTAGCCAGCAAAATTGCAGGACCTTCACAGGGCGGTAGTCAAATTCGAAATGGTCAAACCCGCTTTATTGCCAGTGAAATTGAATCTGCGCTTGATGGTTCTTTAAAACGCTTACAAACAGACTATATCGATTTATACCAATTGCACTGGCCACAGCGCCCAGCCAATTTCTTTGGCACATTGGGTTATGGCAATGCAGAAGCCAATGATCCACGAGAAGTCACAGCACTTGAAGAAACCCTAGTTGCATTGAGTGATGAAGTGAAAAAAGGCCGTATCCGTCATATAGGCTTATCTAATGAAACGCCGTGGGGCACTTTAAAGTTTTTACATCTGGCAGAAAAGCTTGGCCTAGAAAAAATAGTCAGTGTACAAAATCCATATAGCTTGCTTAATCGTAGTTATGAAATTGGTATGTCTGAAATTGCCAAGTATGAGGGCGTAGGTTTACTGGCGTATTCACCTTTGGCATTTGGTTATTTAACGGGTAAATTCCGCCATGGCGCACGTCCAGCCAATGCACGTGTGACTTTGTACTCACGCTTTAGTCGTTATAGCAACCCAGAGAGTGAATGGGCGACCGAGCAGTATGCGCAACTTGCTGAACAACATGGTCTCAGCCTGACTCAATTGGCATTAGCTTTTATTAAACAGCAGTTCTTTGTCAGCAGTACCATTATTGGCGCAACCAATTTAGATCAACTCAAAGAAAATATTGATGCCTTCACCATAGATCTGTCAGCAGAGCAATTACAAGGGATTGAAGCAATTCATCGCCAACAGCCAAACCCAGCACCTTAACTACATGTAGATGTCTACCGCTAAAATGCCTTCCAATTGAGAAGGCATTTTAAATTTTGGTTTTCATTTTTATCAATGAAGCGTAAGTGAGTGCTTTGTTCATTAAAGTGCAATCAAAAATGTCATAAGATTGTATTTAAATGCCAATGTCGTCTAGCGGATATAAGCGCATATTAAGCAAATACGATCTCGTCTTTTATACAGTGCGATACAGATTTTGATCTGCCAATCTAAGGTTTAGGGCCGAGCTAAGATTTTTTTAAATCCACTGCTTGAAATTATGATCACTTGTACCAATATTAATATTGAGTTACATCTAAAATATAAATTAAGTTTTTGAAAAATATAATAAAAATAATCTTGAAATACCCAATTTCACACCCATATATGTATCAAGTTAAAAATTTGTTGTGAGGAATAACAAGAATGCGTTTTGAAAAATTCACAAACCGCCTACAGCAAGCATTATCTGATGCACAATCATTGGCTGCGGGCAAAGATCATACGGCAATTGAAGGCATTCATATTTTATCGGTACTACTTGAAGAGCCGTCAAATCAAAGCCTACTTCAGCAAGCAGGTGCGAATTTAATTGAGCTTAAAGCCAAGTTACAGCAAGCGATGAAAGATGCAGCTACGCTGGCAAACCCAACTGGGGATATTAATCTAAACCCAGATGCAGTAAAGGCACTCAACCTCGCGGATAGTTTTGCCCAAAAAGCGGGTGATGAGTTTCTTTCTACGGATTGGGTGCTATTGGCCTTAGTAGAAACAGGTAAAACAAAAAGTATTTTAAATAGTGTGGGCGTAACAGCAGACAAGTTACGTACATCAATCGAACACATTCGAGGTGGCGAAGCAGTGATGAGTAATAACCACGAAGATCAACGTGATTCACTCAATAAATATACCCTAGACTTAAATGCACGCGCATTAGAAGGGAAACTCGATCCAGTAATCGGGCGGGACGAAGAAATTCGCCGTACCATTCAGGTGTTATCACGTCGTAGCAAAAATAACCCCGTGTTGATTGGTGAGCCAGGTGTGGGTAAAACCGCAATTGTTGAGGGATTAGCGCAGCGTATTGTGAATGGTGAAGTGCCTGAAAGCCTCAAAGGTAAGCGTGTATTATCCCTTGACCTTGGTGCGTTGTTAGCGGGTGCAAAATACCGTGGTGAGTTTGAAGAACGTCTTAAAGCCGTTTTGAAAGACTTAGCTAAATACGATGGTGAAATCATTTTGTTCATCGACGAATTACACACGCTGGTAGGCGCAGGCAAGGGCGATGGCGCAATGGATGCAGGCAACATGCTTAAACCTGCTCTTGCGCGCGGTGAGCTCCGTTGTGTCGGTGCAACTACCTTAGATGAATACCGTCAATTTATCGAAAAAGATGCAGCTTTAGAACGTCGTTTCCAAAAGGTGTTGGTCGATGAGCCAAGCGTAGAAGATACGATTGCCATTTTACGTGGTTTGAAAGATAAATACGCGACGCATCATGGTGTGCAAATTCTAGACTCAGCAATTATCGCTGCGGCAAAAATGTCACACCGTTATATTACAGATCGTCAATTGCCAGACAAAGCTATTGATTTGATTGATGAAGCGGCATCGCGGATTAAAATGGAAATTGACTCAAAACCTGAGCCATTGGACCGTTTAGACCGTCGTTTAATTCAGTTAAAAATGCAACTTGAAGCGGTGAAAAAAGATGCAGACTCTGTATCTAAAGTAGAAGTTGAACACCTTGAAAAGCAAATTGCTGAAGTTCAAAAAGAATATAGCGATTTAGAAGAGGTTTGGATTGCTGAAAAACGCTTAGTTGATGGGACCAATCAAGCTCAAATTGAGTTAGATAAAGCCCGTACAGCATTTGAAAAAGCACAACGTGAAGGTGATTTAGCCGAAGCAAGTCGTTTGCAATATGGTGTGATTCCAGAGCTACAAAAACGCCTGAATGAAGAGGAAGTCGCAGAAGTGAATGAGGAACCTAAACTCATTCGTACCAAAGTGACTGAAAATGAAATTGCAGAAGTCGTTAGTGCTGCTACAGGTATACCCGTGGCAAAAATGCTTCAGGGTGAACGTGAGAAGTTACTCCAAATGGAAACATTCTTGCATAACCGTGTGGTAGGTCAAGACGAAGCTGTGGTTGCTGTGTCTAATGCAGTACGACGTTCACGTGCAGGTTTATCCGATCCAAACCGTCCAAGCGGTTCATTTTTATTCCTTGGGCCAACGGGTGTAGGTAAAACTGAATTAACTAAAGCATTGGGTAATTTCCTGTTTGATAGTGACGATTCGATTATTCGAATTGATATGTCAGAGTTTATGGAAAAACATTCGGTGAGTCGTCTCGTTGGTGCACCTCCGGGCTATGTAGGTTATGAAGAAGGCGGTGTGTTGACTGAAGCTGTACGCCGTAAACCATATAGTATTGTGTTGTTTGATGAGGTTGAAAAAGCGCATCCAGATGTATTTAACATCTTATTGCAAGTCTTGGATGATGGTCGTTTGACTGACTCACAAGGGCGCTTAATCGACTTTAAAAATACGGTGATTGTCATGACTTCGAACCTAGGTTCAAGTGATGTACGAGAACTGGGCGACAATGCAAGCGATGACGAAGTCAGAGCTGTGGTGATGGCTGCAGTGAGTGAACATTTCCGTCCGGAGTTTATTAACCGTATTGATGAGTTGGTGGTGTTCCACTCACTGAAAAAAGCACAAATACGTGGTATTGCCGACATTCAATTGAATCGTTTACGTGCTCGATTAAGTGATAAAGATATGAGTTTATCCGTAGATGACAGCGCATTTGATCAATTGATTGAGGCAGGTTTTGATCCATTATATGGTGCTCGACCATTGAAACGTGCGATTCAACAACAAGTGGAAAATAGCTTGGCGCAAAAAATATTATCGGGTGAATTTGTTCCTGGTGATACGATTTTGATCCAAGGTATAGATGGTGAACTTCAATTTTCAAAAATGAAATTAAGTTAACTAAATCACACTTTTAATAATAAAAGTGAAACCAATCTAGTTTAACTGGGTTGGTTTTTTTACATTCATCGCATTTATTGTTGAAATACGTAAAGCAGATTGCATTTCAATATTTGAACGCTCTAATATGATTCGCGTTCGTCGAGACCACGTGAGCCAAAGATAAAAAACAAAAAATAAAACCTGCTGGATAGCAGATAAAAAGGAAGTTGAAAAATGATGGAATTTAAACTCTGGCGTCAGCTGAAACGCGAGCCATATAGTGAATACCGCGATTCAGATTCAATTACAGTAAAAGAACTCAAATGTATGTATGGTATTTATCAAAAATATTATGCCAATACACGCTACGAAATTTTTGAAAAGGACTTTCTCGAAAAAACAGGCGTATTTTTAATCATTGAACCTGTTAATAAGCAAATTGTCGGTTTTTCTACAGTAACCGAGCGTGATTTTGTTGTGAATGGTAAAGCGCGACATGCCTTTTTTAGTGGTGATACCATTATTGAAAAAGAGTATTGGGGCAATCGTGCGCTGACACGTGCAATGTATCGCTATATTGTGAGCTTTAAATTACGTTATCCATTGGTACCTGTGTACTGGATTCTCATTTCCAAAGGCTTTAAAACCTATCTGCTGTTGGCCAATAACTATTACAGCTACTATCCACACTATGGTGCTAAAAATAGTCATCTTAAAGATTTTGTAGAGTCTTATTGCAAAGAATATTTTGCAGAATACTATAATGGTGAAACAGGGCTACTGAATTTTGGTGAAGATTACCAACCCCTAAAAGCCGATGTCGCACCAATTTCCAATGAGATGCGTCAAAACAACACAAAAATTGCTTTCTTTGAAGAGAAAAATCCAACATGGGTTCAAGGTACGGAATTACCATGTGTTGGGGAGTTACGCTGGAGTGACTTATATCGTTACGTTAGTCGATTTATGACCAAAACAGTGAGCGCGAGTAAGCATGACAGTAAATTTATACCTAAGCGAATGCTACGAGTTGAAACCATGAGTTCAGATTCGAAGGTGGCATAAGTTATGGGAATGATACTTGCGGCCTCGCATCGGGTTTTGGAGCTTGCCTGTCGTAAAGCGTATTTACGTTACCGCTTACAGGCTGATCAATTAGAAAAAGTACAGCGCAAAAAGCTCAAACAGTTTCTAAAAGAAAATTATTCGCAAAACTTAAGTTATGAAGATTTTGCGAAAAAGTTTCCATTAACGCGATATGCAGATTGGAAAGATAAAATTGAACAGTCGCGCCAAAGTGGAAAAAACCATTTGGCAGCCAGTAAGGTGATTCGTTTTCAGCCTACAAGTGGTTCTAGTGAGGCACTCAAGTTCATTCCTTATACGCAAAATTTTTTAAATGAACTCGATGAAGCCATAGGTCTATGGCTCACTAGTTTATATCGACAACATCCACAACTCAAAAATTCGACACATTATTGGTCGGTGTCTTGGTTGCCAGAAAGTCAGCGCCAGTTACTCGAAAACAGTAACTTAAATGATGATAGTGCATTGCTAAATGTGACAAAGCGTTTTTTAAGTAAAGTAACTCAAGCTGTGCCTGTAGAAATTGCGATGGCGGAAACAGCAGATGATGCCATGTTTGCAACGGTGACCTATTTGGTTGCTGATAAAAACTTGGGCATGATTTCGGTATGGAGTCCAACCTTTGCCTTGCAATTACTTGATATGGTACAGGAGCACCAAGAGGAAATATCTGCTGTGCTTCGAAGTGGACAATGGCAACGCAAAGGTTTAAATTTTTTACAGGCACCAAAATCATGTGAGCAAAGTTATAAGCTCAACTTGATGGATTTTTCCAACCCCAAGTGCTGGAAAAAGTTATGGTCAAAGCTTAGTTTGATTTCTAGCTGGGATACTGCGAGTGCACAGCAATGGGCATTACAACTGCAACAACGCATTGCAGATGTTGCTTTTGAAGGCAAAGGCCTATGGGCAACTGAAGGCGTGGTGACAATTCCATTTGCAGACAAATTTCCACTCAGTTATCAGTCGCATTTTTATGAGTTTTTATTACAAGATACGGTGCAAGCCATTCCTGCATGGCGCTTAAAAAAAGGCGATATTGTAAGTCCAGTGATTACGACGGGTTCTGGCCTGACCCGCTATGTGATTGACGATGAATTAGAGGTGATCGACTTTTATCATGATGTACCATGCTTCCGTTTTTTAGGGCGCAAAATGACCGTCGATTTGGTTGGTGAAAAGCTTGATCATAGTGCTGCAATCAAAGTACTGGCCGAATTTAAACAAGATGACTATTTGCCAATTAGTATTTTAGGTATTGAAAACTGTACACAAAAAAAACCGCACTACGTCATGCTCAGTGAGGGTGATCAGGCTAAAGTGCCGAGTGTGCAGGCGCTAGACCAGCTGTTAAAACAAAATTTTCATTATGAATTGGCGCGTGATTTGGGCCAATTAGATGAGCCTGAAATTAAACATGTAGCAGATGCTTGGGATTATTACAAAACCCTAGCCATGAAAAATGGCATGATTGAAGGCAATATTAAGCCTGAGCCGTTAAAGAAAATGAAAACAAAAATAATTTGAGAATACCGATGAGTATAGATGTATTAGAAGATCCAGTAGAAGAACGCTTATTTTACCGCTCGAACAATGAACCTAACTTCATGGTTCGCTCTGCAACACCAGCAGATGATCAACAGTTGATGCGTTTGATTGCTGAAACAGTTCCTAGCAATGGGATTACATTGTCTTATGAACGGGCACCAAGCTATATCAATGCAAGTCAGGCGCAGTACAATCGACCTGATATTAAACTTGTGGTTCCTGTTGATGATCCTGATTTGGTGATTGGGATGATGAACTTAGGTTGGCGTTACTGTTATATCAATGGCCAACCTGATTTAATGCGCTATGTGGCAGACCTGCGTATGCACCAAGAGTATCGAGGGGCGAAGGTCATGCGTTTATTGATGGATTATGTCTATGATGAAATCCCATTAGATACGATTTTCCAAAGTGTGGTTTTAGAAGACAATAAATTGGCATCGGGTATTTTGCATAACGAACGTAAAGGTTTTCCTTTACCCTATTATTATGATGATATTCGGACCTTTACGGTGTCACAGGCACAAAAACCAGAGCAATATCACCAGTTTCAATTTCGTGTATTAACCCGTGACCAAATTGATCATGCAAATGCATTTATAATTGAAATGAAAGAGTATTTTAATTTTCTTCCAAATTATGATTTTAATGCTTTGGCCGAAGGCCATCATCCTTATTGGAAAGGTATGCAATTAGATGATTTTTATTTGATGCGTGATCAAAACAATAAATTGGTAGGTATTTATGGTTTGTGGGATCAGAAAAGTTTTAAGCAAACTCGTGTGTTAGATTATTCACGCCCGCTTAAAATGATGAAGCCTTTTTATAATGCCTATGCAAAATTTCGTGGCGTGCTTTCTTTGCCTAAAATTAACGGCACCTTTGACTATTTAATGTTGCACAGTCCTTTATGCCATCCAGAGCATACGGACGTGTTTGCAAGCTTAGTATTTCATGCCAAAGAGCAGACTAAACGCCGTGGTAAAGAAACTTATTGCATTACTTTGGCACAAAATGACCCGCGTATTGCATGGATGAAAAATACCACATCACATATTTTAAAAGCTAAGCATTATTTACATAGCTTTAAAGCGAAACCCTATGACAAATTAGATCGTAGTCGAATCACATATTTTGATGTAGGCCGTATTTAAACGAACTTATGTAAAATTCAGTTTGAGCAAAAACTACCGTTAGGTGGTTTTTGTATTTATGCTGGATCAATGTTTTTGATTTATTTACATATAATTAATAAGAAAATAGAATTAAAAACAGGGATTAAAAAAGTGTAATTAGAATGAAAGTTGTATTAATTATGGTGTTGTATAGCCTTTTGCTGACTTGGGGTACAGGAAAGGTATTGGATGCGATGTCTCCTGCATTGGATACTTTTGGACTAATCTTTGGGTTTATTGTTATTTATTTCATTTTAAATTTTTACTATTCGCAGTTAAAACAAAACTATGATCAAAAAGTACAACAACATTATCTTAAGCTTCAAAACTTTGATTGGTACTGCCAAAAATTCCCAGACTCGCATAATGGTAAAGGTGGAAATATTTGTTGCAATCGTTGTAAGAGCCGATCGATTCAAACAGAAAGTATTTATAACGACGGATCATACTTGATGTTTAATTGTCGAAATTGTGGCAATACCTTGTTTTACACAAAACAGGGAATCACATCATGAGTATACATTGCTACTTTGGAGATTTCAGTTCGCATACGCAAGAGCTGCGAATGTTAGATTCATTTTTGAATCAATTACAACTCGATTGGGCGACCGAAAATAAATGGATATATATCATTTATAATGCCATTTGGGATGGTCAAGAAATTGACATGGTTTGTTTTACTGAACATGCGATTGTGGTTGCCGATTTCAAAAATTACACAGGCAAGTTGGGTGGCAAAGAAAATGGCCCTTGGACAATGCTTACACCCAGTGATGAAATGATAGAAGTAAAAGGAGGGAATCAACTCAATCCTTTTGTGCAAATCCGAAAAAATAAATACGTGGTCATGGAGTGGTTAAATGCACAGCAGTTTTTTAGCCAAGATAATTTAGGCTTTATTTCTGGCGCGATTTTTTTTACCGAACTTATAGAGGTTAATCTCGCGCTTTCTAATTCGGTACAGAAGTGGTTGCATGTATCGGACATTCCGCATGCTAGCGAGTTGTTCTCTCATATTCATTCTCCGCAAATCGCATTGACTGAAGTTGAAGTGTTGGCGCTGATTGAGCGTTTAAATGTGACACCACATGAGTGGAAACATCAAGCACCGCAAGAGATTCGTTACCAACCGTTTAAACACCCTGTACAGGAAGATCCACTTAACACTTTGACCTATGTCACTGCAACACACGACCTCACTCAAGAAATTGAAGCAACAAAGCCCGTGTTTGTTACTCAAGTGATTTTGCCTTTGGTAATGGCACTTGTTTTATCTTTTGTGATTAGTGGTTTATATCGTCAAGGTGCGTTTAATGGTGTACAGGACTTTATGTTGCAAGCAGTATGGCAAGCTTTTTCTAAGCCAAAAAATCACACGACAGATGTAGAGGATGCAGAGCCAGAAACGACACAATTAGTGACTCAAGCTACGCAGTCCAAATTAAAGCAGGCAAAGCTTGATCAACAAACAGTTTCAGAGAGTCCAGCATCGAATAAGGTTCAGTCTATTAAGAGTGATCAAGCAGCGCATAAGGCTTTACCAATCTCTGAATTATCCCAATTTATAAACGCAGACTCTAAGCAAAATACAATATTTGGCTTTGTACTCGGTCAGAGTCGTTATGCAGAGGTCAGTCAGCAATTAACTGAGTTAAAAAATGTGCAAGCCAATAGTTTTGAGGGAACTGTGATTGCCAGTGCTATTAACCCGAAGCAAATTTTGATCAATGGCCCAGCCATAGAATTTGAGCGCTTAAAGCAAGTACATTTCTTTTTTGATCAACAACATGTATTAAGTGCAGTACGCTTTAGTCTAAATAGTGCATTTGAAGACCAATATAAAGATACGTTTTATGCGCAAACTCAGACCTTGAAGCGGCTCAAGTTTGAAAAACTCAAAGGCGAAGTTCCACACGTGGGGGACATGTATGCAACGTTCAAGCGTAAGCAAGATTATGTCCACGTGGTGCAATATCACATGGGCGGTTTTCAAGTGCATGTGACATTTATGACGCCATCGGTATATCAGAAACATATTGTTGGGCAAGAGCTTCAAGCATCTGCGCTGTTTTAATTAGGTTTTAAAGAATGATGTAAAAAGCCTTTTAAAAGATGTGTTCACTCATATTTTGAATGGTATTTGCAAATCGTTTTAAGCAATTGCATTCCATTCCATAAAAAAAAGAGGCCTTTATAGGCCTCTTTTTTAGATCTAAAGACGATCTAAATTACACTGGCGGATGAGTGATTTTCCATGCGCGGTGAATTTTGGTATTACGTTTGAAGTCAAAACCAATAGTTTCGTTGCTGATTTCTTTCACATCAAACATCGCTTCGATTTCTTCGTTCATCTCAAAACCACGGTAGTTATTTGAGAAGTATAAAGTACCTTCAGTGGTTAAGCGGTTCATGGCACGTTTAATCAATGAAATGTGGTCACGTTGTACGTCAAAGGTACCGTAGAATTTCTTTGAGTTTGAGAATGTTGGTGGATCAATAAAGATCAAGTCATATTGTTCATGACCTTCTTTTAACCATTCAAAACAATCGCTAGCAAAGAATTGATGTTGTTCATCTGCATGATCAACAGTTAAACCATTGAGCACGAAGTTTTCTTTAGACCAGTTTAGGTAGGTATTTGAAAGATCGACACTTGTTGTGCTGGCAGCACCACCTAAGGCAGCATGTAAACTCGCTGTAGATGTGTAGCTATACAAGTTTAAGAAATGCTTACCGCGTGCTTCTGCAGCAATACGTAAACGCATTTGACGGTGGTCAAGGAACAAACCTGTATCTAAATAGTCGGTGAGGTTAACTAAAATTTTAGCTTTACCTTCTTGGACGATAAAACGTTTAGATGCAGTACTTTGTTTTGCATACTGAGTTTTACCTTCTTGGCGTGCGCGGGTCTTAATAAAGATCGCATCGCGTGGTAAACCTGTAACAGCACGAATAGATGCCAATGCCAAGTTAAAGCGTTTTTTTGCTTTTTCAGGGTCGATTGTTTTTGGTGGCGCATATTCTTGTACATGCAGGCGATCACCGTATAAATCGACAGCGACATTAAAGTCTGGTAAGTCAGCATCATAAAGGCGTAAGCAGAAGACATTTTCTTTCACAGCCCATTTTTTCAGGTTCTGCATGTTCTTTTGCAAGCGGTTGGTAAAATCTTGCGCACCTTCAATGGCTTCAAACTGTTGCGGTTGCCAAGTTGCCAAGAAAGGCTGTGCAACTGCAGTAGGTTTGATTACACCAAAGCGGATATAAATAGGTAATTTACCATTCATTAAGCGCAAAATTTGTGGCTCATCAAAAGCCAGAACATCGGCCTGTTCAACGGCAGCTGCAATAACTGCTGCATATTGATTTGGGAAATTCTTTTGCAAGAGTGCAGAAAGGCCCAAATACAATGCACGGTTAGATGCTTTGTCACCTAAACGTTCGCCGTATGGCGGGTTCGTTACGACGAATGAACGCTTACCAACAGCTTGGAAGTCTGGCCAGTCAGCCAAAGTACGTTCTTCAATTTTGATTTGATCGAGTACAGATTCAAAACCAGCAGCAATAATGTTTTGTTTGGTGGCTTTTACGGCTTCCCAATCTGCATCATAAGCATAAAACTGAGGTAATGGTTGTGCTAAAGCTTGAGCATGACGCTCAGCAGCTTCCGCTTTAATGCTCATCCAAAGTTCATGGTCATGACCGTTCCAACCATTAAAACCAAAACGACGCACTAAACCAGGCGCACGATCAGTCAAAATCATCAGTGATTCAATAATAAACGTACCAGAACCACACATTGGATCTAGGATAATTTCAGGATTACGTTCTTTTAGTTTTGCTTTTTGCAGAATAGCGGCTGCTAAGTTTTCTTTGATTGGCGCATCCGTCATATAACGACGGTAACCGCGTTTATGTAATGAGTCACCTGATAAGTCTAGGCAGTAGGTGTGTTCTTTTTTGCCCGCCAATACATAAAGTGTGATTTCAGGTTGCTTAATATCGATGCTTGGACGTTTGCCAACCGCTTCCATGAATGAGTCAACAACACCATCTTTCACACGTAAAGTTGCAAATTGGCTGTTAACTTTAATATCACGCTCAATATGTAGGCGTACAGCAAAGGTACTTTGTGGTGCAAAAATAAGCGACCAGTCAAAGTTAATTGCACCCTCATAGAGCTCTTCGGCAACATCACGCGCATCGTGAGTGAAATCAAGTTCATGTGTATGGATTGGTGTTAATACACGTGATGCAAGACGTGACCACATACAAATGCGGTAAGCATCTTCAAGTGTGCCTTTGAAAACCAAACGACCCGGGAATTGTTCAATATTTTGAACACCTAAACCTTCAATTTCCTCGCGGAGTAAGGTTTCAAGTCCATCTGCACAGGTGACCCAATATGTAGAAAGACGCGGTTTCGAATTCATGTAAATTTCCAAAAGCAAAAAAAGCAATCGACTATTTTAACGTATTTTCGACTATTTGGGCGCTTCATCTGCATAGGATCATTAAGAAATATTCAACTTTTAGCACAATCTCTGAAATTAGATATTGGTATTAATCAAGTGAGAATTTATGTGATTGGTATGTGTTTTGCTTAGTTACTGCTCGCGCCTGAGTATCTCCAGATATTCAGAGTTTTGCGCTTTTGAGATCATTTATTAAAAGGGGAATATGATGCAACATGTCGAACAAGCCAGTAGTTCAGAAATATTTTCAGTTGCAACACTTTTATATGCACGAATGCGCCGTTTAGGTGTTCGTGTCATTGATGTGATGTATATGGTCGAGAATAAACAATATGCATATCACGTGATTAAGTTGGCTTTACAAGCACATGATACAGAACTTGATCGTTTAAGTGTTCGTTTACAGTTGATGATGGAGTTGGATGTAGAAGATGAAACACAAGTTGAATTGCCTGTCGCTGATACGCTTGTGGCTGAAATGAAAGAGGATCAAGAAGATCCATACTGCGAAGCAACAGAGGATGAGATTTATAAGGCGCAAGTTTCACACCATTATATTGGCGCTTTACGCTAGAGCATGATGCAGATATAAAGGCTGTTTTGCTCGCTGATGCGTATAATTTTAATACGTTTAGCTCTTACTTTAGAGAGTGAGGGCTAGATCGTTAAGTCGCGATCAGACAATACAGCAAAGGACTCATTATAATGATTTTGTTTAAATTATCTAATTGAATTTATACATAGGAATATAGAATTCTATTTTTTATTTCGGCTGAGCTTTGGTGCGATTGCTGAAAACTTCAACTGCCAATTTGCTAGATTCTCTGTATAATGCGTTAACTTAACGATAAGGAATCTCTCATGCACTTGGCGGCATTGCATACACCGAGCCAGATTCAACTCAACCAAGATGGTCACTTAAAACATTTCCTTACCATCGAAGGTCTTTCTAAAGAAACTCTCACAAAAATATTGGACACTGCACAGTCCTTTTTTAATGACCAAAATCAGCTTATTACCAATAATCTTCTTGAAGGCCGTACGGTAATGAACCTGTTTTTTGAAAATTCAACACGTACGCGTACCACATTTGAAGCTGCTGCAAAGCGCTTATCTGCCAATGTACTCAACATTGATATTGCACGTTCAAGTACATCAAAAGGCGAAACACTGCGTGATACGCTGTGGAATTTAGAAGCAATGGCGACGGATATTTTCGTAGTTCGTCATTCCTCTTCAGGTGCTGCTCACTTTATTGCAAAAGACGTTTGTCCAAACATTGCCATTATTAATGCAGGTGATGGTCGACATGCACATCCAACCCAAGCCATGTTGGATATGCTGACGATTCGCCGTGAAACTAAAAAGAATTTTGAAGATATTAGCATTGCCATTATTGGTGATATTAAACACTCGCGTGTTGCGCGTTCAGATGTTGCTGCACTGCAAACCTTAGGTTGTAAAGATATTCGTGTGATTGCACCAAATACACTTCTTCCTTATGGATTTGATGAATATGGCGAAGGTATTCGTCTATTTAATAATATGGAAGATGGCATTAAAGATTGTGACGTGATTATTACTTTACGTATTCAAAATGAACGTATTGATTCACCAGCGCTGTCTTCACAAGCTGAATTTTACAAAATGTATGGCTTGAACAAAGAACGTCTTGCGATGGCAAAACCAGATTGTATCGTGATGCATCCTGGGCCAATGAACCGCGGTGTAGAAATTGACTCAAGTATTGCTGATGGCCCACAGTCTGTGATTTTAAATCAGGTAACGAACGGTATTGCAGTGCGTATGGCAGTTTTGGCTTTAGCAATGCAAGGTCAATTAGAAGAGAAAGGTTTGTTAGAAGCGGTTGCGGGATAAGGTAGAAGTCATGACTATTGTAAAAATTGAAAATGTACGTGTCTTAGACCCGATTCAAAATACTGACAGCGTGCAAACGGTTTATGTTGAAAATGGTCAATTGGTTGGCGCGACAGACAATGTTGCTGAAACAATAAACGGCCAAGGTAAATGGTTAATGCCAACCATGGTTGACTTATGTGCACGCTTACGTGAACCAGGTCAGCAGCAACACGGTACGCTTAAATCAGAAGGTAAAGCTGCCGTTGCAAATGGTATTTTGCATGTATTTACACCACCAGATTCAAAGCCAATTGTGCAAGACAATGGCGCCCTTATTCATGGTTTAGTTGAAAAAGCCATGTTGGATGGTGGTATTTATTTACAAGTGATTGGTGCACAAACCCAAGGTTTGAAAGGACAACAACCTGCCAATATGGCGGGCTTGAAAAAAGGTGGTTGTACCGCAGTTTCAAATGCCAATGCGCCATTTGCCAATGATGATGTGGTGATTCGTACTTTAGAATATGCAGCTGGCGTCAATATGACGGTAGTATTCTATGCTGAAGAGCACCAAATTGCGAAAGATGGCTGTGTGCATGAAGGCTTTATTGCATCTCGTCAAGGGTTGCCAATGATTCCAGCTTTAGCTGAAACAGTTGCGATTGCAAAATATCTATTAATGATTGAAGCAACAGGTGTACGTGCTCACTTTGGTTTATTGTCTTGTGGCGCGTCAGTTGAACTTATTAAAAATGCAAAAGCAAAAGGTTTACCAGTAACTTGTGATGTGGCTATGCATCAATTGCATTTAACGGATCAATTGATTGATGGCTTTAATTCATTGGCGCATGTGCGTCCGCCACTTCGTGATGAACAAGACAAAGCATTATTACGTCAAGGTGTAAAAGAAGGGGTGATTGATGCGATTTGTACGCATCATGAACCGCTTAGCAGTTCTGCCAAAATGGCGCCATTTGCTGAAACACAACCAGGCTTTACAGCATTTGATACGTTCATTCCATTTGGCGTACAACTGGTTAATGATGGTTTGCTTGAGCCACTAGAATGGGTGAAAAAAGTTACACTACAGCCTGCAATTGTTGCTCAAATGCAAACGCGTTGGGAACAAGAAGCAGGTTGGGTATTGGTTGATCCAGAGCTTGAATGGACAATTACAAAAGACAGTATTGTGTCGAACGGTAAAAATACTCCACTGATTGGCGCAACAGTAAAAGGTAAAGCACTGGTGACTTTTAAGGCTTAATTAAACGCTTTATGGTGTGCTCAGTTTGTATTTAAAAAGTCAGCTTCGGCTGGCTTTTTTTATGGTGTAAATACCACTTATCAAAGAAATACAATTATTCACAATGATTTAAATATTCAGGCATACACTTTAAAAGATTAGAAAGAAAAGAAATGAAAAAAGAACAAGGCTAAACAAGGAATATACTTATGACTGATTTATTAGAGCTGTTAAAACAACAGGTTTCAGCCATTGTATTAGATGGTGAAAGTGAGCATTTATTTGAAAAAAATAATGCATTAAACCAGTTTTATCCTATTTTACTCAGTGTTTTTAAAGCAAAGCCTGGCTTAATTGCCAGTTTGGCAGATCAGCTCAATCCACGTTTAATTGACATCTTTCAGTCTAATATTGGATTGAAAGAAAAGTTTTTGGACACTGTTTCAGGTGCTGCACCTGCACCAGAAATTGAACACACTTTAAATAAATCCATTATGCCAGTAATGGGTTTTTTACAATCTGAAGCAGGCTCATCTGCCCCTGATGCGATTGTACATTTGATTGAAACCCATTTTGATGGAATCAAAAGGGCCTTACCACAGTGGGCAGCTGGAATGTTGGCCGCTTTAGGTATTAATACGGCTATAGGTGAAACAGTACATCAGGCAGAAGTAAGACATGTAACAGAGCCTGTGGAAGAAAAAAAATCAGGTTCTTGGATCGCATTGATTGCCTTGGTTATTTTGGCTTTGCTGGCAGGCTTTTGGTTTAAATCTTGCTCTGAACGTAAGCAAGCGGAGACGGTTACTCCTGTACAAAGTAGCAGTAATCAACCTGCCAAATTCCAATTGAGTACCAATGCCCAAGGTGAACTATCGACTTGTCAGATTTATGTTAATAATGCCTCATATATGAATATTTTACAAAATGAGGTTAAACAAATTTTTACCCATCCAACAGGTTGTGGTGCCGAAACTGATGCGGCATACCATACGCAATTTATCGATCAGGAATCGATTCCATCGGTATTAAAATTGTTCAAAGTGGTGCCAAATGCCTCTTTAACATGGATGGGCGATCAACTCTCTATACAAACAGCCAATAATGCAGATGCAAATCGGTTGATATCACAAGTACAAGGTCTCGTGCCAAATATGAAGGTGGTTGGGCAACAACCCGTCGATATTAACAGTACAGTAGATAACAGTATTAGCAATGCACAAAAAGCCTTGGCAAGCATTAATCCAGATAAAATCCGTGCTTTGGATGTAGCAACTGCATTAAATATGCAAATTATTAATTTTGCTTCAGGTTCAAGTGAAATTCCAAAAGCAAATCAATCGATTTTGGATCAGGCAGCTGCACTCATGCAACGTGCATCGCAAGTACAACTGACTATCAAAGGGTTTACAGATTCTGTTGGTAATGCTGAAGCCAACAAAGCTTTGTCTTTAAAACGTGCCGAAGCAATTAAAAATTATTTAGTTGCAAAAGGAGTCGACCCAGCACAATTGAAAGCCGAAGGTTATGGCCAAGAGCAACCAAAAGCAGACAATTCAACACCAGAAGGTCAATTCCAAAACCGTCGGATTGAATTTGAAGTGTTAAATACAGAGACGGGTAAAGTACGTGAAGTCACTAATCAAGGTGTCACTGAAGTGAAATAGTGTGTGTGAAATAAGATCGCTCTCGATGTTACGAGGGCGATCTTGTTTTTTTGTGAAAATTTGCTTAAATTGGCCACGAATAATAACAATGTTTGGTTTAAAAAAATGAAATCTGTATTTATAGCAGGTGTGGTATGTAGTAGTTTGATACTGACTGCATGTGATTTTCGTAAAAAAGATACAACTGCAAATGAAAAAGCAAAATTACAAGATTGGAGCTGTAGTGCGCCAGCGAATGTAGAACAAATTCAAAATCATTTAAAAGAAGATTATTTATCTCAATTAGATCAACGCTTGCGCCAATCTGGCTATGAGTCTGATCAGGTTTTATTAGAAAAAATCCGTAAAAATATTAAATTTGAAATTAGCCATATTGCGACACATACAGAACAACCTGAGCAAGCAAAACAACTTGAATGTAGTAGCTTGTTGGTGGCAATTTTGCCGAAAGGCCTACAAAAGCGTGCAGAAAATGCGTATTTAGAAGAACCATGTGACGAGTGTGATGGCGAAGACACTGAATCTCCAAGTTCTTATACATTACAAGATTCAATTAAGAATGAGTGGAGTTCTTTAAAACTTCAAGACGATAAGATTAGTGGTTCAGACTTTAAATATAGCTTGGAACGCTCAGACAATGATGAAATTAGTTTGTCGGTAGAAAGTGCGAGTTTAGTGGGTTTGTCTGCTAAAATTTCAGAGTTAGCGGTAAATTTTGAGGCATATCAAAAACGTAATAAGGCCGATATTGAGGCCAACCAGCAAAGTGTAGAGGAATACAATAAAGAGAATGCTGCACAAACGGCCTTGGCGCAGAAAGCCCTCGATATCCGTCAAAAAGAAGTCGATGCAGAACAAAAAGCTGTGGTGGAACGTTTGAACAGTACATGGGATCGTTTTAGTCCAGAGCAAAAAACGGCACAACAACAAGACCAGTCTGATTGGTTCGAAAAACGTGATGTGGACTGTAAAGTAATTTCGCAAAAACGTGTATATGACTTAAAAGATAGCGAGCTTGAAACCTATCAACAGCAACATCGCTATTGGAACGATGTAATGGAAAAACAAAACCAAGCGATCCAATATAGTCAGTGTTTTGTGCAAAAAACCAAAGAGCGTACAGTATATTTGAATAACCTATTTAATTAAGCATTAGCGCTCTTTCAAAAATTAAAAAATGAACATTAATTGGTACTTAAATTATCAATGAAAGTCCCTTCTCCCTTTGGGATGAGGAATACATTCCGCAAGAGGATGAGGGGTTTTAAGTTTAAAAAACCTCTCCCTTGTGAATCAGTGCTTCTCATCTCCTCAAAGAGAGGGAATTTATATCATGAATTTTAATAGTTCAAAAAATGATTTATGAAAGAGATTTATTGAATATTCAAGCTTGAATATATAAGAAAAGTGACCACACGTTACTTTTAAAATCTGTATAAATAAAAAGGGATGAATTGAAGCATCCCTTTTTTCTTGGCATGCTTAGCTTTCAAGATGAATGAGAAGCATAAAATGCGAATTAGTTTTATTGGGGCTGGGCGGGTAGCACATCATTTTGCGCATGTATTGCAGCAACATCATCAGATTATCAATATTTATAGCCGTAGCTCTGAGGGCGCAAAGCAACTTGCGCAAGCGGTTGGCGCCGATGCCGTGGAGGACATCTCTCAATTAAACCCAAACGTAGATTTATTGATTATTGCGGTGAGCGATAGTGCAATTCGAACGGTGATTGAAGCAGTACATCCATATTTACCGCATACGCTCATTGTGCATACTTCAGGAAGTACCGACATCCAGCAGTTAACCACAGTGCATGCTCGCTCTGGTGTGTTGTATCCGCTACAAACATTTAGCATGCAACGTGAAGTCGATTGGTCGAGTACGCCTTTGTTTGTAGAAGCTGTTGAGCCGGCAGACTTAGAGACTTTAACGATGCTGGCACAGCAATTGAGTCAGCGTGTTTATCAATACGACTCTGCACAGCGCTTGAGTCTGCATTTGGCAGCGGTGTATGCCTGTAATTTTAGCAATTATTGCTATGACATGGCCAAGCAAGTGGTGGATGCCAAACAGGTCGATTTTAGTTTGCTATATCCCTTAATATTGGAGACCGCGCAAAAAGCCACTCAGTCAGATCCCCGAATGATGCAAACCGGCCCTGCGATGCGCGGTGATCAAAACATTATTGCCATGCATAGTGACATGTTGCAACACGCAGGACATGATGATTTAAAGGTAGTGTATATATTGATGAGTGAGCAAATTTTAAAACGTCATCATTCTATTTAAGTTGTAATGGAATAAATATCTAAAAGGAAAGCATTGTGGCAAAGGATTTTTGCAACCCGCAGGTGGTAGAGGGCTATGACCTGCATATCCGTAAATTGATTCCCGGTTATCAATTGGTTCATCAGCAGATTTTGGCAATACTGCAGGCGCATTTATCTCAAGATGCGCATGTGTTGATTGTTGGTGTTGGGACGGGCTACGAACTGGGCTATCTGCTACAAGCTTTTCCGCGATGCAGATTTACGGTTACAGAGCTTTCTCAGCCAATGCTGGACAAAGCCAAAGATTATGTGGCGTTGTGGAATAATGATAATCGGGTCAATTTTATCTTGGGTAGTCATATAGATTTTGAACATTCCCCTCAGTTTGATGCAGTTTTATCGATTTTGGTCACGCACTTTATTCCTTTTGAACACAAGCTGGAGTTTATGCAGGCTGCAAGACGCTGTGTGAAAATGAATGGCATCTTTTTAACATTTGATTTAACACAATTTTCTTTTAAGCAAGAAGCTGAAGCTTTACAGCAAATGTGTTTGATGAATGGGCTTTTAGAGAAGCAAGTGCAGGCGATGCAGAGCAGAATGCAGGATGATTTTTATGCATTAAGCACGCATGAAACTTTTAATCTATTACGTGAAGCTGGCTTTGTACAGGTGCACTCGTTTACTCAGGTTTTATCCTATCAAGGCTTTATTGCAGAGTATTAAACAGCTTGTTGAATTTTTTTATTGGTGACTTTTAAAAAAAGAGAGATTTATATAAAAACATAGATGTAGTGTTTGAGCATTCTGTGCTATTAAATAATTAGACACAAAAAATAAAAAGTCCAAAGGAAGAATAAAATGCAGCAGGAATTCGATTACATCATTATCGGCGGTGGTAGTGCGGGTTGTGTATTGGCCAGTCGTTTAAGCGAAGATCCCAATATTTCAGTATGTCTGCTAGAAGCTGGTGGCCAAGGAGATAGTTGGACGGTTAATGTACCTGCTGCATGTGTAATGAGTTTACCCACAAAAATTAATAATTGGGCTTTTGAAACTGTACCGCAAAAAGGACTTAATGGGCGCAAAGGCTACCAACCCCGAGGAAAATGCTTAGGTGGTTCTTCTGCTATTAATGCCATGATTTATATCCGCGGGCATCGCGCAGACTACGATGCATGGGCAGCGCAAGGCAATACTGGCTGGTCTTATGAAGAGGTATTGCCTTATTTCATTTGTTCCGAAAATAATGAACGCATTCAAAATGAATATCATGGCAATTCTGGCCCATTATCTGTGATTGATTTACGTACAGATAACCCAATTCATGCACGGTATATTGCGGCAGCCAAAAGTCAGGGTTATCGCATTTTAGATGATTTTAATGGTGCAGAGCAGGAAGGCTTGGGGGTATATCAAGTTACCCATATCAATGGTGAACGTTGTAGTGCTGCGCGTGCTTATTTATTTCCACATTTGCAACGCGCTAATTTGACGGTGTGGACCAAGGCCATGACGCACAAAATTATCATTGAGCATAAAACGGCTGTGGGGGTAGAAGTCGAGCATGCAGGTCAAGTTAAAACCATTAAAGCACGCAAAGAAGTCTTACTCAGTGCGGGTGCTATGCAGTCACCACAGATTCTAATGCTCTCTGGGATTGGAGATCAAACAGAGCTACAACAGCATGGCATTGAAGTGAAGCAGCATTTACCCGGCGTGGGCAAAAACTTCCATGATCACCCTGATTTTATTTTTGGTTATAGTGTACATGATACGCAAAATACCTTTGGTATTTCGATACCTGGCTCAATGTCGATGTTTAAGCAGATTCAGCGTTATCGTAAAGAACGTCGAGGCATGATTAGCTCGAACTTTGCTGAATGTGGTGGTTTCTTAAAAAGTGATCCAGCGTTAGAGATTCCTAACTTACAGTTACACTTTGTGGTCGCTTTGGTTGATGATCATGCTCGTAAGTTTCATGCTAGTCATGGTGTGTCGTGCCATGTATGTTTGTTAAATCCACGCAGTCGTGGCAGTGTGAAACTCAGTGGCAATAAAATCTCAGATCCATTATTGCTTAATCCAAATTTTTTAGGTGATGATCGAGATGTGGAAGATTTGGTTAAGGGCTTTAAATTAACTCGGCAATTGATGCAAGATCCAGTCCTAGCAGAAATGTACAAAGAAGATTTATTTACTTCAAATGTTAAAACGGATGAGGACATTCGAGAAATATTGCGTAATCGCGTAGATACGGTTTATCACCCTGTGGGCAGTTGTAAAATGGGGATTGATGAAATGGCTGTAGTGGACCCAGAGTTAAGGGTTTATGGTATACAAAATTTACGTGTGATTGATGCTTCAATTATGCCTTCAGTGGTCAATGGTAACACCAATGCACCTGTGATTATGATTGCCGAAAAGGCAGTTGATTTACTTCGCGAAGCAAATAAACGTCAACAAGTGGCTTAAAGAGATATGTTGTAGTACTGATATCACATTTGGTTTTATCGGACACTGACTATGTTAAAAAGCACAGCTAAAACAAAAAGAAAAGGATACTTGTCATGACACTAGCACACAGCTTAGATCAACATACTGAAGTGATCAATAAAGTAGAACATACATTGTTAAACGATGAAAAACTACAGGGTATTTTTGAGTTACAACAGCAGGCTTTCGCACAGCAACCTTATGCCAGTTATGAACAGCGTAAGCAACATTTACTGACACTGCAGCAGATGTTGGTCGAACATCAGGATGATATTGCACAGGCGATTAGTCGTGATTTTTCCAACCGTAGTGTAGATGAAACGCGTTTGTTTGAAATTATGACCAGTCTAAATGGCATTAAGCATAGTTTGAAGCATTTGAAACAATGGATGAAGCCCAGCAAGCGTGATATCGGTATCTTGTTTCAGCCAGCATCTGGTTATGTGATGTATCAGCCTGTTGGGGTAGTGGGAATTGTTGTACCTTGGAATTATCCGCTATTTTTAGCTTTGGGGCCTTTGGCACAGGCTTTGGCAGCAGGTAATCATGTCATGCTTAAAATGAGTGAGCACACACCTGAATTTTCAGCCTTGTTTAAGAAGCTTATTGCTGAAAAGTACCCACAAAGTCATGTCAATGTCATTACAGGTGATGCACAAATAGCACAACAATTCACGAAATTACCCTTTGATCATTTGTTATTTACTGGGGCGACAGCGATAGCACCGCATGTGCTACACGCTGCTGCAGACAATTTAACACCTGTCACTTTGGAACTTGGTGGTAAATCACCGGTGATTGTTGCTGTAGATGCAGACTTAAAAGAAAGCGCAAGACGTTTGGCATTTGGTAAAACCATGAATGCAGGTCAAACCTGTGTTGCACCTGATTATGCTTTTGTGCATGAAAGCCAACAAGAGACATTTATTCAAGCCTATTTTGAGGCTTTAAGAGGTTTTTATCCTAATAGCATTCAGCAAAATGCTGATTACACAGCTATCGTGAATGAACGCCAATTTGAACGGCTAAAACATTATTTAAGCGATGCGAAAGTGAAAGGTGCCAGCATATTTAATGATGACATCTTAAATGATGAACGCCGTATGGCGCATTCGATCGTCACAAATGTAAGCGATGATATGTTATTGATGCAAAATGAAATTTTTGGACCGATTTTGCCACTCAAAACGTATACGCATATTGATGAAGCGATTGCCTATATTAATGCGCATGAGCGACCTTTGGCATTGTATTACTTTGGCTATAACAAAATAGAGCAACAAAAAGTATTATATGCCACGCATAGTGGTGGCGTGTGTTTAAATGAAACGCTGATGACTGCTGGCATGGAAGATATGCCTTTTGGCGGGATTGGGGCATCGGGGATGGGGCATTATCATGGGCATGAGGGATTTAAAACTTTTAGTCATGCTAAATCTGTCTTTGTAAGGCCGAAGTTTAGTTTAATGAAGCTGATTTACCCGCCTTATGGCACTTGGATTCAGCAGTTTATTTATCGCATGTTTATTCGTTAAACGAACAAGTAAAAAATAAAAAAAAGCGCTCTATTGAGCGCTTTTTTAAACGTTTGGATTAAGAAATTTTCTTAAAGATAAAGTCATTAATTTTATGACCAGCTTCTAAACCACGACGTTCAAATTTAGTTTGTGGACGCCAATCTGGACGTGGGTAGCTGTTGCCTTTACCTGCAAGATTCTCTAAGCGTGGACGTTCTTCAAGAACTTCAATCATCCACTCTGCGTACGGTTCCCAATCTGTTGCAGCATGGAATGTACCACCTAGCTCAAGCTTTTGCTCAACCAGTGGCATACGATCATGCGATACAAAACGGCGCTTGAAGTGACGTTTCTTCTGCCATGGATCTGGGAAATAAAGCTGTACAGCATTAATGCTATTGTCTGGCATTTCACGAAGGACTTGAATTGCATCTGCATCCAAGACACGTAAGTTTTTAAGTTCTGCCATACCTGCTTCAAATACACACTGTGCAATACCCGGTACATGAACTTCAATACCGACATAGTTACGTTCAGGATTGGCTTTGGCCATAAGCACCAATGAACGACCCATACCAAAACCGATTTCGACAGTTAAAGGGCGCTCTGGGTGTTCGAAGTGTTGACGTAAGTCACCCACAGGGTATTCCAAAATTAGGTGACCATATTGTTCAAGCGCAGTACGTTGAGAGGTGTTCAGCGGTGCTGAGCGACGCATAAACGTAACAATTTCACGCTGTTCGTTTAAGTTGTCCAGCTCCACGACTTGCTGGTCTAATTGATCGTTCGACATAACTTTGGCAAATCTAAAAAATTCAGAATGCGGTATTTTAAGTCCTGAGCGAAACAAGTCAAATTTTTTAGCCGAAAATGAGCAGATTAGCGCCTGAATTTGTTGTAAGGCCGAAGCTAAATTGTCATTTAGTTTTCATGGGCGTGTCATTTCGCCTAATTAGGCTGTAGATCTTTTGAACAACTTTTCAAATATTCATGAAAATACGAACATCTAAAAATTGCCATAGCCATAATTTAAATCCAAAATTATTAACGCTGTGTATATTGCTGAGTGGCTATAACATGTCTGCACATGCAGAGATTATGTTTAGTCAATATATTGATGGGGTATCAAACCAAAAAGGTGTCGAAATATATAACCCAGACCAAAAAACAGTTGATTTGTCCAATTATAATATTTTGCAATATAGCAATGGTGCGAGCATAGCGACAAATACGTTTGCCTTGTCTGGAAGCTTAGGGCCACAGCAGAAAATTATTGTGGGTCGCTCAGAATTACAGACGGCTTTAGCATCTATCAATACACCGTTTCAGTTTTTGACCAAAGCATTGTCATTTAATGGCGATGATGCATTGGTTTTGATGAACGGAAATACGGCAGTGGATCGTTTTGGGCGCGTTGGTGAAGATCCAGGAACAGGTTGGGGAACTGCGCTCTCCAGCTATCAAAATAGTTTAACGCGTATTCAGAAGAGCAATAATATAACATCGGTAAATCCAAACGCTGTATTTGATTTAGACAGCGAATGGACAAAATGGTCAGACCGTAGCGCATATAGTCGCCATTTATTTGCCAACACCACTGTACCACCTGACTTAGAAACTTTGAGCTGTAGCGCGACGACGACCCCTATTGCCGACCTACAAACGGCACCCTTAAATCAGTCATATACCGTACGTGGTGTAATGACCGCAGATTTTAGATATAGCAATGGCTTTAACGGTTTTTATGTACAAACCGTGGACAGTAAGGCCAAAGCGGGTCAAAACAATGCCATATTTGTGTATATACCCGCAAGTAGTGCGATTCAGGGTGCAAAAGTGGGTGATGAAGTGATTTTAAAAGGCAAGCTCACCAATTACCAAAATCAATTACAGCTTCAAGATTTAAGTAGCAATATTGTGGCTTGTCAGGAAAATGTCGCTTCTTTGGTACAGCCTCTAAGTATCAATTTACCCTTTGATAGCTTAGATGCGAGTACAGGAAATGTGCCGAAACGCTATCAAGGGATGTTGGTCAAACTGCCACAGAAGTTAACGGTCAGTGAAAATTATGAATATGGTCGCTATGGTTCTGTTGTGTTAAGCACAGCACGTCAATTTATTCCAACGAATTTATATCCAGCCAAGTCGCCAGAGGCAATCGCGTTGGCAAAACAAAATAAACTATCAAAAATTGTGCTTGATGATGGCTACAATAACCAAAATCGAACACCGTGGTTACCCGCGAATTTTAGTGCAAAAAACACCCTGCGTTCAGGCAATGAAATTCAGAATGCACAGGGCATATTAGAATATCGTTATGATCAATGGCGCATTCAGCCACGTCCAGACTTTGATGTACCTATGCTCACGACCAGCTCAAATCCACGTACAGTGCCTATAGCCAAAGAGACTAAGCAAATACGTGTTGCATCTTTTAATGTGCTGAACTATGACAATGGTTTGCAAAAGGGCTTTCCTACCGAGCGTGGCGCAACAACGCAGGCTGAGTTTGATAAACAACATCAAAAAATTGTCAGTGCGATGAAGCAAATTGATGCTGATGTATTTGCTTTAATGGAAATTGCAAACAACGGCTATAGCGATAAAAGTGCAATTGCATATTTAACCAAGGCTTTAGGCGCAGATTGGAAATATGTCGTTCCAGTTAAAGATAAACTCGGAAGCGATGCAATTGCTGTGGCGGTGATTTATAACAGCAAGCGTGTAATGCCTGTTGCTGAGCCTGTTGTATATGATGATGCGACAAATTTGAACCGTGTGACATTTTTACAAAGCTTTAAGCCTGTAGCAGGGGGCAAACTGTTTACGGTGATTCCGAATCATTTAAAGTCGAAGGGAAGTTGTCCGACAGATGCGACCTCTTTAGATGCAGATCAAGGTGATGGCCAAGGGTGTTGGAATGATTTGCGGACCAAGTCCGTTGCTAAGTTGATGCAATGGGTGGCAAAAGCACAAGTGAGTTTGACGCAAAAATCTAACGTGTTGCTATTGGGTGATATGAATAGCTATGCCAAAGAAGATCCAATTTTAGCCTTTGAAAAATCAAACTATAAAATTTTGCTCAATGATGAAAAAATTGGCCAAGGCCAGTCAGCCTATAGTTATGTCTTTGGGGTGGCGAGTAATAGTGAGGGTTATGGTGGTGCAGGTAATTTAGATCACGCGATTGCAGATGAAAATTTATATCCAATGGTGAAGCGAACTTTTGCTTGGCATATTAATGCCGATGAACCTACTGCATTAGATTATAACGACGAATTTAAATCCGAAGAGCAAAAGCAATTGTTTTTTAATGCTGATGCATTTCGCTCATCAGACCATGACCCTGTGATTGTAGATTTAGACTTAAATGAAGTTACAACCCCAGCTGAAGATCAGAAGACCAGTGGCGGTAGTATGGGGGTGTTGGGTTTACTGAGCATGCTTGGCTTAGCCTTATATGCACAATTGGGTCGACGGAAATCGTAAATGGGTAATATAGTGTAGATCAATTTTAGAATGGCTTTATTGATTTTAAAATAAATAAAGCCACTAAGGCATCACCAATGTTATTCACATTGGCGATGTTTTTTATGGGTCTGTTTTTGGCGTTATCATATTATTATGCAACGGTAAAATTGCTTGGATTTGCGTGTGACCTGGCTGAGATTCAATACTAAAAGCACCACCGATACGCTGAATGCGTGTTTGCATGCTGTGTAAACCGACATGTAAGCCAAACTGATCTGCTTGTGGGGTGAAGCCACAGCCATTATCAACAATACTTAAAACCAGGTGTTGTACGTCATTTTCATGTAAACGAATCGTCACTTGGGTCGCCTGACTGTGTTTCATAATATTGGTTAGGGCTTCTTCAACTAAACGGGTCAGCGTTAAGCATTGTAATGCTGTAGGTGAAGTACCCCAATGTTGAGGAAGTTCCCACTTTGAGTGGATATCCATTTCTTCAAATAATTGTACAAAACGATGTCGAATTGTTGCCGCCCAATCAATGGGTGTTGCTGGAATCTCTGCACCTAAGCTCGCACCCGAATCAATCACTTGTCTTAAATCACTGCGTAACAGTTTTAAAATGGATAAGACCTGATTTTTTTCGATTTTTTCATTTTGTTCGAGTAATACCATCGAACGGAAAATCGAGCCACCTAAACCATCATGCAGGTCATGCGATAAGTTAATTCGTTCTTGCAAACGTGCATTTTGTACTGCAAGTTTTTGCTGCAAACCTAAAGACTCGGTCAGTTCTTGCTTAGTTTGCTTAATATTTTGTGTAAGGGTTTGATTAAATCTTTCAATTTCACGGGCGTTTCGTGCCAAACGAAATGCCAAGACAAATCCTATCACAGCCGAAGAAAATGGTGCTGTATAGGGGGAAAGTGGTTTGCCCTGTAGTGTGGACATGAAAATAGCGTCATGTATGGCAATGGGTATAAAAACCAAATAAGTCACAGCCAAAAAATACGTTTCGGGTAGGCGTGATTTATAAGCAAAGTAAGGATAACTAATACACTTGGCAATAAAAATCAGCACAGTGATGCTAAAAAAGCCTTGGATGACCTGAGCTGCATATTCAACCGGACTGAGAGCGATACATGTTGAGGCAATAATAGCAAAACAGAAAAGTGCTTTCTCCATTCTAGGAAAGTGAAAGCCCGCGAAGCGCCATGCGCCCAAACAACCAATCGTGACATAAAAGCAGAAAATAATATTCTGAATGCGCTCTAGCTGTGTACTGCTTAAAAATGGAATAGGGTCGGAATAAACCACCATGGAGCTGTAGGCTACCCATAAAAATGAGACCATTGCAAACCAAAAAAAAGCAGATTCTTTACGGCTGATCGCCCAAACCAGTAAGCAAAATAAGCCAATGACCGTGTTAATCATGGCATTAAAATAGGGCAATGTTTGTTTTTCTAATAACCAAGAATTATACAGTTTGTACATTTGCGCATAGTTACCTAAAGCGACATGCCCAATCCCCGATTTTTGGATTTGATTACCTTGTACCTGTATCCAAATAATATTTTGACCTTGATGTAAATTTGCAACAGGGATATTCCATAAATGTGGTTTCACCTGATTACGCGAGATTGGCTCTGTAGTGGCAATATCACGCCATAACAAATTGTCATTAATAAAGACTTGGCCTGTTTGGGTAATACTTTCAATGCTCAGGCTAATGGGTGTAACAGCAGTCGGGTTTGGGCAATGGTAATTCCATTCAATTTTGTACCATGCATTGCCATGATAATTAGGCCAACGATCATGCCAACGGTCGGGAAGTTGTTTTAGCTTTTGCCAACCTTGCTGCGGAATGCTTTCAGGAGAGTGAGCCGAGCCTTTTGCACTATAAATATTTTGGATGTTGGCCGTGCATTCTTGTTTTAGAGTTATTTGTTCAGAATTTGCATGCGCACTTGTACTGAGTCCAAATAGACAATAAAAGAGTACAAACAGGCAAAATAAAGAAACCCATGCTGTTAAATGTAAAAAAATGGGGTGCTGTTTCAGCATGAGTAAAAAAATAGCCTTAGCAAGATGAATTGTTATTGTATGTAAGTGTACATTAAAGCATCAAATAAATCTGTGAAATTTAGCTAAAACATTAAAAAAGCAGAATAAATGATTCTGCTTTTTTAATGTCAAATTTGAGTTATTAGGAGGCGGTTTAATTATTCACACGATCAATTAAGGTTGCACTGGCTTCATTTAAACCAATGAGTTTTACACTTATTCCTTGTTGCTTAAATTTTTCGACTACTGTGTTGAGCATATTGACTGAGGTGATATCCCAAATATGTGCATGTGTAAGGTCAATGGTCACCTGCTGTACTGGGCTATTGAAATAAAAAAATTGATAAAACTTATCGGCACTGCTAAAAAAGATTTGCCCTGAAATCGTGTAATTACTGTGAGTATTTGTATGGTCGACACTAACTTTCACTGAACTCTCTAATTGATTAATAATAAATAAAGCTGAGAGTAAAACACCAATAAATACGCCAAGCGCCAAGTTGTGTGTTGCTAAGACCACGAGTACGACTGCAAGCATCACGATGTTAAATGCAGGTGTATGCTTATTAAATTGCTTAATGGCACCCCATTGGAAGGTGGTGAATGAAACCATCACCATAATGGCAACCAGTGCTGCCATTGGTACATAAGCTAGCCAATCTTTAAAAAACACCACAAGGCAAAGCAGGAATACGCCTGCAACCAAAGTGGAGAGGCGAGTACGTGCACCTGAGCTCACATTGATAATTGATTGGCCAATCATGGCACAACCTGCCATACCGCCCATAAAGCCACTGATAATATTGGCATAACCTTGTCCACGGCATTCCTGATGGCGATCACCTTCAGTACCAGTCACTTCATTAATGACAGTAGTGGTCATCATAGTTTCAAGCAAGCCTACGGTGGCTAAAGTGATGGCATAAGGGAAAATAATCTGTAAGGTTTCAAAATTTAATGGAATGTCTGGAATTAAAAAAATTGGTAAGGTGTCTGGGAAGTGGCCTAGGTCGCTGACGGTACGCATATCGGCACCTAAGCCTAATGCCAACAGGCTCAGCACAATAATACAAATTAGCGGAGAGGGGATTGCTTTACCAATTTTAGGGATAAAGGGAAATAAGTAAATGATGGCTAAACCTAGGGCCATAAATAAATAGCCTAAGCTATCCATTTTTGCCATTTCAGGCACTTGAGCAACAAAGATTAAAATCGCTAAAGCATTTAGGAAGCCATAGACCACCGCTTGTGAGACAAAGCGCATGAGTTTGGCCACTTGAAAATAGCCTGCAAGCACTTGAATAATGCCAGTGAGAACCGTAGCTGCCAATAAGTATTGTAAGCCATGTGTTTTCACTAGGGTGATCATGAGTAAGGCCATGGCACCAGTGGCTGCTGAAATCATGGCAGGTCTACCACCAAAAAAAGCAATACTCACCGCAATACAAAATGATGCATATAGACCAACTTGTGGATCTACACCAGCAATGGCAGAAAAGGCGATTGATTCAGGGATTAAGGCTAAACCGACCACCAAGCCAGCCAATACATCGGTACGAATGTTGGAAAACCATTCATCTTTTTTAAGCTTTAGCACAGTCTTTTTCATCAAATTGAAAACCTGCGTATGTTAAATCATCTTCAATACAAAAAGCATGACGGTTTAACTTGAAAAAAATCCATTTATGCACAATATTCAAAGCATAGGTGAAATTTAGTCATTTATGCTTTTTGCAATTTACAGGTTCGATCACTTGAAAGTTTGTTAGAAGAGATTTAAAACAGTTAATAGTTAAATAACAAGGATCAAATATGAAGCTCTACTATGCGCCAGGTGCATGCTCATTGGCAGCCCATATCATTTTAAATGAAATTAATGTCGATTTTGATTTAGTACGCGTAGACCTAAAAACACATAAAACAGAAAAGGGCACCGATTACTACGACGTAAACCCAAAAGGCTATGTGCCAGCACTTGAAATTAACCCAGGCTTGATCCTTACTGAGAACGTCGCTATTTTGCCATTTTTGGCTCAGCATGATCCAAAACAAGATTTGATCCCACCATCGGGCTTAGGCCGTGCCAAAGTGCTTGAGTGGTTAGGTTACTTAAACTCTGAATTACACGATGCCTATGCTGTATTTTTTGGTGGCGCACTTGATGAAGCTGGCAAAGAAAAGGGCTATAAAGAGATTGATCGTTTATTAACATACATCGATAAAGCAATTGGTGAGTCAGATAACGATTACTTGGTTGATGATAACTTTGGCCCAGCGGATGCTTATTTATTCGTTTTAACAAACTGGTCGAATGTTATTCATCACGACTTAACGCCGTATAAAAACATTATTGCTATCCGAAATAACGTGGCAGCACGCCAATCCGTACAAATCGCTATGCGTGATGAAGGCCTCATTCCTTAATCATGACAGCATAAAAAAGCCGCCAAATGTGGCGGCTTTTTTCATTTCTTAGATTAGAAGTGTTCAAAACTAGAAACGTGTATATAAAATTTAATATTCAAATTGGCTGTAAAAGTCAGCAAAATTGATATTGGCTAAAGTGAATTTTTGATGGCTTTTAAAATTGCTCCATTTTGTTTGGGATTTTCGGATGTCAAACATATTGCCACCCACAATTTCTTTACGTTTCATGGTTGAAAAGTTATAGCTCTTATTGGTTTCATCACCACTGGCTCTATGAAAGCTGTAGTAATCAAAACCAATTAATTCAAATCCATTATTTTGCCATCTAAAAGCATAATTGTGTCTTGGCCATTCCCAGCCACCACAAGACATAAAATAACTAAACTCAATTGAAAGTATGCCTTTATTGATAGCGATACCCTCTGATTCTGCAAGCGGGTCAAGTAAACACAAGTTAGGCTGTTCTGCTACAGGAAGGCTTTGGTTTTCTGCGACTAATTTATAACCTTGAGGTGTTTTAAAAAATACTACGAGTTTTCGGGCATTGTTGTGGAGTGCTTCGCCATTGTCCTTTGTTAATGGAAGGTCCGTTTTCTTTTTTTCAAGTACGAGAGCAATATCGCTACGTCCATCTTTATTTAAATCACCTGAAGCGCTAGATAAAACAGACCAGCCTATTGGTGCTAGCTGGCTATATTGCTGTGGTACTTGTGCAAAAGCAAAAATAGGCAAACTACTCAATAAGAGTGGAAATATGTGTGGCGTTATTTTTTTCATTATTAGCATTCAAAGCGTCATCCAAAATAAAAGAGGACTGTTGCAGTCCTCTTTTATAACCAAAATTCGCTTTTCAGGAAATATCTATTTGAAGAAATAGCCAGTTTCAGGTGAGCTGGCATTGGCCATACGTTTACGTGGCATACGACCCGCAAGGAAAGCTTCACGGCCAGCTTCAACTGCTTTACGCATTGCAGATGCCATTAAAACTGGGTTTTGTGCAGCAGCAATTGCAGTATTCATGAGTACACCGTCGCAACCTAATTCCATTGCAATGGCTGCATCGCTGGCTGTGCCTACACCTGCATCCACTAATACAGGCACTTTGGCATTTTCTTTAATAATTGAAAGTGTATGCGGGTTTAAGATCCCTAAACCAGAACCAATCAAGCTCCCCAAAGGCATAATGGCGACACAGCCCATGCTTTCAAGTTCTTGCGCCACGATTGGGTCATCTGAAGTATAGACCATAATCTCAAAGCCATCGTCAATGAGAGTGCGCGCCGCTTTTAAAGTTTCGGTTACATTTGGATAGAGTGTCTTTTCATCACCCAAGACTTCAAGCTTAACTAAGTTGTGACCATCTAAAAGTTCACGTGCCAGCATACAAGTACGCACTGCGCTGTTGGCATCGAAGCAACCCGCCGTATTGGGTAAAATCGTATATTTCTCTGGTGGAACAACCGAAAGCAGATTTGGTTGATCTGGGTGCTGTCCAATGTTCACGCGACGAATGGCCACGGTCACAATTTCTGCGCCACTGGCTTGAATTGCTAAGTCAGTTTCATGTAGGTCTTTATATTTACCCGTACCCACCAACAGGCGTGAATTAAAGGTACGTGAACCAATTTTAAATGTATCTTCCATGGGAGCTCCGATTAACCGCCACCGACGGCTTGAATAATCTCAATACGATCTGCATCACAAATAGGGCTTTGTGCTAATTTGCTTTTGGGAATAATCATTTCATTTTGTTCAACGGCAAAACGTTTGCCATCTAGAGCGAGTTCTTGAATCAATTCTAGAAGTGTAGTGCAAGTCGTTTGCTGTACTTCACCATTTAAGTAAATCTGCATGGCTTCATTTCCTAAGCAGTTGCTATATTATTTTGCGTATTTAAAAGCATTCCAAGCTAAAATTAGCCAGCCTAAAATCATCAGTGCGCCACCAATTGGCGTAATTGCACCCAGCACACGCGGTAAGCCCAAAGCCATGATGTAGAGTGTGCCACAGAAGAACACGATGCCGACTTGAATGAGCCAGAAACTAATTTTAATGGGGAGTTGAGGAATGACTTTGCTCAGGATTGCAAGGGTTAACAACCCTAGTGCGTGATAGAAGAAATAGTCTGTTGCGGTTTGCCACCATGCGAGTTGCTCGACAGAGGCTATTTTTTTTAAACCATGTGCGCCAAATGCGCCAAGCATGACAGCAAGGGCAAGGTTAATCGCAGAGATTCCAATCCACATAGGCAAGTTTTCCTGAGGAAAAATTTGCGATCAACCTTAACATATTTGACATGGATAGGAGAAATTCTAATTGTTCAATTTTTTGAATTAGAAGTTTTTGCAAGTAATAATTAATTTTGTGAAAATAAGACAAGATAGTAAGAAACTTCCACTATTTTGCCTTGTATTTCAGAAATTGTGATTGATTCATCTATTAGAAATTAATATATCAACCCGCTGTTGAGTTTGAGTGAATACTGTATAGCCATTATTATGCATTTCAAATAAATCTGTTAACTTGGCTCTTTTCCATCCATTTTGACCAAAAGCCATTCCATTTATAGCTCGAACTTCATTATTACTGACAGAATATGCACTATGACAAATAATTTGGTGGTTAGCTAATTCATTTGGTAAAGGCGGGCGAGTAAAGCCAATAGCCTTATTGACAGGTAAGTCAGAAACACCATCCCAAAGAGTGAAGCCACTATAAAAATAGTTTATCCATTGTTTGCCAGTACGATGACGAATTGTGTGAAAGTCGAATGCAGACAGGCATGGTTTTTTTAAAAAATGCATTAATGCAACTGCATCATGACATATTCCCGCACCGCAAGCTGCGTCTATTCCAGTACTATAAAAATTATACATAAGTTGTTTATGTATGATTTGACGTGAGAAATAGCTTTTATGCAGTAATGAAATTGGTACTTCTCTAGATAAGGTCATAAAAGATCCAAAAAATTATTTAATATATAAGGTTATAGTTCTATTATTTTTAATACTTTGTTAATTATTTCTTAAGTATTTTTTGGATTTTAAATATTTTTAGATAATAAAAAAAGCGCCGAAGCGCTTTTTCTGACAAAAGGAAATGAATTAATTCGACGACATAGCCACTTTAATTTTTTCCATCGCATTTTTTTCTAGCTGACGAATACGTTCTGCAGACACATTATATTCAGCTGCCAGTTCATGCAAAGTCGATTTTTCATCATCTAACCAGCGACGCTGTAAAATGTTGCGAGAACGATCATCTAACTGTTCCATTGCTTCATGAAGCGCAGATGTACTTTGTTCTTCATAGTCTTCATTTTCAATCAGACGAGCAGGGTCATAGCGGTTATCTTCTAGGTATAACGCTGGTGCAACGTGGCTTGAACCTTCATCGTCGTCATCGCCAGTGGCTTCAAAAGCAGCATCGTATGCAGTTAAACGACCTTCCATTTCTAAAACTTGTTCAGCGGTAACGTTTAAGTCTTTAGCAATAGATTGCGCTTCTTCTAGCGTCAATTTTTTAGACGATTTTTTAAGGCTACGTAAGTTAAAAAATAATTTACGCTGTGCTTTGGTTGTTGCAATTTTTACAATACGCCAGTTACGAATAACATATTCGTGAATTTCGGCTTTAATCCAGTGCACAGCAAAAGAAACTAAACGAACACCCATATTAGGGTCGAAGCGTTTAACAGCTTTCATTAAGCCAAGGTTACCTTCTTGGATTAAATCTCCTTGAGGTAATCCATAGCCAGCATAGCTACGTGCAATATGCACAACAAAACGTAAATGCGACATGACCAGCATTTTTGCTGCGTCTAAATCTTGGTCGTAGTAATAACGTTCCGCCAAGGCTTTTTCTTGTTCGGCTGTCAAAATTGGAATCTGGTTTACAGTACTGATATAAGCACCAAGATTCACCCCAGGCGCCGATAATGACAGGGGCATCAATTGATTGCTGCTGTCACTCATGTATTCTCCTTAAGGGTATGATGGAATTACCCAGTAATTGATTTCAATATTAATCCAATATTTCCGGAAATTATGGAAAATTGGGTATAGAAATGTAAAGTTTTATTCAAATTTGAAGCAAATTATTTTAACTGAAAATATTTAAGATTCAATTAAGTAGTGAAACTCAGAATCTGAAACTTTATTCAGTTGGAAATTTAAATTGTGTATTTCACAATAGCGACTCACGTCTTGTTGGCTATGCGGGTCAGAAGACTTGAGCAACAACAATTTTCCAGTTTGGCTTTTAAGGGCTTTTTTTAACATGAGCAATGGCATTGGGCAAGGTTTTCCCATCGCATCTACTATATAAGCTTCAGTGTTCTGAAAATCACTCATAAAACAGTTGTTCAATCATCAATATAATAGCAATAAAGATATTAGCAAATTGAATGCCAAAACCAAACAAAAATGCCAAATTTAGCCAAAAATCTAACTCAAAATTTGTGCAAAGTATGTGTTAAAAAATGCGCAGTTAAAATGCAAATAAGTCGAAAAAAAATCTATTATTTGAAATTTAGCCGTGTTAAGCTCGACGGCGTACTAGGAGTTATAACAACTATAAATTGTTTCAACACCTGCTATATAAATGGATATAACCGGGATTTTGTTAATAGTTTTACAGAATGATTACAAGTTTTAAAAAAATAAAGAGTTTTAAACCTTGTTTGTCTGCTGTTTGCAACACCGGGTGGTCCTTCTTATACATCTATGAGGATTAACTAATGACAGCTCGTGAACAAGGCGTAGTTAAATGGTTTAACGATACTAAAGGCTTCGGCTTTATCCAACGCAATGGCGGTGACGATGTATTCGTTCACTTCCGTGCTATTCAAGGCGAAGGTCACCGCTCACTACGTGACGGTCAACGCGTTGAATTCAGCGTTGTAAAAGGCCAAAAAGGCTTCCAAGCTGAAGAAGTTCAGCCTTTAGACTAATCGAAAGATTAATCTAAAAACGCCCCAATGTATATTGGGGCGTTTTTTGTTTATAATGCATCATATTTTGCGATTACCAAGTTAGAGCACAGCTTTATGTCATCTGGTTTTGATACCTTAAATTTACACCCTAAACTGAAACAAGCGATTGATGCTTTAGGCTTTACAAAAATGACGCCTATTCAGCAAAAGGTTTTGAAATTTACGCTGGCGGGACATGATGCCATTGGTCGCGCACAAACAGGTACGGGTAAAACTGCAGCCTTTTTGGTGAGTGTTATTAATGATTTATTAAATAACCCAATTAAAGAGCAACGTTTCCGTGGTGAGCCTCGCGCATTAATTTTAGCGCCAACGCGTGAATTGGCTTTGCAAATTGAAAGTGATGCCAAGGAATTAACTAAATTTACAGATCTACATTTAGTCACAATGCTTGGTGGTGTTGATTTTGATAAGCAACGTGCTGAATTGAATAAAAACTTTGTCGATATCATGGTGGCAACACCAGGTCGTTTAATCGATTTTGTTGAGCAAAAAGAAATTTGGCTAGATCAAATTGAATTTTTAGTGATTGATGAAGCCGATCGTTTACTTGATATGGGCTTTATTCCATCGGTAAAACGTATCGTGCGTTATTCACCACGTAAAGAACAACGTCAAACCTTGATGTTCTCAGCAACCTTTAGCTATGACGTATTAAACTTAGCACAACAGTGGTTGTTTGAGCCTGTTACAGTTGAAATCGAACCAGAAAAGAAAACCAATGCAGATGTTGAGCAACGTGTGTATATGGTTGCTAAATCAGATAAATATAAGTTGTTGCAAGAGATTTTACGTGACGAACCGATTGAGAAAGTGATGATTTTCGCCAATCGTCGTGATCAAGTGCGTAAACTTTATGATCATCTGAAAAAAGATGATTATAAAGTGGTGATGTTGTCAGGTGAAATTGCTCAAGACAAACGCTTAAAAATGTTAGATCAATTTAAAAATGGCAAGCACAATATTATGATTGCAACCGATGTTGCTGGTCGTGGTATTCATGTGGATGGTGTATCGCATGTGATTAATTTTACCTTGCCAGAACAGTCAGATGACTATGTGCATCGTATTGGTCGTACAGGTCGTGCGGGTTCACGTGGTGTAAGTATTAGCTTCTTATCTGAAGATGATGCGTTCTATTTGCCGGAAATTGAAAAAGCTATTGGTCAAAAATTACCATTAACCCGTTTGGATGGTTATTGTTAATTAATTGCTTAGTTTTTCAAGGCAAAAAAACCGCTCTATGAGCGGTTTTTTTATGGTTGGCTTAATTTAGTTTGCTCTACAGCTAAATGTTAAAACGGTTTGGTAGTCGTCATCTTTATTTAAACCAGTGTTGGTGCCCGAAATACTCCCTAAAATGCCCGCAGCAGCTTGTACCATTTGCCCTGTTTTTTCATCAAGCACGCCTTTGAGTGCACCGTTGTATTCGGTTTTTTCATCTACAACCACAGGGGATGCACTTTTACCACAGGTGCTATTGGCTGCTGAAATGGCATTATTTTTAGCAATAAGTTGCGTTTTACCTACGGCAGTTACTTCGTATTGATTATTTGGTTTTTGGATGGCCAATGATTGTGTTGGGGTTGATGCACATGCACTAAGTAGTAAAACAGATGCGAGAGAAGATGTAACCCATAAGTGTTGTTGATTAAATTTCATTTGAATGCCTTTCAATGAGTTTTTTATATTTGAACACAACTTTTAGGTCAATTAAGGAGCTTGCTGTATGACTTCTGCAACAGTGAGCGCTCAATGTGTGTCTCAAAAGATTGGAAATATCGTGGTTTTCATTCTGTAAAGCTTCTAGAGTAAGTCATTGAGAATATGCTAATCTTGGAGCACAGTTTTTAAAGTGATATCGATGTCAATGTCAGAATCAGCGGTTGAAATAGTTCATCAAAACATTCATCAGCGTCAATCAATTGGGCACTTGGTGGAGCCTGCACCAAATGCAGCACAACTTGAGCAAGCCTTTCAAGCTGCAATGACTGCGCCAGATCATCATCGTTTAAAACCAACCCGTTTTGTGGTTATTCCTGCAACTGAGCGCGAAGCATTTGGTGACTTGTTGTCACAGGCACTGGCAGATACAGGGCAAACTGAGGAAGCACAATTAGAGCGTGTTAAAAACCATCCTTTTCGTGCCCCATTGTTGGTACTGGCATTAACCAAATTACAAGATCACCCTAAGGTGCCACATTTTGAACAAATTTTAAGTTCAGGTGCTGCAGTACAAAACTTTTTACTTTCTTTACAAAGTCATGGTTATTCAACCATGTGGCGTAGTGGTGCGGTGGTTGAATCTAAATTGTTTAAGCAAGCATTGGGTTTAACATCAGCAGATTTAATTTCAGGCATTATTTATATTGGTACTGCAGTGAAGGCAATTCCACCACGTGCAGAAATTCACACTACTGAATTTGTCAGTGAATGGCATAAATAATATAGACAAAAGAAGATTAGGAAATAATAAAAATGTCAGATTTGAAATTTTCAGACTTGGTGGAACCTGTTGTCGTTAATCAAAAGACAGCTTTACGTGTGACTGTATTGGGTGGTGGTAGTTTTGGTACGGCTATGGCCAATACAGCGGTACGTAATGGTTGCGAAACCATGATTTGGATTCGTGACGAAGCAATTGCTGCTGATATTAATGCTACACATATTAATAAACGCTATTTGCCTGATTTTACGTTAGAGGCTGGATTACAAGCGACTTCTGATTTAGAAAAAGCCGTGCGTGATCGTGACATTATTTTTGTTGCAATTCCAAGCCATTCTTTTCGAAGTGTTTTAGAGCAAATTAAGCCATTTATTAGTGCGCAAGCTGTGGTGTCCTTAACGAAAGGAATTGAGGCTAAAACGTTTAGCTTTATGAGCGACATTATTCGTGAAGTTTTGCCAGAAGTACCTTATGGGGTTTTGTCTGGGCCAAATTTAGCCAAAGAAATTGTCGCGGGTCAGCCTGCAGGTACAGTGATTGCAAGTGAATCTGAGTTAGTTCGTTATGCAGTACAGCAAGCCTTACACAGCGCGTTATTTCGTGTTTTTGCTAGTGATGATGTGCATGGTGTAGAGCTTGGCGGCGCATTAAAAAATATTTATGCAGTTGCAATGGGTATGGCGGCTGCTTATAAAGTAGGTGAAAATACGAAAAGTATGATCCTTACGCGTGCTTTAGCAGAGATGAGTCGTTTTGCAGTTAAATTAGGCGCAAACCCGCTTACTTTCTTGGGGCTTTCAGGTGTGGGTGATTTATTTGCCACTTGTAACAGCCCGCTCAGTCGTAATTATCAAGTGGGTTTTGCTTTGGGCTCAGGTAAAAGCTTAGAACAGGCGACCACAGAATTAGGGCAAACAGCGGAAGGTATTAATACCATTGTGCAAGTTAAAGCTCGTTCTGAAGAACTAGACGTTTATATGCCGATTACCAGTGCTTTATATGATGTTATTTTTGAAGGCGCACCACCTTTAAGTATTGCACTGTCATTAATGAAAAATGGTCATCGTAGCGATGTAGAGTTTGTGTTACCGCACCAACACGTTTAAATTAAGTCGCTCATGGCACATCATTTTGTCATGAGCGATAGATATAATGATGCATAAAAATAGGGAAATCGTATGCAACTGACTTTAATTCGACATGGTGAAGCAGCGCCACCTGTAATGGGGAATGATACGCAACGTCCTTTGACTGAGCGAGGGCACTTGCAAGCACAGCAAACAGCAGAAGCAGTCAGCGCATTAACCCAACCAGATGTATTTGTGGTAAGCCCATTACTACGCGCACAACAAACTTTGGCACATTTACAACGTTATTTTCCGAATGTACCTGTAGTGGTGTGTGATGCAATCAAGCCAGATGATGATGCAAAAGTCGCAGTGGAATGGCTGTCTTATTTGCCTTATGATTCGATTACTGTGGTGTGTCACATGAATGTGGTTGCACATATTGCATCTATTTTAACTACAGAATCATTTCAACCATTTGCATTGGCTGAAGCGCGAATTTATGATCAGGCTGTGATTGCGGCAGGTTTATCAACACAAAAAAAAGCAATTGTACCAAACGCATAATAAATTAATTAAAACGGCAGTAAATAATCGATGTTGTATATATGGATGCCTGAAGCCAATGGGGTTTGGCAATGGTCTAAAGGGGAGTTTTGGCAACAAGCTTCTAGCCTAGAGCAGTTAATACAAGATATTCGTGACTATCATGGCAAGGACGCGACCGTGTTTTTCCCAAGCTGTGATATTCAGCTCATCCAGCAGCAATTTTCCAAAGCACAATACAAAAAATTAGGCCCAGAGGGTGTGAAATATCTATTGGAAGAATATGTGATTCTGCCATTAGATTATATGAAGGTCTTTCATCATTTTGAAAACCCAGAACAGCTTTCTGTGATGGGTGTTGCACAAAGCACAGCTGAAACGATGCAACATGCTTTAGCATTAATTCCAGTCAAGGTGCAGGCTTTATTGCCAGATTTCTTAGTGCTACCAGAACCAGAACCAAATCAACTGATCATTGCTGATATTGCAGGGCATTTGTTGGTGCGTGAAAATAAATATGCGGGCCAATCCATTGATGATTTGTCTTTATATTTGGACTATCAAACACTTGCTGAAGATACAAAAGTCAAAGTCAGTCATTTAAATAATGCTCAATTGCAAAGTTTAAATGCAGTGGCAACACAGGATCACGTGGAGTCATTTCAATATGTGATTCCCGCATTTAAAAAGCCACAAACGCATCCTTGGAATATTTTACCTAAAGCAAAAAATCAATCTGGTGTTTCGGGTTATTGGAAAGCTTGTGCGGCCGTACTTTGTGCCTTTATATTTGTGCAATTTGGTTATGATGCAATTCGTTGGTATCAAAATAAAAAAGTTGCCGATTTAACTGCAGTACAAGCTGTAGATCAGTTTAAGTCTTGGTTTGGTCAGAGCTATCCTGTTACAGAGCAAACCCTAAAAAGCCAATTTGAAGCGCAATTACGTCTTAATCAAACGGGAAATACGCAAGCATTGCAATTGTTGAGTCGTGTAGGGCCTGTGCTCATGCAGCATCAAGTGGTGGCAAATCGAGTGAGCTATGAAGCCTCTGTATTAAATATGGAACTCAAGGCCAGCTCTGCACAAGTATTGCAACAATTAACAGAGCAATTGAATCAGCAAGGCTTTAAAGTTGAATTGGGAAATATTCAGCCTAAAGATAACGGCGCTGTTGGACAGGTGAAAATACAATAATGAAAGCACTTGAAAATATGCAAAATGGTTTAGACCGTCAAATTGAACGGATTTCTGACTATTTAGAACATTTGTCTGCACGTGAACGCGTAATGGTGATTTTTACCACAATTTTTGTGCTGGTATCTGCTGTAGGGGCATCGCTGTTTTACATGCATAAAGCCGCAGAGTTTCAACAAAATCGTTTAAATGGTTTAAAAGACACGATAGTTTGGATGCAAAGTAATGCAGTCACCATGAAAGCCTCAACAGAAAATGGTTTGTCGGTTGCAGATAAAGTGCAACGTGTTGCACAGCAGCAAGGTTTGTCTGTAGCCTCTCAAGCAATGGGTGAGCAAATCAACATTGCTGTGAGCCATGAAAACTATGCAGTTTTAGCTAATTTTTTAACTCAGTTAGTTCAAATGGGCTTAAGTATTGAAAAAATGGAACTTAGTTCTGAAAGTGGGCAGATTAAATTAACAGCGGCTGTACGATAATCGGTAAAAATAAAGAACTGCTAAGCATGGTGTTTTTGTGATGCTATGCCTATAATATGCCGACTTAGCAAGCAGTGACTTTTTCAGATATGTTGTATTCTCTTGCCCGCCCTTTGTTGTTTTCACTAGCACCAGAGCGTGCACATGAGCTGACACTATCGATGTTGAAATCTTCCCATAAAATGGGCCTGATGCATCAATCTGTAGCGTCTAAACCTGTGACCTGCATGGGAATTGAATTTCCAAATCCTGTCGGTTTAGCAGCGGGTTTAGATAAAAACGGTGCGTATATTGATGCATTGGCGAGCCAAGGTTTTGGTTTTATCGAAATTGGCACCATTACACCTTTGCCTCAAGCTGGAAATCCTGAGCCACGTTTGTTCAGATTACCAAAAGCCAAAGCAATTATTAACCGTATGGGCTTTAATAACGACGGTGTAGATCAGCTAATTGAAAATGTAAAAGCCTCTAAATTTAAAGGTGTACTTGGCATTAATATTGGCAAGAATGCAGTCACTCCTGTTGAAAAAGCAGTTGAGGATTATTTAATTTGCCTTGAAAAAGTTTATAACTACGCCTCATACATTACAGTCAATATTTCCTCTCCTAACACAAAAAACCTTCGAAGCCTGCAAAGTGGCGATGCTTTAACGGAGTTACTTGAAACCCTCAAGAAACGCCAATTAGAACTCGCAGACCAATATCAACATTATGTACCTTTAGTACTTAAAGTTGCACCGGACTTAACAGACGAAGATATCCAATTTATTGCTCAACAATTAATTGAAATTAAAATTGATGGTTTAATTGTGACCAATACCACGCTGTCTCGTGAAGGTGTTGAAGGTTTGCAACATGGTGATGAAGCGGGTGGCTTGTCTGGTGCGCCTGTTTTTGAAAAGAGCACAGCATGTCTTGCAGCATTTGCAAAGGTATTAAAAGGTCAAATCCCACTCATTGGTGTGGGTGGAATTTTGTCAGGCGAAGATGCTTTGGCGAAAAAAAATGCAGGCGCAACCCTTGTACAAGTTTATAGTGGCCTCATTTATACAGGACCTAAACTCGTAAAAGATTGTGTAGACGCACTTTAAGCCTATGACCACCATTGATATCTTTATTCTGATTGTCTTGCTCATTGGAGGGCTCAACGGTTTGCGTCAAGGATTAATTAAAGCCTTTGCGAACTTGGTAGGATGGATTTTTGCACTGATTGTTGCCGCAAAATATGCGTCCGTCTTAGCACCTTCGATGATCTCACTCAGTACAGATCCAGTGGTTCAGAAAATTGCGGCCTTTGCATTTATTGTATTGATCATCGTGGTTTTGACTTGGGTTGCAACTTATATACTGAATAGCGTTTTAAAGCGCCTTAAACTTGGACCGCTAAATCGTTTAGCTGGTGGTGTGTTTGGGGGCTTAAAAGGGCTGTTGGTGGTATTAATCACTATTCAGGGTGTAGGCCCGTGGGTTGAAAGCTCGCCGCATTGGAAACAATCGAAATTTATCCAGGTTTTGATGCCGTATGCACCGTGGGCAACACAATTGTCCAAGGATGCTGCAAATCAAGCCATGCATCATATTCAGTCTGAAGATGGCGCAAAGCCGGTGTCTTCAGAGCACGCCCCAGAAGCAACTCAAAAGAGTGGACGTGCTTCGGGTGAATCTACGAATAATCCTTTTTATTAATCCTAGCGGGTCTGCGAGGTTGCTATGTGTGGAGTTGTTGGTATAGCGGGTAAATCACCAGTTAACCAAATGTTGTTTGATGCATTAACGATGTTACAGCATCGTGGACAGGATGCAGCTGGGATCGTAACTTGCCATCAGGGCCGTTTATTCCTTCGTAAAGACACAGGTATGGTGCGTGATGTTTTTCACACACGTCACATGCGTGCTTTACAAGGTAACTATGGTATTGGTCATGTGCGTTACCCAACAGCAGGTTCTTCGAGCAGTGCAGAAGCACAACCGTTTTATGTAAACTCACCTTATGGGATTACATTGGCACATAACGGTAACTTGACCAATGCAGAAGAAATTCATGATGATTTGTTTAGCACAGATCTACGCCACATGAATACTGATTCTGACTCAGAAGTGCTCCTCAACGTATTTGCACATGAATTGCAAAAGCGTGCCAAACTTTCACCTTCAGCTGAAGATATTTTCCATGTTGTATCGCGCGTACATGAGCGTTGCAAAGGTGGTTATGCTGTTGTAGCAATGATTACAGGCCAAGGCCTTGTAGGCTTCCGTGATCCAAATGGTATTCGTCCATTGATTTATGGTTCACGCGAAACAGAGCAAGGTGTGGAATATATTATTGCTTCTGAATCTGTGGCAATTACAGCTTTAGGCTTCAAAGTTGAACGTGATATTGCACCAGGTGAAGCGATTTACATCACTGCTGATGGTGTAATGTCGATTAAGCAATGTGCTGCAGACCCAGAATATCGTCCTTGTATTTTTGAATATGTTTATTTTGCTCGCCCAGATGCAACAATTGATGGGATTTCGGTCTATAAAGCACGTTTGAAAATGGGTGAGAAACTTGCGCAAAAAATCTTGCGTGAATGGGGAGAAGAACACGATATTGATGTTGTGATTCCAATTCCAGATACTTCACGTACTTCAGCGCTTGAACTTGCCAATGTGCTTGGCGTGAAATTCCGCGAAGGCTTTATGAAGAACCGCTATATCGGTCGTACCTTCATTATGCCTGGTCAGCAATTGCGTAAAAAATCAGTACGTCAAAAGCTAAACCCAGTAGAGCTTGAGTTCCAAGACAAAAATGTTCTGTTGGTGGATGACTCGATTGTACGCGGTACAACGTGTAATGAAATTATTCAGATGGCGCGTGATGCGGGTGCGAAAAAAGTATTTTTTGCTTCAGCTGCACCAATGGTGAAATATCCAAACGTGTATGGTATTGATATGCCAGCAAAATCTGAACTTATTGCTTCAGAGCGTAGCGTCGAAGAAATTCGTGAAATTATCGAAGCTGACCGCTTAATTTTCCAAGATTTGGAAGATTTAAAGGCAGCAGTACGCACGACCAAAGTGCCAGAATTACAAGACTTTGATTGCTCAGTATTTGACGGTGTGTATGTTGCGGGTGGTATTAATGCCCAATACTTAGAGGCTTTAGAGAAAAAGCGTAATGACTCTGCTAAGGCTGATAAGAAAGATGCATATATCGATGTAAATATCGATGCAGCATCTGTCGATTTGACAGGTGTTCGTGAAGAATAATGGTTTGTAAAGCCTAAGAAAAAAGCGGGAATTTCCCGCTTTTTTCATTTATGATGAGCACAGAAAAGGCAATGTAATGATAGGAACTTGCATTGAGAAAAGTGGGCTATGCATTTATAAAAAATAAAAATATGTTTTGGCCAGCAACGTTTTGCTTGGTTGCTGTATTGCTGACCGTGGTGATCATTAATGCCATTGTTGGTCTTTTAATGTTTTATATCGATTATAGACAGCCCATCTATTGGCATGTGTTAAGTCCTTATCTTATTACGCTGGTAGTGACCATTATGGCGCTTTCAGTGATCTATGAGTTTTATATATTTAGAACGGGAGGCTATTCACTGGCCAAACAATTGGGTGCAAGGCGCTTAAGTTTGGTCGAGAGTGTGCCAGAAGAAAGTATAGCGCTTAAAATTACCGAGCAACTTTCGGATATTTTTCTTATTGATACTCCAGCTTTATATGTCTTGCCAAGTGAAGAGGGTGTAAATGCCTTAACGGCAGGTTTTTACCCTAAAGATACCGCCATTATTTTAACTTGGGGAGCACTGCAAAATTTAGATGAGGTTGAGCTTTATGGTTTATTAAGCCATGAATTTAATAAAATTTTGTCTGGTGAGGCGGCAGAAAATACCCGCTTAAAAATTTTGTACAGTAGTCTGACAACTTTTAGTCAGTGGGGTAGTAAATTAGCCAAACGTGGTTTTTATCGTAATGGCTATATCCATGAAAATAAATTTGAAACGCTGTTTGTTTCTTTGGGTGCCATTATTTGGTTAATTGGTAGTTTAGGTGTACTCATTACGCGTTTAATTAAGTTTATGACTTTAGGTGGTCGTACTTATAAAAATGACCAAAAAACCAAACGCTTAATTCAAAATGATGCCAATATTCAAACCTTAATGCGTATTTATGTACATCATTCGGGTTCACAAATTCATAGTGAGTATGCTGAATCTATTTCTCACATGTGTTTTGCTAATGCTTTAAGTCCACAAAACTGGATGAATATTCATCCTAGTGTAGGGCAACGAATTTTTGAATTAAACCCAGGCATTATTCATGAGTTACAGTTGGAAAACCTGAAAAAACTGAAAAATCAGCCTTTATTTAATTTGTTCCGATCTTTAGAAGAATCTATGGTGGATTTTTCAATCCCTTGGAGTTCGCCACAGCCTTTGCCTTTATTAAGACTTTCACCCATTAGTTTTGCCATAAAAGATGCAATTAAGCCTTTAAACCCAGAAATTCGTGATAACTGGAAGCGCCCAGAACTGATTGATCGTGCTTTACAAACATCGACAGGTTCACGTGAAGTGATGGTGGCGATTTTGATGATTCGTCAATATCGTGAATTCATACCAGCAGAAGCAGAAGTGAGTCGTGCCATTGTAGATGCTTTATTAAACTTGGATGGCCGAGTACATATCGCGATATTCCATGAAGCTTGTAAGAATATTGGGGGGATGCCAGCCACAGTATCACGTCAATTTTTAATGAAATTGGCACGAATTATTCAAGAAGATGGTGAAATTGGATTACTCGATGCATTGTTGATTGAGCGGGTTAAATTTGAGTTAAATTTGATGCCTGTACATACACCTACGGCTTTGGAAGAGGTCAAGCCGTCCATTGTGCGTTTAATTGATGCATTATTGCACGTACAGCAAATTAATAGTGATAGCCAGCTTGAAGTTCGAGAGAAAATTTTAAAACGCATATTGAGCCAAACTGAGTTAGAGTTATATAGTGAAATTTCAGATGAGCCGATTGATTTGGCGGAAATTTTAAATGATATTTCGGGTCTGCAATTACGTGAACGCATCAGCATATTGGGGGTTGCTGAAGTTTGTTTATGGAATGACCGAATTATTACCCAAGATGAATTGGATGTTTTGGCGCTGCTCTATTGGCGTTTAGGTTTTGAGTCAGCTGATGTGGTGGAGTTGATGCAGAAGAAAAATAGTTTAATGATTATTTAAAAAATAAAAATTTAGCCATGATGTTGAATTGAATAACTTAATAGAGGGCTGAGCATCCGAATCTGATTGTTATCAAAGTGCTTGCGCAATCATTAGGCCGAATATTTTAAAAAGTTCAGCAAAGCGAGCTTATTCTCGTTAGAATATCCAACCTGAAATAGGTGATGATGAAAAGATGATAGGGCATCAGCGTGACGTACTGGCTGCATTGGGAATAGATATTTGGATTCCCAAGGCTGAAGTGTGTCAGCCACATCAGTCAACACTTTGGCGTGATCAAGCACCAGCAGAAATCATCTCGGACACGGTATCCGAAATCATTGTACCTCATTTAGTTGCACGCTCTTCAGTTGTTATATCACCTAGTCCAGTATTGGTTCCTGCTCAGCAGGAAGCTGTAGTTGTTGCTGAGCCTGTCAAGCAGGCACCTGAACCAGAGATTGATGTTCGCCCGAGCTTAAAAATTGATGCTTTTGTGGTTGAGGCATTAAATATGGCACATTGTGTGGTACTCACAGATGCTGCCAATTTAACAGCAGAACAGCAATTGCTCTGGTCGAATATTCAACGTGCATTAGCTTCTGAGTTTTTAATGTTGCAATGGCCTTTTGCATGGCTTAAATTTCAAGATGGTCGTGGTGCGAGTTCGTACGTGCAAGGTTTTATCGATGGCATGCGTGAAGGCCATAAAAGCATCCTGTGCTTGGGTAAAATTCCTTATTTGGAATCTTCTGAGTGTATTGAGCTGGCATCATTACAAGAAATGTTAGATGAACCCAAATTAAAAAAACGCTTATGGCAGTTTATGCAAAGTAAGCCCAAGGACTTAGAATCATCATGAAGCAAAAAGTTGTTGTTTTTAGTCAAATCGATCAAAGCATTCTTTATCAACTACAACAACAATTTCAAGTGGTTCAAATATCACCCAAGCTAGGCGATGTTCAACAGCAAATTATAGAAGCAACGCGAGATGCGGATGGCATGATCGGGGCGGGAAGAATATTAAATGCCACGAATTTAAGCCAAGCGAAACAGCTAAAAGTAATTTCGAGTGTCAGCGTGGGCTATGATAATTATGACTTGGCATATTTAAATCAACAGCAAATTTGGTTGGCACATACCCCACATGTTTTAACAGAAACCACAGCAGATTTGGCTTTTACTTTATTGATGAGTGCTGCGCGTAAAGTAGCTTCTTTAGATGCATGGACCAAGCAGGGTTTATGGCAACGGACGGTGTCTGAAGCGCAATTTGGTGTTGATATCTACGGGAAAACATTAGGTATTATTGGTTTAGGGCATATTGGTGAGGCAATTGCACGTCGTGGCTTTCATGGTTTTAATATGAACGTGTTGTACCATAATCGCAGTGAAAATCCGTCACGTGCGAGTGCACTCAATGCTACATACTGTGATTTAAACAGCTTATTAAAACGTTCAGATTTTGTGGTGGTGGCGGTAGATTTGAATTCTGACTCGCAGGCTTTAATTGGTGAGGCGGAGCTTAAGTTAATGCAGTCACATGCTGTGCTGGTGAATATTGCACGGGGTTCAGTGGTGGATGAGCAAGCCTTGATTCATGCACTTAAAAATCGTCAAATATTTGCAGCAGGTTTGGATGTATATGCCAAAGAACCTTTGCAGCACTCTGAGTTATTTGAGCTGGATAATGTGGTGACTTTACCGCATGTGGGGTCAGCAACGGCTGCCACCCGTAAGCGAATGGCTGATTTAGCCTATCAGAATTTGCTTGAAGCATTGGCAGGTCGACAGCCGACTTATGTTGTAAACCCGTTATACCAATAATAATTTTATAACACTTACTCAGAAAAATAGTCTATTTTCAATGTTATAGTCTTTTGCTTTCTGGGCTTTTGAGGGGTCAATTTTGAAACGTTTTTTGTTGGCGTGCGGTTTAATGACCCTTCCATGGGCAGTACAAGCACAGACTGTTGAATTTAATACAGCACCTGCGATGTCTGTACCTGATATTGGTGGCGGTATTGGCTTACTCGACCAACAAAAAGAAACTGAAATTGGCGAAAAAGTTTATCGTGAAGTGAATAAGCAAATGCCAGTTATGCATAATCCTTGGCTGGAAGATCGTTTATTAAGTACTTTTACCCACTTATTGAGTCAGACTAAACTCAACCAGCCTATTGGTTTGTTGGTTATTAATGATCCGCAAATCAATGCTTTTGCAGTGCCTGGTGGGTTATTTGCAATGAATGCGGGTCTGATTAATGCAGCTAAAAATATGGATGAAGTTGCTGGTGTAATGGCACATGAGATTGCTCATGTGAGCCAGCGCCATTATAGTCGCTCGCAAGAAGCGTTTAAGGGGCAGGGCTTCTTAACTTTGGCGGGTTTGCTGGTGGGTGCATTGGTTGCGTCTAAAGCAGATAGTGATGTCGGGACGGCAGTTATGCTGGGTTCGCAGGCGGCCATTATGGATAAGCAACTCAGCTATAGCCGTAATCAGGAGCGCGAAGCTGATCGAATTGGCATGCAATATATGTATGCTGCTGGTTATAATCCGCAAAGCATGGCAGATTTTTTTGAAGTGATGAACCGCGCGTCTTCGCGGGTCAGTTTTTTACCAGATTTTTGGTTTACCCATCCTTTAACTTCTGAGCGAATGAGCGAGGCACGCCTTCGTGCAAATCAATTGCCTGCGGTTAAACCGAATTTGCTGGATGAAGAATTCGACATTATTAAGTGGTACACGCGTGTATTGTCTCATCAAGTGACAGAACAACAGTTGCAAACTGCGGTTAACCAAAATAAATTCGCGGGTCAGTTGGCAATGGCAGCTTATCAAATTCAACAAGGGGATTATAAGCTTGCACAGCAGGCCTTAGATGCAGCCAAAAAGCAGAAAAAATCGCATGTATTAATGACCTTGCTACAAACGGATGTGTATTTGGGGCGAGATAAATTAGATGATGCACAGCGGATGATTCAAAGTGCCGCCGTGATCATGCCAGAGAATCGAGCTTTAAATTATAAATATGCGGAAGTATTGATTAGACAAAATATGATATCGGAAGCACAAGCAATTGTGATGCGGTTTTTACGTGCCAATACGCGTGATCTGAGTGGTTGGCGTTTAATGCAAAACTCTGCCAATGTGAATAATGAGGATCGATATAAAGCGGTAAATGTTTTACGTTATCGTGCAGAAGTTGAGTTTTGGTCTGGTTATGAAGAAAATGCAATTAAGTCACTCATTCATGCGCATCGTTTAGCCAAAGACAATAAATCTTTAGCGGCAACGGTCAAAGTTCGTTTAACTGAAATGCAAAAAGCCAGAATGCTTAAAATTTAACAATTAGAAGGCTAATTATAATTAAAAAAGAGGTCGATATGATCCGTGGGCAATGTTTATGTGGTGCGGTGTAGTATCAAGTTCATCGAGAAATTGAGATGAGTATTTTGTGTTTCTGTCAGGATTGTCGGCAGGCACAGGGTTCGGTATTTGCATGGAATAGCCCGATCCCAAAACAGAATTTCCAGTTGCTTCAAGGTGCAGATTTTCTCAAAGAATATTTTCATACGCACCAAAAAGCACGGGTATTTTGTATGAATTGTGCGAGTCCAATTTATTCTTATCGTTTGGATTTACCTGACATTTTGCGTTTGAGACTGGGCACAGTGACAGAGGGCGATATTCCTGCACCTATAGAATTTGCATATACGGAAAATCAACCGCATTTCTTATGTGTTACTGCTGAATAAATGAATATCCTTTGCTTTGATGCTACAATATTTTTTTAATATTATTTTGATAAAGATTCTACTTCATGAAAAAAATTGTAGCTTTGGCCTGTGTAGTGCTTGGTAGTTTTTCTATAGTTCAGGCTGCTAGTGTTGAGCAATATGTCATGGCGGTAGAAAAAATTAATGAGAATTATAAAAAGGATACGCGTAATTTTTTTGTGACTTTAGATCCAATGCAACGTGGCTTTAGTGCGGCACAGCAAGAAAAATTTTGTGGCATTGTTGCACAATATGCTCAGGACTTATATGCAGCTGCCGATAAAAACCGTTCAGCTTTAGATCCAAAGTATGCAAATTTGACCAAGCAAGATGTAAATCAACAGGTATTAAGCGCTAAAGAAATGCAGATGTTGAAGCAATATAATGTGCAGTGTACTTTAAATTAAATGTTGTGGTGAAGGGTTGTACTGGTTTTATTTAGGCATGTTGTATGCAAAAGATGGGAAGAATTCTTTTAGAGTTATTTTATTACAGAATATTAAAATAGACGTATTTTAATATAAATTACTTATGAACTGGCTTTTAATTAAAAGACAGTTCAACAGTAAAGAAATAGAATCAGATTGGGAAATTACGCAAGTTTTGCTTTAATTTTTGCAGAAACTTGAGAAGGATCGGCGCGTCCGGCTATGAGCGGACGCAGAGAGTTCATCACCTTACCCATATCTTTCATGCTAGTAGCTTCTTGCGCAGCTATTGTTTGCGCAATAATGGAATCAAGTTCTTCCTCAGTCATAGCTTCTGGTAGAAATTGAGATAAAACCTCAAGTTCGGCTTGTTCCTTACTAGCTAAATCTTCTCGACCAGCGCCACTAAAGGCTTTGATCGATTCTTTACGTTGTTTTATTTGCTTTTCAATGACCGCAAGAACTTGAGTATCGTCAAGCTCTTTGCGCTCATCGACTTCAATTTGCTTGATTGCTGCCTGTAGACTACGTATTACCGTTAACTTATCCATTTCTTTAGCACGCATAGTTGCTTTTAAAACTTCAGTTATTTGGTTTTTTAAAGTAGTCATTTATCTTGTCCAGGTTAGTCAATCAATCACAAATTAATCTTAGTAAAGGCGAGTCGTACGTACTGATTCACGCGCCAATTTCTTTTGGTAGCGTTTAACAGCAGCAGCTTTTTTACGTTTACGTTCTTGAGTAGGTTTTTCGTAGAATTCGCGTTTACGAACGTCAGCAAGAACACCTGCTTTTTCGCATGAACGTTTGAAACGACGGATAGCTACGTCTACTGGTTCGCCTTCTTTCAATTTAACTTGTGGCATGAAGAATCCTCATTAAGTTATGGATAAGATCTAGGCAGAATTGCCTTCGATCACAAGTGAAGGTCAGTATTTTACTCATTTACATCTCATACCACAAGTCTATAATAGGTTTCGCAATAGAATTGATACAGGTTATAGGCAGTTTAATGATCGTTTTAGGCTTAGAAACATCTTGTGATGAAACAGGACTCGCATTGTATGACAGCGAGTTGGGTTTACGCGGGCAAGTCTTATATAGCCAAATTAAACTGCATGCAGAATACGGCGGCGTGGTACCAGAGCTGGCTTCGCGTGACCATGTGCGTAAGTTAATTCCACTTTTAACGCAGTTGCTTGCAGACAGCGATATTAAAAAATCTGAAATTGATGCCATCGCATATACCCGTGGTCCGGGTTTAATGGGTGCATTGATGACAGGTGCACTATTTGGTCGTACTTTAGCCTTCGCTTTAAATAAACCTGCTATTGGTGTGCATCACATGGAAGGTCACATGTTGGCGCCATTGTTGTCAGAAACACCTCCAGAGTTTCCATTTGTAGCGCTATTGGTTTCGGGTGGTCATTCACAGCTAATGGCTGCATACGGCATTGGTCAATATGAGTTACTTGGTGAATCCATTGATGACGCGGCAGGCGAAGCGTTTGACAAAGTCGCGAAAATGATGGGCTTGCCGTACCCAGGTGGGCCAAATATTTCTAGATTGGCAGAGCAAGGCGATCCAAATGCGTTTGCATTTCCACGTCCAATGTTGCATCAAGGTTTGGAATTTTCATTTAGTGGCTTAAAAACAGCCGTATCGGTACAAATGAAAAAAATAGGCGATGAAAACCGCGATGCGGATATTGCTGCAAGTTTCCAAGAAGCAATTGTAGATACTTTAGTAAAAAAATCCGTGAAGGCGCTGAAACAAACAGGTTTAAAACGTTTGGTTATAGCGGGTGGTGTGAGTGCTAATAAACGCTTACGTGAACGTTTAGAAGCAGATTTAGCCAAAATTCGTGCATCGGTTTATTATGCAGAACCTGCATTGTGTACAGATAATGGCGCAATGATTGCTTTTGCAGGTTATCAGCGTTTAAAAGCTGGTCAGCATGATGGTTTGTCTGTTACGACGACACCACGCTGGCCGATGACTGAGTTAACTAATCCTACTGAACTTTAATAGACAGTTCAAATGTTCAAAAAGAGGCCAAGTGCCTCTTTTTTTGTGCTTGGAAATAACAAAATACATCTATTTATTCATATCACTTAAGGCAATATGAATAAAGCTAGTCCTTAAAATATTCAAAATAAATATAAAAATGTATGCGTGCTATATAAGCAATGCCTGCAAATAATGAAAAGTAGAGAGCAAAAAATGATAAATCAGCATAATCCTGCATGGTCATTGGCCATACCTGTTGCCAGGCTTTGTGCATTTGGCCATTTTTGCAACCTATTTATTTTTTAGTTTCGTGCCTTAAATAGATGTTTTTTCAGCGATAATGATTTCAGTTGAGTTGGCACATAGTGATCACGCGTTGTGCAAGCGAATTTATTTTTAAGGTTATTTTTTGGATATTCGATCTTAAATATTCAAAAAAGTTTCATCAGGTTGTCATGAATTCTACATTTACCATGCTTATTCTTTGCACCTAATGTATTGAATGTAGAATAAAAAATGAAACAGACAAGTTTGAGCTTAACGATATGCGGGGCACTTTTTTTAACGGCATGTGGTAGTTCTAAAGATGAAAATGTGCCAAGCACTGTTGTGCAGTCTGAGCAGACATTAACTTTTGGAAATGCTACTTGTTGGTTGGGTGGAACTGAAAAACGTAGCGGTATAGATAAAAATAATAATGCTGTACTCGATGACAATGAAGTTGAAAAAACTGAAACGATTTGTTTGAGCAAGAATGTCTTTGCCAATGGTATTCGTCTTGATTATGAAGTCATGGACAATTTAAAAGGAATTGCCGATGGTGCCAAAGCAGGCAATAACTTAGAAGTGCGACGTGGTGGTTTTGGTTCAGATATGGTGGCACATCCAAGCAATAAAAATCAGTTTTATGCTTTGACCGACCGTGGCCCAAATGCCGATTACAACCTAAATAAAGACAATGGAAAAATGTTTCCAGACCCTACTTATGTGCCTCGTATTGGGTTATTTGAAGTACAAGGAAATGGCAAAGTCACTAAGCTTAAGGAAATTTTGTTGAAAGACCGTAACGGGAGCAATATTTCAGGTTTACCCAATGCAAATTTTGGTTCAACTAAAGAAGCTGCTTACGATATTTATGGCAAATTATTGGCCAAACAAAGCGATGAATATGGCTTAGACCCTGAAGGCTTAGTCGCACTCAAAGATGGTACTTTTTGGGTCAGTGATGAATATGGCCCACATATTATTCACTATAGTGCGGAAGGGGTTGAACTCGATCGAATTAACGCCTTTGAGCAAGATAGTCGACGTACGGGAGGGTATTTGTTGCCTGCAGAGTTTGCGAATCGTCGACCAAACCGTGGCATGGAAGGGCTAACCATCACCCCAGATGGTAAAACCTTGGTTGGAATTATGCAGTCAACGATGGATAACCCCACTTCTGCCGTCAATAAATCAGATCTGACACGTATTGTGACCATTGATTTGGCCACAAAGAAAGTGAAACAGTATCTGTATAAACAAGAAGGTGGGGCATTGGCGTATTCCAACTCTGCCATTACAGCCTTAAGTAATACTTCATTCTTGGTTTTAGAACGAGATGGTGATTTTTATAAAGATAATACTCAGGCTTTTAAACGGGTATATAAAATCGATTTACGCAGTGCAACTGAATTAGAAAGTGTTACTGAAACAGCTCAATTCAAACAGGATGCAAAACTTGGGTTGAGTATTGATGGTTTGACCCTCGAGCAATATGTATTGGCCAAAGGTTGGGATGGATTAAAAGGTTTGGGAATATTGCCAGCCAGTAAAACACTGGTGCTCGATATGATTGAGAAAGTGAAATTTCCACATGATAAAATGGAAGGCTTATGGTTGATTGATCAGCAACGTTTGGGGTTAATCAATGATGATGATTTTTCGCTGTGGGTGACAAATGGTGTGTTGGAGCAAAAATATTTAGATAAAAATAAAAGTGTGATTGATGGCAATACCTTGTACATCATTGACGGTTTAGACCTAAAGCCAGTCCCATAAGTAGTTTGAGTAAGGTCACAGGCTTTTTTTAATAGTATTTTATATATTGCTCCAGTGCATGTACCTTTAAATATGTTTTAACAGCTATTTTACTGTCGTTATCACTGAAGAATAGAATAAAGCCATCAAAGATTGATGGCTTTATGCTTTAGATTTGCTTTGGCGGTGTAATTAAAGTGCTTTGAGTTGCTGAGAACCAATCCAATGTTTCGAAAATTGATAAGCTGAACGTCCAGAGCGTTGCCCACGGCTTTGGCACCAACGTAAAGATTCAGCACGTGCCAGCTCGGTCATTGGCATATTGGCTTTTGCTAAGTAATGTTCCACAATTTCTAAATAGAGATTTTGATCCATTGGGTAAAATGACAACCACATGCCAAAACGGTCAGACAACGAGATTTTCTCTTCTACAGCTTCTTGTGGATGTAATTCATGATGCTGAGGGACATCTGCTTTCATAACAGGTGTATTTTCATGCATAAATTCAGGCAATAAATGACGGCGATTACTGGTAGCATAAATAATAAAATTGTTTGAGCCAGATTGAAGCGAACCATCTAACACACTTTTTAAGCTGCGGTAATTTTCATCTTCAGCGTTAAACGCCAAATCATCACAATACACAATAAATTTTTCAGGACGGCCTGCGATAATTTTTTGAATTTCGGGTAGTTCAGATAAATCATCACGTTCAATTTCAATTAAACGTAACCCGTCCGCTTCATAGGCGGTTAAAAGTGCACGAACAATAGAGGATTTTCCTGTACCACGTGAGCCCGTGAGCAAAACATCATTGGCAGGGAGACCATTTAAAAACTGTAAGGTATTTTGAATGACTTTTTCTTTTTGACGTTCAATGCCTTTTAAATCGTCTAAATAGATTTTTTTCGCTTGTTGAATAGGCTTGAGCTGGTGGTTTTGCCATTTGTAGGCTGCCGTAGAAAAGTCAGGGGCTTGTTTAAGTTCTGGTAAGCTTTGTTGTAGTTGCAAAAGAACTGTAGAGAGGGAAGCGAGGATATTGTCAGGTAAATCAAGAGTTGCCATGAATATTCAACTAGTTAATAAGTGATGAATAGAAGTCGGTATAGTTTAACAATGTATAGGAATTCGACAATAAATGCCAAACAAAGCAAAGCTTTGACCATTGAAATCATGTGAAAAGTTTGTAACAGTGAGCTATAGGTCAACCTATAGTTAGAATAATTCAAGTAATGAGGGTGCGATATGCTGTTTAAAGACTTTACCAGTGAGATTAATCCGCATCAGGCATACCGTATTAAGAAGTTAAAACGTCAGCTAGAAACAGCTGAAAGCTATGAAGCATGGAAAAGTATAGCGCTCAAAATAGATGAAGAATCGGGCGCCCAAGAATGGAAGTTAGACAATTGCTCACCGTACTTTGATGCAGAAATTATTACACATCGTTTGGCGATGTTAAGACGTTATCGTCAGCAAAAACGTACGCAAGATTTGATGTATATTTTGCGTGAAGGCTTAAGTTATGACATAGCCAATATTGCGCATCCTTTATTATTTACTGTGGCTTATGTTGGCACCAAAAAAATTATTGAAGACTATATTGAAGAAGTGAGCCAAGGTTTAGCGTTTATTGCCTCTGAGTCTTGTAGTTGTTTAAGCAATGCGGAAAAATTAGCTTTCTTTAAGCATTGCCAAGTTGCTTATGGTCAACCTGCCATGATGTTTTCAGGTGGGGCAACATTAGGTTTATTTCACACAGGCGTATGTAAGGCACTCATGGCGCAAGATTTGATGCCAAAAGTGTTGTCTGGTTCGAGTGCTGGTGCAATTATGACGGCCATGTTGGGTGTGTCAAAACCAGCTGAATTTACTGAAATTCTGAAAGGGCAAAATTTTTATAGCGAAGCTTTTCACTTTCGCAAAATTTCAGACTTGCTGAAGGGCAATGGAGGCTTGGCTGATGTGAAATATCTCAAGAATTTCTTAATTGAAAACTTGGGAAATTTAACCTTTGCTGAAGCCAAAGAACGTTCAGGCTTAGACATTAATATTGCTGTGGCGCCCTATGATGCTTCGCAAGATGCACGGATTATGAATGCCTATACCTCACCTGATCTTTTGGTGTGGAGTGCAGTGTTGGCTTCTTGTGCTGTGCCTGTGCTGTTTCCACCTGTACGTTTAACCAGTAAGCGTTACGATGGTGAATATACGCCGTATATGGCCTCTACACGGTGGGTGGATGGCAGTGTGCGCAGTGATTTTCCACAAGAGAAAATGGCGCGCCTATATAATATTAACTACAGTATTGCCAGTCAGGTTAATCCACATATTGTGCCGTTTATGCAGGATGATATTGCACGCTTTCGTAAAGATATTATTAGCTGGCCAGAACGGATTGTACGCCGTCAAGGGAAGGTGATTGCAAAAGGGGTAATGGACTTTGCCCGTGAACGTGTAGATAAAGTACCGCCTGTACGACGTTTGCTTGATCATGGTTATGGGGTAGTCGATCAGCGCTATTATGGCGATGTTAATATTGTGGGGAAATACAGCTTGCGTCACTATAGCTACATGCTACAAAACCCACGTCCATATTTATTTAAAACCTTACAACAAGAAGGTGAACGGGCGACATGGCCTAAAATTTCCTTAATTGAAACACATGCAAGGGTAGGTAAAACCATTCAGCATTGCTTGGAGCTTTTAAATTATCAACATGCCGTTACAGATGCGACCAAATCTACAGATCTTGAAAAGATTCAATAGCCTTGCGCTGGAGCAATATCATTTTGAATCTAAAGCGAAGCCACGTAGCCAGTCTTATGGACGGCATGTGTATCGCTTAAATACACAAGATATTGCTCATGATGATGTCTTTTGGTTAAAGGCACAGCAAAAAACAGGAGCTACATTTGCCTTTCAAGGCTTTGAACAAGAATTAAACTGTTATCGCTCTTTGCAAGAACAGCAAGCTGATTTTATTTTGCCTGTACAGATTTTATCGAATATTACCATTCCGAAGACAGATTTATATTTTGATACTGCACTGATTTTGCCAGAAGCCAGTGCATTTTTTGAGGTAGAGCCTCATTTATTGCATCCAGAGCAAGTGAAACATCATTTGTGGCAGGCTATTAGTGTAATGGAACAGTTGAATCAATGTGGTTGGATTCATGGTGATTTAAAATCTACGCATTTTATGCAGTATCAACAGCGTGTGTGTTTAATTGATCTTGAGCAGGCACAGCCTTTACAGCAACAAAGCCATACACTCAATGCCACGCCACGCTATATGGCACCCGAATTATTTCATGCAGAAGCGAAAAGTATTCAAACTGATCTATATGCATTGGGCATTATTTTTTATGAATGGCTAACAGGCCAACGGTTAGTGGCAACAGACTATGAAGATTGGGCTTATTTGCACTGCCAACGATTAAAAATTGATTTACCTGTGAATTTTTTAAGATATTTACCACTGCTTGAAGCTATGTTGGCGAAGCATAAGTCGCAAAGAATGCATGATTTTTCACAATTAAAAAGGTGCTTAATGACTGAGATTGCATAATAAAAACACATCTTACTATTTTTTGTTTTTTATTTAAGCAAATGAGCGAGTTTTTTATAAAAAGCGCTTGTCATGCACAGATGATCGCTATAGTATACAAACCCATTGGGGACGTGGCGAAATTGGTAGAC
>NZ_SGSS01000021.1:0-60667 GCF_004209135.1 Acinetobacter sp. WCHAc060006 | reverse complement strand
ATATGTATTATGGTGATACTGTCCCCGGCCGGCTTTCCAGAGCACCCGCATACAGGATTTGAAACCATTACCTTGGTAGAGCAAGGCTTTGTCGATCACTTCGACTCTTTGGGCAATGGTGGGCGTTATGGCGCTGGCGATGTACAGTGGCTCAGTACAGGCAATGGCGTTGAACACTGCGAAATGTTTCCGCTACTCAATGAAGACCGAGACAATCCCTTTGAATTATTTCAAATTTGGTTTAATTCTTCACCCGAGCAAAAACAACAACCTGCAGACTATAAAATGTTTTGGCGCGAGCATATTCCGCATGTAAGCGCAAAAGATGACCAAGGCCGAGACACTGATATTCGTGTCATATCTGGGCAATACCAAGGTACTGAAGCGATTTCACGACCACCACACTCATGGGCAGCAGCACCAGAAAACAAAGTGAATATTTATCTCATTACCCTTGCCCCGCATGCCACATTAACCATTCCAGCAACAACAGCAACCGCTACGCGATTTGCCTATTTCTATCAAGGCGATACCCTCGAATTAGCCAAGACCCAAATTCAGCATAAACATTTGGCTGAACTAAAACCCGATGTGAATATTCAACTCCAAGCAGGCGAAGTTGAAGCACGGATTTTATGGCTTGAAGGTGAACCTATTGGTGCACCTGTCGCAATGCGTGGCCCATTTGTACTAAATACAAATCAGGAGTTAGATGACGCATTTCGTCGCTACCGCGCAACACATTTTGGTGAATGGCCTTGGCCTAGCCCAGCACCTGTTTTTTCACGTGAGCAAGCTCGCTTTGCCAGTTATGATGGTGGCCAACGCAAAGAGTTTCCAGAACAATCTTAAGCTTGAATTGGAATCACGACACCTAAATTACAGGCTTTGTCTTGACCTCTGGCGCGTACGATATCCTGCTTAAAGCGCTGTTTGGCAAATTTATACTGTTTGGGCAAAAATAGACTGATTCGGGTTTTATTTTGCCCCAAACCTTCAACCAAGGTTTTTTGTAGAAATTCACCATGCTCAGTTTTAGCAAATAATGTACCCAACTCAATCTCTTGTTCTAAGCGATTATCTGTAAATACCAAGGCTTGATCAGTACTAAACGCCACACAGCGTTGGTAAGCCTGTTTTAAATTAAAGTAGACTTGTAAGTAAGGCATGTCTAACTCAGTACTGAGCCCATTATCGTAAGCATTGGCCACCAACGATGCTTCGGTTGGATAATTAGGTTTCGTTACATACCGCACTGTTTGACATGCACTCAAAAAAGTACAAATAATCAATAAAAATAAAGCTTTATAACAATATGTTTTCATATTTTTATTCTATTTTTTAATAGTAAATTCTGCATTAATATATCCCAAATGACCATAATGCAGAAAAAAACATCACATCCCGTATCTGAGCACCAGTTATGCGCCGCTGATTGTAAGTTCAAACTGAATACTTGCACCTGCGTTTAAGCATTGTTTTGCCGATGCCATTTGACCACATTCAATACATACAAAATCACGCCATGCCTCATCTGCAACATCGGCCATGCGTTTTGCTTTGTCCACCCAAGGATTCCAAATTACTGCACTTTGCGCGGTACTTTGTATATTGATATAAGTTTGCGGACTTTGTTCTAATACAAAATTCATCTTCGTTAAAGGATAAACTCGATCTAATTCTGCATCAAACTTAATGGCATGTTCAGTTTGATGCTTTATCTGATTCTGATCCAACTGATCAATATAAAATTGTCCTTCAAGACCCGTAATTCTGGCCCCAGTGATCTGTGCAGGGAAATAACTATGCCATGCGAACGCAAAATCAAAGGCCTGATGATCTAAATTCTGTAATTTAAACTCGAGTCTTAATACCTCTTCGCAATGGATCACCATTTGCAAGTTAAACGCATAATTCCAGTATTTTCTACTCTGTTCACTATCACTTAGCTGCAAAGTAATATGATGACCAAAGTCATCCATCACAATATCTTGACACTGCCATGTTAAATTTCGAGCAAAACCATGTGCAGGAAAGTCCTGTTCAGTTTCATGTGCACCAAACCATGGAAAACAGAGTGGAATCCCACCTCGAATGGCTTTCGCAACAACATATTGATTCAGCTCAGACAACCACAACAAGTGGCGTTGCTGCATTTTTGAATAAAACTCAAGAATCTGTCCACCTTGCAATGCAATTTTTGCCTCACAAAATGCATTAGATACCTGAATATAATGCAGCTCACTCTGTGCAAATTGCCGATATTCAATTCCTTCAAGCTGTTGCATGGCGACTCTTTTAGTTATCATCTGTGTTCTATCTATTGTAATAGATAGCGAATACGTTAAGTCACCACTTTCTAAATGAATTTTACGAAGATTGTGTCTATACGGTTGGCATGATTTAATTATTTTTTGTTCATGGCTAAAGTACGATTCGATGCAACTGATTATTTTTACGGGTGTACAAGCAGCAGGTAAATCGAGTTTCTATTTACTAAATTTAGCCCATAGCCATTTGCGTATTAACTTGGATATGCTGAAAACACGGCATCGAGAAAATATCATTTTTGAAGCTGGTTTAGCCTCTCAAACCCAAATGGTCATTGATAATACCAACCCAACCAAAACAGACCGGGCACGTTATATTCAACGGGCCAAAGATGCTGGCTTTGAAGTGATTTCTTATTATTTTGAAACCGATTTAAACAGCACTTTAGAACGTAATCGCCACCGCGAAGGTAAAGCCAATATTCCTGAAGTTGGCGTTCGAGCAACTTATAAGAAGCTTGAAATACCCAAACTCGATGAAGGCTTTAGTCAAATTTTTAAGTTGAAGATTATTGGCAATGGTGAATTTTCAGTAATACCTATGTTTGATTAATCAACTTTTTGGCTACCCTGCCAAATTTTATATGCACTTTGCATAGCATAACGCTCATACGGTTTCGCTAAACGGCTTTCCATATTGCTGAAATCGCCTTTGTAGGCCTGCTCAATCATTCGCTTTGCCAATTCCTGAATACTGACACGACCACGGTGTTCATAAGCTTGTATTTCATCTTGGTTCAAAACTAAATCCCAACAAGACACTACGGAGCTCATATCCATCGCAATACTGAGATAATAGCGTTCATCATCTCGATACAGTTCCCAACTTTGAGCTTCATACGCAATCAAATTCATACTGTGCTACTTAGATGCTAAATAATTGACCGAACATACTCCAATTATTGCATAAAATATATGCAACTTTAGCCATAAAAAATAACCTTAAAGCTTTAGATAAACATTTAATTTATAGCAAAAAAAACCGCCCTTTCGGACGGTTTCTTCAATCTCAAACTGCGTCTTATTGAGCGCGGTTTTTGATTTTGCGGATTGTTTCCAACTGAGCAGCAGTTTCTGCAAGAGCAGCCAAAGCAGCAGCAGCGTCCAAATCGCTCTTTTGATTTGCTAGCAAGTTTTCAGCGTTTTTACGCGCTTCAAGAATTGCAGCTTCATCTAAGTTGTCGGCACGGATTGCAGTATCTGCAAGAACCGTAACAACGTGCGGTTGAACTTCTAGAACACCACCAGATACATAGATTAACTCTTCTGTACCATTCTCAAGCAGAACGCGGATCGCGCCCGGCTTAAGTAAAGTTACTAGTGGCGCATGGCCAGGCATAATACCTAACTCACCACCAGCACCTTTAGCAATTAGCATCGTTACAGTGCCAGAGTACAAAGACTCTTGAACACTTACAACATCACACTGCATAGTCGCCATGAGAATCTCCTAAATTAGGTCACTAATTAAAGTTTCTCAGCTTTAGCAATAACTTCGTCAATACCACCAACCATGTAGAACGCTTGTTCTGGGATATGGTCGTATTCACCAGCTAAAAGACCTTTAAAGCCACGGATTGTGTCTTTAAGAGATACTAATTTACCAGGCGCGCCAGTAAATACTTCAGCTACGTGGAACGGTTGAGAGAAGAAACGTTGGATCTTACGTGCACGGTATACAGTAAGTTTGTCTTCTTCTGCCAATTCGTCCATACCAAGAATTGCGATAATGTCTTTCAATTCTTTATAACGTTGAAGAACGTTTTGAACTGAACGAGCGATTTCGTAATGCTCTTGGCCAACTACAAGTGGATCTAACTGACGTGAAGTTGAGTCAAGTGGATCGATCGCTGGGTAAATACCAGAAGATGCGATGTCACGGCTCAATACTACAGTTGCGTCCAAGTGAGCGAAGGTAGTCGCAGGCGATGGATCTGTTAAGTCATCGGCAGGTACGTATACCGCTTGAATTGACGTAATAGAACCAGACTTAGTAGAAGTAATACGTTCTTGTAGAACACCCATCTCTTCTGCAAGAGTTGGTTGGTAACCTACAGCAGACGGCATACGACCTAACAATGCTGATACTTCAGTACCCGCAAGTGTATAACGGTAGATGTTGTCTACGAACAATAATACGTCACGGCCTTTACCGTTTTCGTCTTTCTCATCACGGAAGTACTCAGCCATAGTAAGACCAGTCAACGCTACGCGTAAACGGTTACCTGGTGGCTCGTTCATCTGACCGTAGACCATTGCTACTTTGTCTAGAACGTTAGAGTCTTTCATTTCGTGATAGAAGTCATTACCTTCACGAGTACGCTCACCAACACCAGCAAACACAGATAAACCTGAGTGAGCTTTCGCGATGTTGTTGATCAACTCCATCATGTTTACAGTTTTACCAACACCGGCACCACCGAACAGACCAACTTTACCACCTTTAGCGAACGGGCAAAGTAAGTCAATTACTTTAATACCAGTTTCTAAAAGGTCAGTAGAAGCCGCTTGTTCTGCATAAGAAGGCGCTTGACGGTGAATTGGTAAACGCGCTTCAGTCGCAACAGGACCAGCTTCGTCGATCGGGCGACCAAGAACGTCCATGATACGGCCAAGAGTCGCTGTACCAACTGGTACAGAGATAGGCGCGTTAGTATTCGTTACGTTCAAACCACGCTTAAGGCCTTCAGTAGAACCCATTGCAATAGTACGAACTACGCCATCACCAAGTTGTTGCTGAACTTCTAATGTAGTTTCAGTGCCATCAACTTGTAGAGCGTCATAGATCTTAGGAACGCTGTTGCGTTCAAACTCGACGTCGATTACCGCGCCGATGATCTGAATGATACGACCGCCAGTCATTGCTGTCTCCTCAATTCAAAATAATGTTAAACGGCAGCGGCACCACCAACGATCTCAGAAATTTCCTGAGTAATCGCGGCTTGACGCAGCTTGTTATAAATAAGTTGTAGGCTCTTGATGATTTCACCAGCGTTATCAGTTGCAGCTTTCATTGCAACCATACGAGCAGACTGCTCACACGCGATGTTTTCAATCACACCTTGATACACCACAGACTCAATGTAACGAACCAACAAGCCATTTAAAAGCTCTTCAGCTTCTGGCTCGTATAAGTAATCCCAACCGTATTGACGGTTAAGAGTCTTGTCTTCTTCAGCAGCAGCTAAAGGAACAAGTTGTTCGATTTTTTGGTTTTGAGTCATGGCGTTGACAAAGCCGTTAGACACTAGATAAATACGATCTAACTCGCCTTTATCAAATGCATCTAACATCACCTGTACAGAACCAGATAACTGTTCAAGACTCGGTGTATCGCCTACATTCGTAGTCGCACCAAGCACTTTACCGCCGTAGTTTTTAAAAAACGAAACCGCTTTTTGACCAATCAAAGCAAATTGAACTTCAATTGACTGCTCTTGTTGCTGTTGTACGTGTTTTACCACTTTTTTGAACAAGTTAATGTTCAAACCACCAGCAAGGCCGCGATCTGATGACACAATGATATAGCCAACGCGCTTAACTGGGCGTTCAACCATATAACGGTGTTTGTATTCAGGGTTCGCTTGTACCAAATGAGCAATTACACGGTGCATATTTTCGGCATACGGACGGCCTTGAGCCATGCGCTCTTGCGCACGACGCATCTTAGAAGCTGCTACCATTTGCATCGCGCGAGTAATTTTCTGCGTGCTTTTGATACTAGCTACTTTGGCGCGAATTTCTTTTAAATTTGCCATACGCTTAACCTAGTATTCGAAGGCCCTTTCGAGCCCTCGAAGGTTGATTCCGTGAACCAAACCAGAACTAAATCCAACTCAGTTGAATATTAGTAAGTTTGAGTCGCTTTGAACTTCTCAATACCTGCTTTAAATTCAGCTTCGATGTCTTTGTTGTAATCACCAGTTTCATCGATTTTTTGCATTAACGCAGCATGTTCTGAACGGAAGTAAGAAATAAGCGCAGCGTCAAAGTCTACGATTTTCTTAACGTCAACGTCAGTCATATAACCTTCGTTAGATGCATATACTGATACAGCTTGGTCAGCGATTGAGTAAGGAGCATATTGTTTTTGCTTCATTAACTCAGTAACACGTTGACCGTGTTCTAATTGCTTACGAGTTGCTTCGTCAAGGTCAGAAGCGAACTGAGCAAACGCTGCCAATTCACGGTATTGTGCAAGTGCAGTACGGATACCGCCAGACAATTTTTTGATGATCTTAGTTTGCGCAGAACCACCAACACGAGATACAGAGATACCCGCGTTCACAGCAGGACGAATACCTGCGTTGAATAATGATGTTTCAAGGAAGATCTGACCATCAGTAATCGAAATTACGTTCGTTGGTACGAATGCAGATACGTCACCCGCTTGAGTTTCAATGATTGGCAATGCAGTCAAAGAACCAGTTTGGCCTTTAACTTCACCATTCGTGAATTTCTCAACGTAGTCAGCAGAAACGCGCGAAGCACGTTCAAGAAGACGAGAGTGAAGATAGAATACGTCACCTGGGTACGCTTCACGACCTGGTGGACGACGTAATAACAATGAAATTTGACGGTAAGCAACTGCTTGCTTAGACAAATCATCGTAAATGATAAGTGCGTCTTCACCGCGGTCACGGAAGTATTCGCCCATTGTACAGCCTGAGTAAGGAGCAAGGAAAAGCATTGCTGCTGGATCCGCTGCCGCTGCTGCTACAACAGTTGTATACGCCATAGCGCCAGTTTCTTCTAGCTTACGTACAACGTTAGCGATAGTTGATTGTTTTTGACCAACTGCTACGTATACACATTTAATGCCAGAGTTTTTCTGAGCGATGATCGCATCGATCGCCATAGCTGTTTTACCAGTTTGACGGTCACCAATGATCAACTCACGCTGACCACGGCCTACTGGAATCATTGTATCTACTGATTTATAACCAGTTTGTACAGGTTCATCCACTGATTGACGCCAAATTACGCCTGGTGCTACTTTTTCAACAGCATCAGTAAGTTTTGCATCAATTGGGCCTTTACCGTCAATTGGGTTACCCAAAGCATCTACTACACGGCCTAAAAGTTCTGGACCAACCGGAACTTCTAATACACGACCTGTGCAACGAGCTTTTTGACCTTCTTGAAGGCTTAAGTAGTTACCTAAAACAACGACGCCCACTGAATCCTGTTCTAGGTTCAGTGCCATACCGTAAAGGCCGCCGTCGAATTCGATCATTTCACCGTACATTGCATCAGCAAGACCGTGAATGCGCACAATACCGTCAGATACCATAACAATGGTACCTTCGTTTTTAGCGGTTGCGCTGGTGTCCAGATCGCCGATACGCTGTTTAATGAGCGCACTGATCTCGGATGGATTCAGTTGTTGCATTGCGCTATACCTCAATCTTTATGTAAGTTCAGTCTTCTTACGCAGTAATTTTTAAAATAATTACGCTAGAAGACGAGTCCGCATTTTTTCAAGCTTATTAAGCGCAGAATCATCTATCACTTGGTCGCCTGCACGAATAACTACACCAGCAATTAACTCTGGTTTCACTTCAACAGTCACATTTACAGCTGCTTCGAATTTCTTCTCTAATGCATGTGTAAGTAATTGTTCCTGTACAGAAGTCAATGGGAATGCTGATTCAATCACAACATCCACAGTATTGTTATTCTGTGATTTGAGCTGTTCAAATTCCGCAGCAATCTCAGGAAGAAGTACCAAACGGTTGTTTTCAGCAAGCAATGTCAAAAAGTTTGACACTGCTGCAGTTTGGTCTTCACCTAAAACTTTTGCCAAAACAGACACCTGCTGTGCAGGAGTAAGCTCAGGACGATTTAAGTAAGCTGAAAATGCTTCGTCTTGTACTGTAGCACTGAGCAATTCAAGCGCAGTTGACCATGAGTCAGCTGCATTTTGCTCAGATGCGTAAGCAAATGCTGCTTTTGCATATGGGCGTGCCAACGTCAAGAGTTCAGCCATAATCTGCCTCTCTTAAAGTTTAGCAGCCAGCTGAGTCAGCATGGCATTGTGAGCTTCTGCATCAACTTGTTGGTTCAGAATTTTCTCTGCACCAGTAACTGCAAGAGCAGCAACATGTTGACGTAATTCTTCGCGTGCAGCATTGATATCTGTATCAACAGCTTCTTTCGCTTGTTGACGAATACGTTCACCTTCAGCAGATGCTTGAGTGCGAGCTTCTTCTACCAATTGTGCAGCGCGACGGTTCGCTTGTTCGATCAATTGAGCCGCTTGTGCTTTAGCAGCGTCTAATTCAGCTTTCACTTGAGCTTGCGCATCCGCAAGGTCAGCTTTTGCTTTTTCAGCCGCGTTTAAGCCATCAGCGATTTTACGCTGACGCTCACTAATCGCATTGATTAGTGGTGGCCATACAAACTTCATGCAGAATGCGACAAAAATCGCAAATGCAATCGCTTGGCCAATCAATGTGAGGTTGATATTCATTGCTATTCCTCAATAGTTTAATTTAGGAATTAAGCTGATTAACCTACAAATGGATTAGCGAAGATGAAGAACAAGCCAATACCAACACCGATCATAGGCACAGCATCAAGAAGACCCGCGATTAAGAACATACGAGTTTGAAGTTGTGGAGCCAATTCTGGTTGACGAGCAACAGCTTCTAAGAAACGGCCGCCTAGAAGACCAAAACCAATCGCAGTACCTAAAGCACCGAAAGCGATCAAGATAGCAGATGCAATTGCAACTAGACCTAAAGTGAGTTCCATGATAATTCCTCAGAGGTTAGGTTTATACCAAATTAAATTAAAAAATTGTGCGCCCAACTATCTTCGATAGTCAGGCAATACCATTAATGCTTTTCGCTAGCCATACTCATATATACGATAGTCAACATCATGAAAATGAATGCTTGTAACGTAATAACGAGAATATGGAAGATCGCCCAAGGCACAGACAACGCCCACTGGATCCAGAACGGTAGTAATGCGATTAAGATGAAGATTAACTCACCTGCATACATGTTACCGAACAGTCGAAGAGCCAATGAGATTGGACGTGCAATAAAAGTTACCAATTCAAGTAAAATGTTTACTGGAATCAGGATAGCTTTTAAAACTGGGTTACTTGGGTTAAATGGGTTAAGCGCAAATTCTGCACCAAATCCGACTAGACCTTTTTCACGGATACTATAGAAAATAGTTAACGCAAATACTGATAATGCCATACCAAGGGTAATGTTAGGATCAGTAGATGGAACGATTTTGAAGTAAACGTGGTGAGGGTCCATACCAAACACATTCGCGCCGATCAGTTGAGCTGTATAAGGAATCCAGTCAACAGGGATCAAGTCCATCAAGTTCATGAGGAAAATCCACACGAAGATGGTCAAAGCTAAAGGCGCAATCAAACGTGATTTGCCATGGAATGTGTCGCGGACACTTGAGTCAACAAACTCGATAATCATTTCGATTGCAGACTGGAACTTGGTTGGAACACCAGCGTTTGCAGCTTTCGCTACAATCCAGAACAACAAACAGAAAATAATACCAAGGCCGATCGACCAACCCATTGAATCCAAGTGAATAGCAGTGAACCCCATCTGTTGAGCTTCAGCGCCAGTCTCAGCCAACTTCCATGTACCGTCTGGCATTTTGCCATAGGTCATATTGGTCAAGTGGTGCTTGATATACTCGGTCGAAGTAAGGGCATGTTCTTCAGCAGCCATAAATCACACCTGGTCAATGTCAAAAAACTAATGGAAGTAACGAATATCGCGTGCTGCTTGATATCTCGTTAATTCCTGAAAAAACTTTTCAATTTCTACTGCGCTTAAACTCGTTTCTGTAGACGTGACGCCCAAAAAGGCGCAACCCACGACATGGCTTGAACGAGGATAAAACCACAAAACAATGCGGCCGGTGACAGTGGCTTTACATTGCTCAAAATCAAAATGAATCCAACAATCACTATTGCAAACTTGCCCATCATGCCACGATACATGTTGGACAGCACCTGCTTGGTTGCGCGGGCGCCAGCAGCTCTAAAAGACTGCCACGTAAAGTAGCAGCTAGCCAGCCAGCAGACCAGTGCACCCAAGGCTGCACTCAATGCCGCAGTAGAGTCTTTGAGGACCCACCCAATCAAGGCTGAAACAGGAATCATTACTGCTTGTAAGATGACTAAAGCTTTCGCTAATCGTCGATCAATCAAGCGACTAGTTCGGCTCATTTTTTGTACACTCACAGCAATTATGCTTGACAAGTTTAGCTGATGATTATTTTTAATCGCAGGCATTATAGAGTTACACCCTTGAACATGCAATCTTTTCCCGACCTAAGTCTGGTTTTTTTCAATCAATAATCCGCTTTTAATCTAATCAATAACTGATTATTTTTTGCATCATTTTCGTGCATTTAGCACACAATTTTGTGTTTGTTCTGCAAGTTGCTTCCAGGCGAGCAAGAAATCATTCTGACCAGCCATGCTTTCATCTACAGCCTCAAACACTGTCGCACCCAGCTTTTGGTATTGATTTTTACTGGCATGGCCTTCCGCTAGTAAGCACATTTTGCTTTGTGGTCGGCTATCGTTTAGAAATTTGATTTGTGCAAGTGTTGGCGCAATATGTGGATCATCGGTCATTGCACCCGAAAATTTTAAATTGAGTGAACGTTCGAGGTATTGATAAGCATCATGATAGGCCCAATACGGTTGAGCCTTAGCACTTTTGTTTAAACGTTGCGCATTCAAAAGCATTTCATGTGCAAAATTACGGGCATTGGCCCAATATTTTTCACGATTGGCAGGCTTCTGCTGTGAACGTAGTGCCGCAATAAAAAAGCCGATACGTACAGCGTTATTTGGCTCTAACCATACATGCGTATCAACCGTATTCGGCAATGCCTGTCCACGTGGATTTCGTAGCGGAAAAGTGGTGACTATGCCTGAATCGAGTATCGCAATACTTCGATCATTATTGGCAAGTAGTTTTTCTAAGGGCGCTTCATGTGCCTTACCTAACCAAAGCACCAATTCTGCATCTTGTACAATTTTACGGTGTGCTGGCGTTAAGCTGACATCATGACCTGTTTGGTTTTCTAATAATAAGGTTGGCTCCTCTACCCCTTGTGTGACTTCCTTTGCAATCAAATAAATTGGGTGTGTTGATACGACTAGGCCTTGAGCCCAGCTCATCGAACTAAAAAGTGCAACCGCACAAAATGCAAGGAAACGGGACATGAGGGAGACTACATAAAATCAGAAGTGTTATAATATAACAAAATTGTAAAAATACCTACGCCTGATCGTAAGTTGATGCGCTTCATGTTAAGATTTAATGTCTTTTTCAATTTTCAGTTTTGCACTTGAGGGTAGCTATGAGCACTTGTTCACACGAACATCACAATGCACTACATGGCGTTCATGACCACCATAACGTTGCACAACGTCTGGCTGAAGCTGAACAATTATGTGCTTCTACTGGTGCACGCCTCACCCCTTTGCGTAAGGAAGTGTTGGAACTGATTTTAAATGCGACTGCACCAATGGGCGCTTATGATTTATTGGCCAAAATAAAAAGTGAATCAGACCGGCCTGCTGCCCCACCAACGGTTTATCGCACCCTAGATTTTTTATTAGAAAAAGGCTTAATTCACCGTCTTACGTCAATTAATGCCTATATCCCCTGCTGTCATCCACGTGAAGGACATCAAGCTGCTTTTTTAATTTGCACCCAATGTAAAGTCGTTAAAGAAGCATCTGCTCAAGGTCTACTTCACCAATTAGAGCAATTGTCAGCATCGGACGAATTTACTGCTCACCACAGCATTATTGAAATTTCAGGACTTTGTCAGCAGTGTCGTCTTCAACATTAAGCCCAGCTATTCTGGCAGAGCTCAATCAAGTTTCTGTTCGCATTGATGAACGCGATATTTTAAAACATGTCGATTTCACCTTGCATCAGGGTGAAATTGTGACCTTAATTGGTCCCAATGGCGCAGGAAAATCGACCTTAATTAAAGTACTTTTAGGGATTATTCAACCGAACTCAGGCAAGATTCATACACAGCCCAAGTTAAAATTTTCCTATGTACCCCAAAAATTTAACCCCTCTCATAGCCTCCCCTTGCGTGTTTGCGACCTACTTGCTTTAGAAAAATGTGACGCTACCACCAAGCAAGAGATTATTCGGGATACAGGCATCGCCAAGTTACAACAGTCCAAAGTTCAACAGCTCTCAGGTGGTGAACGTCAACGGGTGTTACTCGCACGTGCGCTCTTACGTCGTCCTGATGTATTGGTTTTAGATGAACCGATGCAAGGCTTAGATATTCAATCCGAAGCAGAACTCTATGACTATGTACGGAGTTTACCTGCTAAATATGGCTGTGCAGTGTTAATGGTCTCTCATGACCTACAATGGGTGATGCAAGGAACACATCGAGTTGTATGTTTAAACAAGCATATTTGCTGTAGCGGTCTCCCTGAGAATGTGCAACAACATCCTGAATATCAAGCGATCTTTGGCAACAACCGTGTGTTCTATCAACATCATCATGATCACTGCGCCCATGGTGATGCAGCAACGCCTTGTCAGCATGATGCGCGCCCACATATTCACCCTGAACCTGAGGCATAACCCATGATGGAATGGCTACAACTGCTTTTACCCGCATGGATGATGGGCACGCTTTTGGTGTTTTTAACCGCACCACTCGGATGTTTGATGCTGTGGCGTCGTATGTCCTTTTTTGCAGACACGATGGCGCATGGCACTTTATTAGGTGTTGCCATTGCAGGTGCATTAAGTTTACCCCTTTGGGTTGGTGTGGCTTTATTGGCAATGATGTTGGTCGGAATTTTATGGGTTTTGCATGATCCGCGCTTACCCAATGATGCCCTACTCGCTCTATGTTCTGCGACACTACTTTGTTCGGGGCTTTTGTTCATTCAACACCTGCCGAGCTTACGTCCAGAATTACTCAGCTATTTATTTGGCGACCTACTGACCATTGGCTGGTCAGATTTACCTGTATTTGCAGTTGTGATTAGTTTGGCTTTGGTGGTGTTATTCAAGCATTGGCAAGCACAAATCCAAATTGCGATTGATCCAGACATGGCAGTCAGTGAAGGTGTTAATGCAAAATGGCAACGCCTGATTTTTATGTTGTTACTGGCTTTATTTACCGTATTGGCCTTACGTGCTGTCGGCTCGTTATTAATGGGAGCACTCTTGGTGATCCCTGCCCTTACGGCACGTTTACTCGCACACTCACCTAAACAGATGGTGATTTGGGCATTTGGAATAGCGCAAGTTGGGGTGACTGTCGGCTTATGGTCGAGTGCGGGTTTAAACATCTCAACAGGTCTGAGCATTGTGCTGACCATGTCGATATTATTTGCACTTATTTTTGCGATGCAGAAAATAAAAAAAATCGCCTAAGCTTAAATCTAAAAAAACTGCTTTCGGGCAGTTTTTTTATACCTATATAAAGGCTATAACTCTATTTATTCAAAATACAAACTTCACCGCTCATGGACATTACTGATTTTCAGTTACTTGCTCGCTATAACATTTGGGCCAACCAACGCTTATATGCCTGTTTAAATCACATATCAGATGATGACTTTTATAAAGATTGTGGCTTATTTTTTAAAAGTATTTTGGGAACATTAAATCATTTATTGGTTGGCGAGCACTATTTATGGTTTCCTCGCTTTCAAAATGGTTACTCGACTCAACTAGCGCTTCATCATATTGTGCATACAGAACGTCAGCCTCTTATTGATGAACTCAACTGGCGTGCTGAAAATTGGCTTCATTTTTTAGACCAGTTGGACCCTTTACGCCTGAGTAGTCAATTAAATTACATAAGCTCAGCCGGACATTCGATCTGCCTACCTTTTGCACCCACTTTGCAACATGTGTTTAATCATAGTACACATCACCGTGGACAAATAACTGCCGCGCTTACCAGCATGGGATATGGCTGCCCTGAATTAGATTTGATTTATATGCTACTTGAAGAATCAAAAAATGACGCATGAGCATGATTGTATTAAAGGCTATTTTTTAATTTATAGAAGCGAAATTCTGGATTAAACAACCCAATCAAAAATAAGATGGAAAAGCCTATCCAAAAGAACCATGCCATCATAATCACTTGGTCTTTGCTCCATTCTTCAGATTGAGAGGAGCTAAAGAAAAACCATGTTTTCCAGCCCTGAATATAGGCTGCACCGCCCCACGATATAATCCATTTTGTCAGGATGCAATATAAAATATAAATTAAGATCCAAAGTCCTGTAGACATTGTTTTTTCTACTTATTTTATTCAATAAACCTCAAATATATCAGCTCAATCTATACAGTAACAAGACCTTATCTTTAAAGCATAGGCGTATAAATCATTGATGTACCAAGCTGAGTAAACTAGCTGCGCAGCTAAACAACACAGCAAAAGTCCGATTCATATACTTTTGTTGCTTGGGTGATTTTAAGAGTCTTAATACTTTGGCAGCTAAACCGGTATAGCCAGCCATCACGATCAAATCGATACTAATCATGGTCATGGCCATAATGCTATATTGTGGCCACTGCGGTTGGGTTAAATCGATAAATTGAGGTAAAACTGCCAATAAAAAAACAATCGCTTTAGGATTGCTCATATTGACAAAGAAACCGTATAACACCAATTTACCGCGTGATTTATTGGGTAAATCATTTTGAATATCAATAGACTGTGTAGGTGCAGTCCACTGTAGATAAGCCAAATACAGCAAATATAAAACACCAAACCATTTCACAAGCAAAAATGCCCAAGGTGTAGTTGCAAAAAGTACCCCTGCCCCTGCAGCCACAATGCCTATTTGCACTAATAACGCAACTTGCAAGCCCAGCGCATTCCAATAGCCATGTTTAAAGCCATAGTTTAGACCGCTCGACATAGATGCGATTGCACCCGCGCCAGGAGAAATACTAATCACCCAACATGCCAGCATAAAAGCCAGCCAGATTTGGAAGGACATTGTTGATGTACTGTTTTTAAAAGTGAAACAATTATATGATATTTACAGTTTTATGGGCCGATAATCGAGCAATAAAAATACGTGATTAGGCTACCCACTCTACGGTTGATAGGGCACAATAGAATGAGCTATGCAAAAATTCAAAATTTTAGGAGCCATGCATGACCGCTCAATCTGTTATTTTACCGCTACCCTCAGATCATGCGCGTTTTATCGTTCTTCGTTTAAATGATTTAAGCATTGAAGAATTAAAAGAAAAACTAAACGATTTATTTGATACACGTGACCGCCTGATCACGCAGCATCCTCAAGCAGAAATTAAAACAGCTGTCGCATTTGGTCCTGAGCTTTGGGCAAAGCTTTATACTGAAACACCAGTAGGTTTTAAACAATTAGATCCAATTGCTGGTTCATTTAATATGCCTGCTGCACCAGCAGATGTATTTATCCATATTGCAGCACAGCGTACAGATATTTGCTTTGCGCTGAGCCAAGCATTCTTTGATGGTATTCAAGATAAAGTTGAAGTACTGGATGAACGTGTGTGCTTCCGCAATTTTGATGGCCGTGATTTAACCGGCTTTATTGACGGAACTGAAAATCCGCAATTTCCAGATGATCGTGCTGAAACAGCATTGCTAGCTGAAGATGCTGGCGTATTTGCCAATGGCTCTTTTATTTTTGCACAGCGTTATGCGCATAATTTGGATAAATGGAAAAAGCTGAAAGTCGATGCGCAAGAGCATGTAATTGGCCGTACTAAACTTGAGTCTATTGAGTTAGATGAAGATGAACAGCCTGAAAACTCGCATGTGTCACGTACAGTTGTAGAAGATGGTGAAGGTGAAGAAATGGCAATTTTGCGTCATTCACTCCCTTATGGCGATGGCCGTGGCGATCAAGGCTTGTTCTTTGTGGCATATACCAATGATTTAAGCATTATCGACAGCATGTTGGTCCGCATGTTTGGCACCAGTGGTGATGGCATTCATGACCGCTTACTTCACTTTGTGACACCAATGGATGGCGCTTATTACTTTGCACCGAGTGAAGATTTGCTAGAAGAAGTATTGGAAGGTTAAATAAATAAAGCCGACGAAAGTCGGCTTTATTATACCTCAAAATTTTAAATTTTATTGCATGCTCTTTTATTTATTAACGGTTTCAATTTCAGCTGAAGAAATCCCTATATTATCGCAACCTTGAGATGCTGCAATGCATTTTAAAGAATCATTTAATTCAACTTTGTACACTCCTAATTTCCCACTTCTAGCATATTTTATATTTGCCAAATAGGTATATGTTCCTTTTTTAGAGTTAAATATTAATTGATCACCTTGCAGTAAATCCAATTGTTTCCCAGTTAAATCACTTTCTGAATTCAAAACAGGAATAGTGGAAAATTTATTTAAATTTAAGTTGTAAATATAAGTATTAACCAAAAAACTTTTAAATGGATTTTTTATATAATCAACAGTGCTATTATCTCGAACTCTAAAAACAACAACTTTCTTATCATGATATAGTAAATTAAAATCCACACTCGAATTCAAAGTAGTTGTTGTTTTAAACACATTATAAATATTTGATCCATTTAAGATCTGAACACCATAGTTTTTCAATGTATAATTATATCCTTTTTTGTTCTTCTCAATATCTCCAAAATCAACCAATTTAATTTTTTTATTAACACCGATTACAGTATACCTACCATAGGAATCTATAAAATCAACTGGAGATTTCATCTGAATAGAATCCTGTGATATATCACTCCAGCTATCATTTTTTTTTGCGTATGTATTTGTATAAATAAAACCAAATCCGAGAATTAAAATTAAAATTTTAAGAGCTCTCATAAATCACCTACAATTATTTTGAATATTAATATGTTAAATTTTCTTCAAAATTTAAATGGGCACATTTTACTATCATTAGCATGTTCTCCGTACTTTCTGTTACACCCAACACATCTATAGTATCAACTAGATTACTTGTATCTACATCACTAACTGAAAAATCATTTTAAGAATTATCGATCGTTTATTAAGACATATGTTTGCTATTAGCAGTGATGGCATTCATGACAATTTACTATTCTTCTTCACTCTTCTGAACAGTACTTACTACTTTGCACAGAGTGAATAGTTGCTCAAAAAAGTATTGGAAGATCCAATTAAAAGAAAAGCCGACCAACTTCATAATTCAATTTGCTCTTATATTTTAAATGATGATTAGAAACATCTGCTTTATGCTCAGATTTAATAACTTTTATATCTTTATTTGAGCCGCATGAAATCAAAAAAATAATAAGGATATATATAAATAATTTATTCACAATTTAATGCCTATCATGAGACCAGTGGGGTTTATCACTACTACCAAAACCAAACACATTAAATTCTCTACTAACAGGTACCAAATCTGCCAAAGTATTTACAATAATTTTTTTACTATATTAGCTAATCCAGTTTAAAATTCTTATTTTTTCCAGATTCATCTTTATAAAACAAATTAAAATTTTTATCGATTGAATAAAAACCACCTATGTTTTTAACATCAACATTTGGTTTAATTTTTAATAAATAAAAAAATGTATTAGAACCATTATCTGTATCTTGGTATTTTTCACCAATGAGGTATTGGGAACCACCAATATTTGGAAGAAACTTAACCCCATCTAAATTCAAGTTTTTAATTTTTTGGTTATTAAAAATTCCTACAATTTCAGGTGACATACTTTTTACATCATTTAGCATATAAACGTGATTTTCAATAGAACTCAACTTTTCACACTTACTAATTGAATTCATTTTCGAACATTTTGTAAAATAATCTGAAGATGTTGGCAATATTATTTCTTTAATATCTGTATTTTTATTTTTTGCAGAACCCCTATCTAAGAGCTTCGTAGATTTCAATTTAAAATTACCATTTTCATATTGATAACATACTTTAGATTTTCTATATGAATTTTGAAATTGGTTAATATTTCCACTCAAACAAAGTACATTATTATTGTTTTCAAAATCCACATTTTTTATACTCTTCAGTGACGTTACTGAAACTGGTAATGCATACACCTTATTTTTACTCAATTCAATAACAAAAAAATAAAAATTTCCATTATATTTAAAACTATCAATATATTTATCATTATAAAAATTGAATTTATTTTCTTTTAAAATTTTATTATATAATTCTAAATATTTTTTCTCACAAAAATCCACACTATCAAAATCAAATTTACAATCATTAACATCACTTGCTTTAATAACATTAGCATTACTAATTGAAAAAGCCCCAATTGATGCTATTAATAAAGAGCATATATAGACATTCAGACTTTTAAATAATTTCATTTTACACCTTTTTTTTATTTGCATGATACGATTGAATCTTTGTCAAGATTTCAATTACTTTTTTTGTGGATTCATCAGATGAGGAGTTTTGACCTTTTTTTTCGTAGTAAGATTTCTTACCATTCGAAATAGCTCCACTACCTATTGGCTTTCCTTTTGGGACAGCTACAGATGCCCATTCTTGCGCTGCATCATATTGAGCATCAGTTAAATTACCTTTTGCATTGCGAACAAATTCATATAAACTTTCGCTTGGCATAAACCTGCTCCACCATTGGAATCCACTGACTTCTAATATCGGCTTTTCAGCCTTAATTGAAATTATCTGCTTATTATTTTCTATAATAATACTTTGCTCTGCACTTTGATTTCCATCCAAATATAGATTAACTGGTTTACCACTTTTTCCTTTATGTTTTTTTGTCATATGTCAGCATAGTAAATATAGCATCACCTACATCTACTAGATTACTTGTATCTACATCACTAACTGACAAATGATTTTAAAAATTATCAGCTGTATGTTAAGACGTATGTTTGGCACCAGCGGCGATGGTATTCACAACCGTTTACTTCACTTTGTCACGCCTATGGATAGCGCGTATTACTTTGCGCCGAGTGAGGGGTTATTGGAAGAAGTGCTGGAAGGGTGATTAAATGAAGCCGACGAAAGTCGGCTTTTATATAAAAACTACTTAAACTGATATATGATTTTTTTAGAATTTTGATAATACGTCATTATTGAATTATTATCTATTTCTACTCTATTGTTTAAATATATAAATTTTTCATCAACTAACTTATTATTTTTAACTTGCATAACTCTTAAATTTGGTCCACTTTCATCTTCAAAAGGTGAAATTATTAATTGAAATCGACCTCTATCTAGAACCATACTTGGTCCATCCGATAGGTTTACGAAGTCATACTTTTTAAACAGTTCTTTTGTTTCTATTAAATTTAGACCAGAGCACTCTTTTATCTTTTTTGAAATACATTTCAAATGCACATCAGAATCATATTTTTTTGATACTATATTTTTTTCACCACCTATAATTTCAGGATCTTTTTTTATTTTTTTAAAACTATCATTTTCAAATATATAACATTCATTTTCAACATTTATATTGTTATCATCACTAGCATAAGTAGTTCCAGAAATACAAATTTCATTTGAGGATTTAGAGAACTTAATTTCAGGATTTTCATTACTTAAAACTTCCAACCTAGAATCCACAAAATTACCAACTATTTGTTGCAAAGGGTATATTTTTCCTTTTGATGAATCTATGACAACAATTGCTTTTACATTTCTACTGTCACCTTTACCGGTATATCTATCTTCATTTAATATTATAAGTATTTTGTCATTTGAAAAATTAGCTGTGCTAGCTAATTTTTGATTATAAATTTTTATTTTTTCATTAGTACAAAAATTTACTTTAATTTTTTCTACATTACATGAACTAACATTCTCAGATTTTAGACTATCTTTAATAAATGATGATTCCTCTCTCGAATAAGAACAACTAGAATTTAATAATCCAAAAATTAAGAAAAGGAACAATTTGGTTAATTTCATTTTTAAAACCTATTTTGATGAATGATATGCTTTAATTTTTTCAAAAATTTCTTTTACCTTAGCTGTTGAATGTGAATTAGCTCTATTTGTACCAGATTGGTGATAGCCTACCGAACCATCAGAAATAACGCCAAATTTATTCTTACTACCTTTAGGTAAAGCTATTGAAGCCCATTCTCTAGAGGCATCTATCATAGCTTTTTCAACTGTTGAGCTACCACTGTGTATAAGATTGTAAATTTCAGTTCGTCCTCTTAATAAATGTTCCTTAAAAACTCTTTCCTGCATATTCGCATCGTAAAGTTCATCACCAGTGAGATTCATTCTCTTTCTTGCAGCGTCTAATGTTGATGGAATTGTTTGATATTTTCCGGTTGCAAATCTTCGCCTATTGTCTTGCCAACTATAGTTTTTTGAAGCTAGTAACAATTGATTAATTGTTTTTCCTGTAATTGTGCCTGGTAAATCATTCATTTTCCCATATTTGACTCTTTTCCCTTCAGGTGCTCCTGCATTCCAAGCCTCATAACTTCCTTCACCACTAGCAATTGCATTTCCCAACTCCACAACCAATTCATCAATTGTTTTATCAGAAGTTTTTAAATTATTACTTGTCGCAGTTAATACACCTGAACAACTTAAAATCGATACTAAATTTATTTTTTTTACTAATTCAACTAATGGACCACCATTCAATTCTGCGACACTCTTTTTGAAAAAAAGGTCATTAAAATATGGCTGAGAGAACCTCGTAACATCATAGTGCACCCAAGTTGTTGCTCCAGAACCGCCGTTATTAAAAACTTTAGGTTCAAGATATATTTTATCAGTTTGTCTTTGCTCTGAAGCTCCCATCTTAATTTCCATTATATTTTTTCTAATGAATTCCATATCTAATAATTCTTTGGTTCTTACTCCGTCCTTCTTTATATGTATATCTAGTGCTAGCCCCATATGGTTGACACTCGTTCTTTTATGCTGCTTATTATTTTCAATACATCTATATCCTGATTCGATGTATGCCACTTCTAATCCACTTGATTTAAATTCATTTTTTAAATAAAAGTTTAAAGATTTTAATATCCAAATTAGAGATCTATGTATTCCTGGATATTCATTAGCAACATTACTACCAGAAGTAACTCCTTTACGATTATTACCATAACCAGAACATTTCCCACATTTACATGAAGCTTTTGCCATAAATCCTGCAACTGGATATTCTGTATAGAACTTATCTAAAGCCAATAATAAGCTTCCACAAATTTTCCCCGTTTCAGGAACCCCCATATAATCCCTCTGAAACTGTTTGATACAAGCTTCAGTTAAAGGAGTAAATTTATCAGTAGGTAAAGCACCGCCAAAGCCAGCTAAACGGATATTAATTTCTCGTATTAATTCACTTTGCCCACTTGAAATACATTGAGGCGATGACTTGCATAAATTTGATGTATCAGATTTGGGAGTACCTCCATCCTGACTTCGGTCCTCTTTCATTTCAATTTTAATAACTTCAGTTAAAGCTTTTTTCCCATCCTCATACCATTCATTAAGCTTTTCCAATGCCTTATTTTTATAATCATCTAACTTAGATTCTGATGATTGATTAGCTTTCTTTTCATCATGTTTAGGTGGTGCTGATTTTTGGGACTTGGTCTTCTCTGGCTGCTTTTTAATCGGCTGCGGTTTCTTATCCTGACTGCTTTTATTGCCTGTTGCTGGCGTATTAACTGGCAATTTAATAATTTGGCCTATGCTAATTTTATTTTTATTTTCAAGGTTATTTAGAACGTCTAATGCCCTAACTGTAGTCTGATACTTTTGTGCAATCGAAGTTAAGGTGTCTCCTTTCTGAACTATATGCGTCTTGCGCTTATAACCACCTTGTTTACCATTATTTTCTAAAGTTTTTAAATCTATAAGCAATTTTGGACTAATTACCTTAACTAACATTCGATCTTTTGACAGAGTAAAAGATTTGACTTTTTTCATACCATCATCAAATAGATTTTTCACATATACATCTAAAACCGTTCCTTTGTCCCGCTGAATTTCATAAAAACAGCCCTTTGAATTAGTGATACCTTTTACAACATGCTGATCTGTTTTCTGATTTCTAACTTGATAGTGAATCTTAGGTATTGGGTTACCAAGAGCATCTAGAATTTGTACTGTTACTAAAGCTTTATTAGACATATTTTTATACCTTAATTATTATTTTGATCAATGAGTTCATCTACATCATAACCATCAATACTTAACCCCCATTCATCATCCATACCTACTAAGATTTGAAGCTTTGAAGGATCAGCCGTTGAAATCTTTCCAGTTCGACCATGCTCATCAATCCCACCGCTGATCACTGCGTTCGTCTCAGGTATAAAAGCTTTGAAACTAAGCTGGCTAAAATCACTCTGCCAAAATAAGTCATACACATCTAATCTATTACTATAAATCGAAGCATTCGGCAGCTGAGGCACTTCATAACTGACTTTACTCCCCCCCACAAAACTATGCTGTCCCGCCTTACTCTCAAACTTACCGCCTGTTATAGCAAATATGCCATCGCCATTAATTTTTAACTGTGAACCGCCTGCCGTCAGCACTATTTCTTTTGGACTGGTCAATTCAATTTTATCTTCAGTGGAAATAAGCTTAATCACTTTACGGGCTATCGCCTCAATCGCATCATCCTGTGCCTGCAACTCGACTTTGCCCTTAGCCGCATAAGCACTTAAGCCTTTTTGCGCCGCAAATAGGCTTATTTTATCTTGCGCATGATGCACAATATTTTTTTGTGCACTCACATTCACTGAACCTTGTGCACTCTCAGCAATATCCTGCGAAGCCTGCATGACAATATCTTCAGGTGTAGTCATTGCAATGCCGTTGGGTGAAGCCAACAACATTAAAGCTTGCCTAAACAGCTTGCCCTGTTCCTGCTGTTTGGGGTCTGAAGAACTTTCTAAATTTTGGCTATAGCTCTCCATAAAGCCTTTCACATGCGCTAAGGCCTTTGTTGGCGTAAAAATTTCTGGCTTGCCAAAGCCACCGCCAATGATCATTTCATCTGGATTGATCTTAATGTCTTCAACAATTTTGCCAATTTCTTTCAACGATTTCAGTGGATCATCTTTGAGCTGTTTTTTAATTTGCGCGACCCGATCCTTCAGCTGATCGGCACCATGTTCTTCAAGCTTTTCAATCACGCCCTTCAAGTTATCAAAAGCTTCCTCAGCATCTTCAAAATAGGCTTTGAACTGCTTCACCGTGCCTTTCACATCTTTAGTAATCGCGCCGATATCTTGAATAAAACCTTTGCAATTTTTTAAAGCATTCAGCGGATCTTCTGCCAAGTCATTTTTAAATAAACCGACTGTTGTCATTAAGGCTTCTGAAGTACTTTTAAGTTCTAAGGACTGAATCAGTTTTGGCAAACGACCTATAACATTCAACGCATCTGTTTGCTGCTTCACGGCAATACTGCTGAGCATTTTCATGCTTTCCTGACCTTGACTCAGCAACGTCTGCGCTTTGGCCGCTTCCAAGTGGTCCGCAATGGCATTTTCCTGCGCATAGGTACTAATCAACATACCACGACCCGCTCGAACAGCACCAAAGGCATCCGTGCGTAGTTCAAAACCTTCGCCACGACCATTGCTTTGTTCTTTATCTTTAGGATGACTCAGATTACCTAAATTCAGCTGTGTTGCTGCGTGGCTACTTTGTAACTGCGTACTAATTTGCCCAGTTGTGTCATCAAAGCGCAGTTGATTAAAGCCACTACCGCCCACTTCTTGCGAACGTATACCACTGAGCTTTTTGGTATCTGGTAGCTGACCTTTGACATCAAACATGGTCTGGTGACGCTCAGCTTCATGGATGCGTCCAACCACAAAAGGCCGATCGACATCTCCCTCAAAAAAGTCAATTACCACGATTTCCCCAATCCGCGGGTGAAAACGTGCACCATAACCCTCACCCGCCCATGGCGTTAATACATCCACCCAAGCCGAGTCTGTATCATTGTCATTGCTGCCTGCACCGCCGTCATGACTATGATCATCCGTTCGGGTAAAGTTAAAACGGACTTTAATGCGTCCCCAAGCATCAACATGAATACTTTCGCCTTCAGGTCCAACCACTTTTGCACGTTGTGGATAAGCCATCGGGCGATGTTGTAATGGATCATATTCAGGAACGACCGCAATCGTACGGCGCACCACATACAGTTCATTGGCTTGGCGTTCATGATTTTTCGCTTGCCAACGACTGCGGCTTAATAAGCTTTCAAGCTGGATTGCGATATCTTTAGGTAAGTTGTTTTGGTTATAAAACTGTTTGCCTAAAATTAAAAACTCACAATCTGAGCCCTGATGCTGATCAATTTCGGGATGATCGGTTAAACGAAACCAATATCCCACCTGTGCATCACGCACACTGCTATGCGCAACAAAATATTTGGCCGTTAATGCTTGATATTGATTCAGTTGTACGTTGGTTTGTTCTAATTGTGCTGAGTTTGTTTGCGTGGCCTGATCTTCACCATTTAAATCAGTAGTCCATGCAGAACTCAACGTCCATGCCTGCTCTAAACTGAGGGTTTCATTGTCATGTTGTTCACTATAAACATGCGCACTCAAGAGTGGATGGCTCTGATCTTGTGCTAAAGACTGTGCTTGCCAACGCTGTGTTTGTATGGCTGTCGATTGTAAATAACGCTGTGCGACAAAACTGGTCACCGTATCCATACGCTCTGTCGCATGACTGCGGTGAAAGCGAATTGATTGGCGTGCTAAAGCTGAAAAAATTTGATTATGGTCGATCAAACGTAAGACCTGTGCTTGCATTGGGCTGGCAGAAACTGGCACTGTCAGCTCTTTTTCATCAATGAGCCAATTAATGCCTTCACTACGCCAAAGTCGTGTAAGAAAAGCATAATCGCTTTCATTGGCTTGCATACTAAAAGGTCGTACGGCGTATTCACGACTAAGACCATCTAAATTTAAACTTAGGCTGGATGCAAATAAGGCACTTTTTTGTTGCCATTCACTAAACAAAATTTCCGTAATGTCACGTACGCTTTTATTCATAAACACACGGCTATTACGGCGCTTATGCCATAAAGCTGTCGCATCTTCTATAGTCAACTGATAGACCGTTAGAGCCCCATCACTCTGCCCTTGACTGGCTGCAGTAATCACGCCCGTCGTTCGGTAGAGTTGCCCCAAGTCTGTCACTTGATCTATTGCGACACGACTACCAATAAACTGCTTTAATGGAATTTGTGCATTGGTAGATAGGCAAAGTAAATTCGCACTAAGGCCTTGGTTAATACGATGTTCACCATCAATACGTTGGATAAAAACTTGGCTATTGAGTGTTTCATTCGAAAAATGAATATGGAGCGCTCGCTTTTGTACACTAAGGCCAAAATTCTCAATGAGGGAATAGATTGTTTTTAGCATTTTAATTTTTGAGTTCATTTTATTTATGCGCGCATTCTAAGAAATGTACTTTTTTTAGTCTAGTGATTTTTATATGACTTTGCATTTTTATGCAGTCATTCAACGACATTTCGTTGCATAAGATTATCTTTAATTCCGCTTTTAGCCATAGATGTAGACTGCTAAACTGAGCTATCTCATTATTTATCAATGTCATCGGCATGATCCAGATTGAATCCAAACTCCCTGCGCAGGGCGTTACTATTTTTAGTGTAATGAGTGCTTTGGCACAACGCTTAAATGCGCTCAACCTGTCACAAGGCTTTCCAGACTTTCCAGCACCACCAGCACTCTTAGATGCTTTAAGTCAGGCCACGCAGGATGGATTTAATCAATATGCACCAGGTGACGGCCTTTTGGCCCTACGTGAGCAATTGGTCAACTTATTTCAGCAACGCGATCAAATCAGCTTAGACCCCATGACGGACATCACCATCACACCGGGTGCAACGATAGGCATTTTTAGTGCAATTCAAGCTGTTGTACATGCGGGCGATGAAGTGATTATTTTTGACCCTAGTTATGACAGTTATGCGCCAAGTGTAAAATTAGCAGGTGGTATACCAATTCACATCAACCTAAAAGCGCCAACCTTTGAGGTCGATTGGTCTGCTGTACGGCAAACGATTGGCCCCAAAACTCGTATGATTATTGTAAATACACCGCATAATCCTACAGGTGCAGTTTGGGCAAAGTCTGATTGGCTCGCCTTAATTGATTTGATTCAAGATACACAGATCATTGTGCTGTCGGATGAGGTCTACGAGCACCTGATTTATGATGGGCAACGGCATTATTCTGCACTGTCTTTTGCAGAATTACGTGAACGCAGTTTTGTAGTGGGCTCCTTTGGTAAGACTTTTCATGTCACGGGGTGGAAAACTGGCTATTGTGTTGCCTGCAAGAACTTAATGACTTTGTTTCGTCAGGTTTATCAATTTACCAATTTCTGCGGGGTTACCCCCATACAACTGGCATTGGCCAACTTTATGCAAACGCATCCTGAACATATTGCAGAACTTGCAAACTTTTATCAGGCCAAACGCGATTTATTTAATGCGGGTCTGCAAAACTCACGTTTTCAATGGCATCCCGCTGCGGGCACTTATTTTCAAAACCTCGATTACAGTGCCATTCGACCCGACCTGAATGACAGCGAAATGTGCCAATATTTGGCTGAACAACATAAAATTGTGGCGATTCCTGTTTCCGTGTTTTACCAACAGCCTCCTGAAGACTTACGTTTGATTCGTTTTTGCTTTGCTAAAAAGGATCAAACACTCCGCCAAGCAGGCGAGATTCTGAGCCAAGTATAAGCTTGGCTCCAATACTGCTGGTTGCAAAACAACAAATGAAATTATTTGATCAATAAGCTTTTTTTAATCCAGACCTGTTAAGGTTAGATCCGTAGTTTAAAAAAAATACAGCACAGGATTGCACATGTCCCAACATCGGCCCATCGACAGCCAACAGACCTTATGGAAATCTTTTTTATTTTTCCTAATTCCGCTGATTGCCACCAATATTTTACAAAACCTATCTGGCACAGTGAATACGGTCTTTGTTGGGCAAATGCTGGGCGTGCATGCCATTGCTGCCGTGTCGGTATTTTTCCCAATTTTGTTTTGTCTGATGGCTTTTGTAATTGGTCTTTCTTCTGGTGCGACGGTGTTGGTCGGTCAGGCATGGGGAGCAAATAATCTAGAAAAAGTCCAACGCGTTGTGGGTACCACGCTGTTTATGACTCTGACTGGTGGAACGTTGATTGCTATATTCGGGGTCGTGTGCGCGAAGTATATTTTACTTGCACTCGGTACTGCTCCCGATGTTTTGCATCTGTCGATTCCCTATGTACAGTGGATGCTGGCAGGAAGTCCATTGCTGTTTATTTATATTATTTACAGCTCTATTTTGCGTGGTGTTGGCGACAGTACAACTCCACTGATTGCTTCAGGCATGACCATTGGTACAGGCTTAATCATTACCCCTATTCTGATTGCAGGTAAATTCGGATTTCCTCAACTGGGAATTATCGCCCCTGCCATTGCAACCTCTATCGGCTTTTTGATTGCGCTAATTTTTTTATATATTTATTTAAACAAAAAGCAACATCCGCTACGTTTAGACGCATCCTTATTGCGACATATCCGCTATCAACCAGAACTGAGCAAAATTATTTTACGCTTAGGCATACCTACGGGCATTCAAATGGTCACCACTTCCGTCGCAGGCTTGGTGATTGTTGGTTTGGTCAACCGTTACGGCGCAGATGCCACAGCCGCTTATGGCGCAGTCAATCAGGTGCTCAATTATATTCAGTTCCCAGCGCTGTCTATTTCGATTGCAGCCTCTATATTTGCAGCCCAAGCCATTGGTGCTGGGCATGCCAATTTGCTCAATAAAGTCAAACGCACCGCATTATGGATGAACTTGTTTTTTACTGGCACTTTAGTGATTCTGGCCTATTTATTCTCTAAATATTTGATGGCGCTGTTTATTACCGATCCAAAGGTGGTGGTATTGGGCCAAGAGCTGCTATTTATTGTACTGTGGTCGATTATCTTCTTTGGTGCCAGTGCAATTTTTGCCTCAATCATGCGTGCCAGCGGTACGGTAACTGTTCCTATGATCATTAATATTGTGGCTATTATTGCGATTGAAGTGCCTTGTGCTTACTTATTTAGCGAATGGTGGGGCTTAAAAGGGATTTGGTATGCTTATGCGCTGGCCTTTGTGAGTCTTTGCATTCTACAAGGCCTGTATTATCAGCTGGTCTGGAAAAAGAAAGCGGTACAAAAGCTGGTATAACACGCCTACTCTATATGGATTTATTCTGACTAAAAAACTTGTGAATCCAGTGTTCAGCGCTTCATGCATATTCTTGATAAGGATTGAATTTTATCGTATTTATCACACTATAAATTCCTTGTTATAACCCCTTGTTATCAATAGATAGTAATAATAAGGGAAATCGCATGACGCAACGAAAAATTAAACTGGGTGCTTTTATTCCAGCAACTTCACAACATGCTGCAGGCTGGCGACATCCGCAGTCCCGCCCGCAAGATCACCTCAGTCTTGATTATATAATTGAACTGGCAAAAACCGCAGAACAAGGCTTATTTGACGCTTATTTTCTTGCAGATGGCCTTTCTGTCAACTGGAGCCACGGCGCATCCCAGCATAAAGGTAGCATTGGCTATACCGACAAAGCCGTAGGCTTTGAACCTGTGACTTTATTTGCAGCCTTGGCCGCGGTCACCCAACATATCGGCTTTATTGCCACTGCATCCACCACCTATGAAGAGCCGTATCTACTGGCGCGAAAATATGCCTCTTTAGACCATATTAGCAAAGGCCGCGCCGCATGGAATGTGGTCACCACTTTTTCGCCCGACACTGCCCGTAACTTTGGCACACATGCCCACCCAGATGCAACCATCCGCTATGAACGTGCCGATGAATTTATTCAGGTCACGCAAAAATTATGGGATTCATGGGAAGATGATGCCTTCAAATATGACAAAACCAGCGGACAATTTTTTGATGCCAGTAAACTGCATGAACCTTTGCATAGTGGCAAATTTTTTCAAGTTCAAGGCGCATTAAATGTCCCGCGCCCACCACAAGGCTATCCAGTTATTGTACAAGCTGGGCAGTCTGAAGATGGCCGAGAGCTGGCAGCCAAATATGCCGAAGTGATTTTTACCGCGCAACAAGACTTGAGCGATGCGCAAGCCTTCTACCGCGATGTGAAATCGCGTTTAGCCAAATACGGCCGCCATGCCGATGACTTGAAAATCATGCCAGGGGTTTCAGTATTTGTAGCCAAAACCGAACAGGAAGCGCAGGAAAAATATCAGCTTTTAAACAGTCTGATTCATCCCGATGTAGGCTTGGGACTGCTTTCTGGTCTAGCAGGCCATATTGATTTATCTCAATTCGATTTAGATGCGCCCTTCCCAGAACTCAAGCAAAGTGAAATTAACTTCACCAGCCGTCAGCAAATGATGATTGATATTGCGCATAAGCATCAGTTTAGCATTCGCCAGTTATATGAATACGTTGCCTCGGCACGTGGCCATTGGACTTTAATTGGTACACCTGAACAAGTGGTCGATCAGCTGCAGGAATGGTTTGAAAATGAGGCTGCAGATGGATTTAATGTTTTACCGCCGTCTACACCTGCAGGTTTAATTGATTTTGTGGAACTGATTGTGCCTGAGTTACAACGTCGTGGCTTATTCCGCACCGAATATGAAGGAAGCACCCTGCGAGAAAACTTGGGTTTGAAACGTCCTGAAAACCAACATGCGATACAGCATCAACAAGCGCAGGCATCCTAAGCCAGCGTAAAATATAAAAAACCAATCCTCGCTGTATTACTCGCTGTATTAAAAGCCCGCATATTGCGGGCTTTTAAATGTGCTATCGACGTTTGGAAGAGCTGCTTACCATGCCACTTTAAACTGCTCCAATTCATGTGGCAGATGCTGTGTAACATCTTGAAAGTCCCGTAGGATGTCATTTTTAATGGCCGCCAAACGGAAATCTTCACCTTTACGTGGACGCTCCAAATCGACATTAACAATACGCTTAATACGGCCTGGATGTGGCTCCATCACCACAACACGATCGCCAAGTAAAACCGCTTCTTCAACATCGTGTGTGACCAAAATACTGGTGATCTTTTCAGTCTGCCAAATTCGTTGCAGCTCTTGCTGTAAGTTGGCACGGGTTAATGCATCTAATGCACCAAAAGGCTCATCTAATAGTAAAATTTGCGGTCGATTAACCAGACTCCGTGCAATCGCAACACGTTGACTCATCCCGCCAGAAAGCTGGCTTGGATAGGCCTTTTTAAAGCCACTGAGCTGTACCAATTCCAGATGATAATCGATTAACTCTTGCTTTTCTGCCTTAGATAGAGTGCTCTTTTCTAGGGCCAATGCCACGTTCTGCTCGACATTCAGCCATGGAAATAAACGATGGTCTTGAAACACAATACCGCGTTCTAAGCTGGTGCCCTTAACTGGCTCGCCATCAATCAAAATTTTGCCCTGAAACTCAGCGTCCAGCCCAACCAACAAGCGGAGTAATGTTGATTTACCGCAGCCACTGCTGCCCACAATACTAATAAATTCGCCTGACTGAATATTTAAATTAATTTGTTCTAAAACTTGTAATTGCTCACCCTCTTTAGGGAAAAACTTGTTGAGCTGTTGGATCTGTACCTGACCTTTGACTGAGCTGGCTACTGGGTTGGAAAAATTAACGACTTGATTCATGTGTCTATCCTCATTGTTTTATTTATTGGCATCCTGGCGCCAGCGTAGGTTGTAATTTTCAAAATATTGCGCAGCTTTAGAAAACAGTAGACCGACTGCTCCAATAATCAGCATGCCATACAGCACGACTTCCATTTGAAATAGGTTTTGGCCGTCTAAAATTGGATTCACTACCCCAGGCGCGGCGATAAAAAAGTATTCCGCCCCAACTGTGGCCACCCAAGAGAACACCAAGGCAATATTCAAACCTGCAAAAATACTCGGTGCGGCCGCAGGTAAAATGACTTTTAAAAAGCGTTGTAGAGGGTTAAGTTTAAAAATGAGCGCGACTTCTTTCACTTTAGTAGGCACATTTTTCACCCCATCGTAGGTATTAAAAAACACGGGATAAAACACCACCAATGCAATAAAAATCACTTTCGATTTTTCAGCATTGCCAAACCACATAATCATTAAGGGTATCCATGCAAAAATCGCCACATGCTTAATGGCATTTAAAGTGGGTGAAAATATGCGGTCTAACCAAATATTGAGCCCTAATAACAAACCCAACACAGCTCCGAGCACACCGCCAATCACAAATCCCGCAGTATTACGTAATAAACTCGACCCGACATTTTCATACAGCTCACCCGATTGGACAGCCTCAATCAATACAGCTAACACAGCTTTCGGTGCAGGTAAGAGCGCTGCATCCACCCAATTTAAAGCCGAGACCAATTGCCAAATCAGTAGCAAAGCCAATGGAATGACTGCACCACGATAATCAAACTTTCTCATGCATCATTCTCCATTTAACTTTGTTGATTCCATCCGCTGAACTGACGTTGCAGTAAGCGAATCAAGGCATCAAAAACGAATCCAACCAGACCAATGACAATCACTGTTGCCAATACAACATCTAACTGAAAAATCTGCCGTCCATACACCATTACGTAACCAATGCCTTCACTTGAAGCCAACAGCTCTACGGCCACCAAGGTGCCCCACGCACTGGCAAGGGATAAGCGTAAGCCACCAATAAAACTCAGAAATGCACCAGGTAAAACTAGGTTTTTGAATTTAGACCACGGGCTTAACTGGTACACTTCAGCAACTTCACTCAGCTGTGTCGGTATATTGCGTACGCCTTTAAATACATTAATGGTCATCGGTACGAGGGTAGCTTTGGCAATTAAAATAATTTTTAAGGCTTCATCAATCCCCACCAATAAAATGAGCAAGGGAATCCAACCCACCACAGGGACTAAATTAATAATTTTAAAAGTCGGCCAAATATAAGCTTCCGCTCGACGTGATAGCCCCATGGTTAGGCCTAAGACTAAAGCCACGATAATGCCCGCACTAAAACCATAACCAATACGGCTCAGGCTGACTTTTAAATTGCTCCACAGCTCTCCACTGCTGTATAAATCTTTGAGTGCAGTCCATATCAAATCAGGTGCAGGTAAGAGCAAGGGATTAACCCAGCTTTTTTCCACTGCGATTTGCCATAAAAACAGCAACAGCACAGGGAAAATCAACCCAATCACCCAACGTAAAGCACTACTATTTTTCACAAAACTGTACAGGTTTTTAAATGCAGGTGACGCCACCTGCTCAAGTCCAGTCTTGGATGCATCCAGTTCTATGTCCTTGAGCATCATTTTTTCTCCTTCACCCGCGGGGTGATCATTTACCCCATACGTTTTGCAGATTCAGGCTCTTGATCGCATTATTGACATACTTTGGTTCAACCCATGTATCCACATCAATGTTGCCTCGAATCAGTTTTAAGTCCTGACCCGCTTTGAGTTTTTGCTTAAGCAAGCTAATACTGGCAGCATCAATCACAGGATCGCTATGTTGCTTTAAATCGACACCTTCATTGGCACGTACAAAGGTGCTATAAGACAGACCCGATTTCGACCACAGCTTGAAGAGTGCCTCACGGTTTTTCTGCTCAGACTCCCACGCTGCCTGCTTTACCAGCACATTCACAACTCGTTGCACTGTTTCTGGATATTTTTGTTCGAACTTTGAACTCACCAAAACATAGCCTGAGCTTTGTAAATTGGTCGGCTCTTTTTTAGAGCTATAAATAATTTTGGCAATGCCACGGTCCACCACAGGAAATAAAGACTGATTACTAAAAATAGCGTCTAAATCTCCACTGGCCAAAGCAGCATAGCCCACCGCACCATCCACATTGACAAAGCGAAAGTCTTTTTCGGTCAAGCCATATTTTTTAATAATTTGATACAGCGCCAAATGCAAACTTGTACCACGGAAAAAGCCAATGCGTTTGCCTTTTAAGTCGGCCCAAGTTTTGGCTTGAGAACTTGGCGGCACCGCCAAATAGGTATTGTCATGTGTGCCACCAATCGCGATCAATTTGGTATCTAAACGGCTGGCTTTACCAATTAATGCTGGCAAATCGCCAAGCCAAGTAATATCTACTAAACCATTGGCATAAGATTCATTAATGGCAGGGCCTGCGCCTTTAAAGTTGTTCCACTGGACTTTTATGCCATCTTTTTGGAATTCTTTTTCTAGTAAACCTAAAGTTTGCGTCGTGGCATAGTAACTACCATAACCAACAGGACGGTTGCCTGAGCCTACTAAAGGCGAGGCAAGGCGGATTACCGTCGGTTTTGCTTCAGCAGCAAACACCTGTACTGCAGGCACCAGCGTCGCTACAGCAATCGCACTAGTAAATAAAATTTTAGACCACGTTTTCATAGAGATGATTCCTCATTATTTTTAAAAATTTAGAAGCCGTATTGGAGCTGTGCGACCAACTCGTTATAGGTTTTATTGCTAATTTCGTTATTTACATGATTCAAATTGATTTGGAATTTCGTGGTTTCTGCAAAAAATGCATTTAAACCTAAGCTATGAATATCAATGCTTTGATTGACGGCATTCTTATCACGGTCAATGCTGTCAAAACGGTAAAAGGCTTGATAAGACTTCGGCCACCAGTCGTCATAGCGCCCTTGGTTGCGAAAACCTTTAACAAATTGCTCACCAAAGTTCCAAAACAATGTGCCAGTATGTGATTCACTTTCGCGCTTATACACAGTTGCGGATTGTGGATTAAAGGTTTGATCTTCACCCTGCACATATTCGTAGGTCACCCCAAAAGGATGATGGTTGTAATAAAGATCAAAGCCTTTACGCAGTACATCGCCTTTACCTGCAAAGGCGGCTGAAGCACCTGTGGTGTCAAACAAGTTGCTCTTACCCTGATACCACGACACCCCGAAGCTCAGTTCACGCAACCATGAGTTGTACTCAGCAGGCAAGGTATAGCGCAGACGGCCAATAAAGTTTTTGTCATCGTTATCGTCTGATTTGTTTGCACCATTGCCATTCACTAAGCCAAAGGCATAACTCAACATTGGTGAACGGTAGTTATAGCCATAATCCACGGTTGGAAAGGCATCTCCACGCACAATCAGGCCCACTTCACGCAGTGCTAAACCATAGCCATAGCCCGGCAAGCTAAACAGCGCATTATTAATGGTTGGTTTTAAGTCTTCAGTCGCTTGCACTTCTTGGCCAAATGGCAGAAGTTGCTGGCCCAAAGTCACACTCAAACGACCCGTATCGGCACTTAAAGTCGGAAGCGCGTTATAAATTAACTGTGCATCCAGCAGATTCAGATAACTGTTGTTGGTGCCCGTTTGTGGCGACGTACCAAAGCGCAAATTAAAGTCGAGGTTTTTGCCTTGCTCATAGTCTTTAAACAGATTGCCTGCAAAGCCAATTTGCACCGCACCCAAGTCAAATGACGAACGGCGGTTATTGACCGCAGCGCCGGTATTTTGCCCTTGCGGTTGCACCAGTTGTGCTTCATCGCTATAAGATGCCTTAGCTTGTACAACGCCATTGATTAACAGCTGGCGAGTAGAAAGTGCGGTTTTGGTATCTCGGTCACGTTGCACTTGGTACTTAAAGTTTTCAATATCACTTTGCAGGCCTTGAAGCTCGGCTTGGGTCACAAAATTTTGTCCAGTGGCATCATCTTCTGCATTTGAATCATCTGTTGCACTCAGCTCATCTGCACCATCCGCGGAAACCGCTTTAGGCGTAGTAGCGCTCCCCCCTTGTATACGACCCAATTCTGATTTTAATTGTTTTAAAGATTGCTCTAACTGGGCAACCTGTTGTTGTAATTGACCAATATCAGTTTCGGCATGACTGATGCCAATGCTTGCACTTAAAAGCGTTAAAGCAAATGTACCTAAACGTATCGGTTGAATAATGGACTGGCTCATAAACGATGTTCACCTACAGTTTCGCAAGTGACACATCGGTCGACTTAATCAGCACAATCACTTGGCTACCGACTTGAAGATCTAATTCCGCGACAGAGCGCGTGGTAATTACTGAAGTAAACACACCCGATGCGGTCACCACATCGACTTCAGAAACGACATCTCCTTTTACAATTTCTTGAATCGTCCCTTTAATTTGGTTACGCACATTAATGGATTGAATAGTCATTTTAAATTCCTGTTGTTTTAGTTGGAATTTAATATGACCGATTTATTAAATAATAAAAAATAATTAAAATTGATTTTTATATCTTATTTTATAAAATATAAACTAAATCCAATTTACCTGTGATTTTAAATAACCATCATCTTTCACAATAATATTTTCATACTGCCAAAAAATCACCCCACGCTCAGAAAGTTGTTTAATTTCTTTATTAATCGTTTGCCGAGAAGAAGACAATAAATCGGCCAAATCGTGTTGCGATATTTTTAATTGAATTTCGGTGCCTAAGCGATGCGCCGTACCATACTGCTGCGACAGATCAATGATGATCTTACATACTTTTTGATGTAAATTAGCAACTTGCAAAAACTTCATTTGCTCTAGTAATTGTTGCATGCGCACGCTAATGATGCTCAAAGCATCATGCATTAAGTTATTGTTATTTTTAATTTCTTGTTCAAAAAATGACATTGGAATTTGCAATACTTTCACCTGATTAAAAGCATAAAAATTATAATCGATGGCTTGTTGATTAATGCATACTGCCAAATTCATTGGGCTTTTTTCAGAAAAATAATTAAAGGCATGAAAACGCCCCAATGGGCTTAAATATCCAATTTGGATAATCCCATCGAGTAAAATGTAAATCGATTCCTTACAGTTTTCTTTATTTAAAATCAAATCACCTTTTTGATATTTCTTAATGACTGAATGTCGATTTATTTCATCAATTTTATATTCAGATAATGTTTTGAAATTATTTTTTAAAACATTATTTTTAATATTTTTATTTAAATCAGAATTAAGCATAAATTAATCCATCCAATATATTTTTATTCTATATTAGATGGATAACTTAAGCTTATCGAATCACTAATTCTGTATTGTTTTGCATATTAAATGCAAAGTTTTACATTACAACAGCTTTATTTATGAAGCTTTTTCATAAATGCCGTTTTCACTGCTATAGCGTAGATTTGAAATATCTTCTTTCACATCTTTACGTAGCACTTTACTTGGCTGACCATCTACACCTACTGGCGTATCCCCTTCTAAAGTGACACGGCGCACCACACGATGCTGATCGCCATAATCATTGATTGCACGATGTTGTGTTGCACGGTTATCCCAAATGGCAATATCACCTGCATCCCAACGCCAACTCACAATATTTTCTAATTTTTCCACATAGCTTTGGAACAAATCATATAAACGGCGCGATTCAGACGAACTATAGCCAACAAAGTTTTTAAAGAAACTGCCTAGCAATAGGGTTTTTTCACCTGTTTCAGGATGTACACGTACCAAAGGGTGCTCTGTTTCATATTCTGTCGAATTGAAATAGTTTTTATAACGTGCCAGTACTTCTGGTGGAATGCTGGCTTTTGCTGCATAGTCATAGCTATTACTATGCACCGTTCGTAAACTATCCGCTAAAATTTTCAGCTCTGCTGGCAAATCATCATAAGCGGTCGATGTATTGGCCCATACCGTATTGCCACCCACTTCAGGTGCGACCACACTACGTAAAATTGATGCTTTTGGATAAGCTTCAATAAAGCTGATGTCTGTATGCCATGCATCGGCACGTGCACCACGTGAATCAATTTCTAAAATATGTGCAGAACCATCTTTCACGGGCACAGTCGGATGATTGAGTGGCGTCCCCAAACGCGCTGCAAATGCTTCTTGTGACGCGTCATCTAAATGCTGTTGGCCTTTAAAGAAAATCGCTTTATGTTGCAGTAAAGCCTGATTAATTTCGTGAACAACGGCATCTTCAAGATCAGCCGAAAGTGTCACGCCTTCAATCACCGCGCCTATACGCCCATTAATGGGTTTAACTTGAATGTGTTGAAATTGGTAGCCCATGATCAGTTCCTCATTTATTAAAATTGTTAAGACTGCTTGTCTGTGAACTCATCATGAACAGTTTGCTTATTCCAATCTGTCAATTTTTTGACATTCTTATACTCGATTTCAGATAACTAAATTCCTGTACTGCGAAAGTGGCTACATTTATGCCCTCTTTAAAAACTCAAAAGCCCTGCAATTGCAGGGCTTTTATACAACATAGACTGAAAACTGGGCTTATTTACCCTTGCCTATTTTGGTCGCCAAAGCGGTAATTTTTTGGTATCCCGTTGGTAAAATACGTTGAATTAAATCTAATGTTTTTGCATCGTTACCAATCAATAAACGACGTTTGTCTTTTTGCACCGCTTCTAAAATTTGACGCGCAGCTTCTTCAGGTGGGCAACGCAATAATTTATTAAAAGATTTTGCAGACTTTTCAGGGTTCATGCCCAAGCTCTTCAAGCTGTCATTCATCTTGGCTGCATTGGCGATATTGGTACGAATACCCCCTGGATGTACACACAACGCGCTCACGCCACTGTTTTCCATATCCAACTCTTGACGCAATGACTCAGTAAAACCACGCACTGCAAATTTAGTTGCGTTATATGCCGATTGCGTCGGTTGTGCTGTTAAGCCAAACAAGCTTGAAATATTAATGATGTGACCATCACCGGTTTTTTTGATGAGCGGTAAAAATTCTTTAGTGCCATACACAACGCCCCAAAAGTTAATATCAACAATCCATTCAAGTTCTTCATAACTCGCGCCTTCAACGGTCGAGCCTAAAGCCACGCCTGCATTGTTAAAAATCATGTTGACTGATCCATGATTTTGCACGGTGTCTTGTGCCCAAGCACGAACTTCATCCAGTTTAGCCACATTCACTTTTTTGGTGGTTACACGCACATTGCTGTCTTTAATTAATTCAAGTGTTGTTGCCAAGCCTTGCTCATTCACATCACTTAATGAAAGATGACAGCCCTGCTTTGCCAATAAAACTGCCAGTTGTTGCCCAATACCAGAACCTGCGCCTGTAATTGCTGCCACTTTGTTTTTAAAATTTTTCATGTGTTGTCCTTTTTTTCGTGCATGCGCATAACATGATGGGCCGAATGGCCTGATCTGTACCAATTTAAATCCAATATAGTTTTGACAATTTATATTGTCAATATCATATTAGGACGCGATAGACATTCAGATTGCAATCACCTGACCATAGGTCAAATGCCAATTTGTTGTTAAGATAGCGCCAGAATAGATTGAAAATGGGCGCATGTGGCCGATGACTGAAACAGAAAAACGGGTAGCAACACCAACCATAAAAAAGACCAAAGAACGTCAATTTAAAGGTCTATCCCTATCCGAACGCAAGCAACAGCGCCGTGAAAAACTGATTGAAGCTGGAATTGAAGCCTATGGTACGCAAGGCTTTTTTTCAGTGACGGTCAAAGACATTTGTAATGAAGCCAAGCTGACTGAACGCTATTTTTATGAGTCATTTAAAAAAAGTGAAAATCTATTTCAAACCATTTTTTTACAATTGATTGATCAACTACAACAAAACGTTATGCAAGCGATTGTTCAGGCCTCCACTGATCCCAAAAAAATGATCGAATCTGGACTGACTGCACTGTTAACTACACTGAAAAATGATCCACGTATGGCACGCATTATTTATATCGATGCCATGTTAGTGCAAGAACTCCACAACCAAGCCACCATTCATGAAACCATGGCGCGCTTTGACCAAATGATTCAAGCCTTTGTGATGCTGAGCATGCCACATATTAAAAAAACTGAGGACGAAATTTCCTTAGTGGCCTCAGGCTTAAATGGTTATGTCACACAAATTGCCATTCGCTGGGTCATGAGTGGCTTTAAACAATCGATGGAACAAGTTTTATCATCTTGCAGCATTGTGTTTTTATCTTTACTCGATACTTTTTCTACTGACACAGAAGAAAATAACTCTGAATCCATTGATATTTAAAATATTCATGTGATGTACAGCCCCCATTTCTAGGGGAACAATTGCTTCCTACATCGCGTGAAATCTAGCAAAATTGTATAGAAAATTGTCACAATTCTTTGCAAAAACCAGCATTTTGGGCTTTTCTGCAATGATACTGTCATAATTAATCTTTGTAATAAGCCTGTCATAAATATAAGACGGTCAGCCGTTAACACACATGAAATAGGGTATTGCGCTGTGAAAGATGACTACATTTTAATTGTTGATGATGAACTCCCGATTCGGGAAATGATCCATACCTCTTTGGATATGGCAGGTTTTCAATGTCAGCAAGCTGAAGATGCCCGTCAAGCGCATCAGATGATTGTTGACCAACGTCCTGCACTGATTCTTTTGGATTGGATGATGCCTGGCGGTGTCAGCGGTGTCGACTTATGTCGTCGCTTAAAACGAGATGAAAACCTCTCTGAAATTCCCGTCATTATGCTCACTGCACGCAGTGAAGAAGACCATAAAGTTCAAGGTCTCGATGCAGGTGCAGACGATTACATGACCAAACCATTTTCAACGCGTGAATTGGTCTCACGCATTAAAGCAGTACTGCGTCGCTCGAATGCTTTAGGTGGAGAAAAAACCATTGATGCCAATGGTTTATTATTAGACCCAATGAGCCAGCGTGTAAGCTTTGGCAATAATATTTTAGAAATGGGCCCAACTGAATACCGCTTATTGGCATTTTTCATGACTCATCCAGAGCGCGCCTATACCCGTGCTCAACTTTTAGACCAAGTTTGGGGCGGAAATGTGTATATTGAAGACCGCACCATTGATGTTCATATTCGCCGTTTACGTAAAGTGCTTGAACCGTACAATGCAGACCGTTTTGTACAAACTGTCCGTGGCACAGGCTACCGTTTTTCTACCCGTGCGGATGCTGTTTTAGGTTAATTTAAATATATGTACGAACCCTACCCGGTCCCAGAGCTTGCTCAAGAACACAAAGCGTTTCGCTATAGCAGTCTGTGGACATTTGCCAAGCAAGACATGCGCTTGCTGGCATTTTTTCTGCTTATTGCAGCCTTGATTGGCTTTGGCATCGGATATTTTTGGATTTGTATTTCGCTCGCATTTGCACTGTTTTTTGCCCAGCAAATGCGTTCCTTATATTTAGTCAATGACTGGATTTCAAACCGTCCATACGATGTGCCTCCAAACCTTCATGGAATTTGGGGTGCATTGTTGTTTAATGTCTATCGAGCACAGCGCCAAGAACGGATTGTACAAGCCGAAATGGTGGGCTTGATTGATCGTGCACAATCATCTTTGGTCGCTTTAGCTGAAGCGGTGGTGTTAATTGATGAAATGCACCAAATTGAATGGTGGAATCCCGCAGCCGAAAAACTATTGGGCATTCAAGGACTCGACCGTGGTCGCAATATTTTGACTATTTTGCGCCAGCCTAGCTTTATTGAATATTTTAATAATTTGGACTTGGCACCCGACGGTCTAAAAATGAAATCTTCGGTACTCGAAGATCATTATGTGCAAGTCAAACTCACCCGCTTTGGTGGGGAAAGTCGTTTACTGGTGGCCTATGACGTCACCCGTATGCACAATCTTGAACAAATGCGTAAAGACTTTGTCGACAATATTTCCCACGAGCTACGAACTCCCCTCACAGTGCTCAGTGGCTATATCGAAACCTTTAATGATCAAGAAGATTTAAATCCGCGTTGGAAACGTGCCTTAGATTTAATGCAGGCACAAACCCGTCGTATGAATGCGTTGGTCAATGATTTACTGCTGTTATCACGTTTAGAAAACGAAAAGAAAATTGCTAAAAATCAGATTATTGAAATGCCAAGCTTAATGAGCCAGCTGTATGATGATGCGCATGCGTATAACGTCGATTATGGCCATACACTCAATTTAGACATCGATAGCCACTGCGACTTGATCGGCTCCGACAGTGAACTGGCCAGCGCCTTTAGCAACCTCATTACCAACGCCATTAAGTACACTCCAAAAGGCGGTACGGTGACTATGGGCTGGCATGATGATGGTGAGCATGGTTATTTTACAGTGGAAGATACGGGTATCGGGATTGACCCTAAACACTTACCACGTTTGACTGAACGTTTCTATCGCGTCGACAGTGCACGTAGCCGTCAAAGTGGTGGCACAGGATTAGGCTTAGCGATTGTAAAACACGTACTGATGCAACATCAGGCCTACCTCGAAATTGAATCTAAAGAAAACCAAGGTTCAATATTTAAAGTGGTGTTTCCCAAAGAACGTCTTTATCACGTTTCTTAATCTTTCGGCATCGTATAACACGGGCAGATCTCAACATAAAAAAACGGGCAGATCGCCCGTTTTTTATTTCTAAATATCTACAGTTAAAGCTTGCCTGATTGCTCTAAAGCACGTTCTTTTTGCAGTGCACGCTGATACGCTGGGCGCTGTTTTAAGCGCTCAACATAGGCTTGAATTTGCGGATAACTTCGCCCTGTCCGCTCTTGTAATGCAATCAGCGGAAAGCTCATTTGAATATCGGCAAAGCTAAAATCATCTGCAAAATAATCATGTTGTGCTAAGTGCTGTTCAATAAATTCAATATGTGCAGGCAAACGTGCCCCCACAAAACCGGCTTTCACCCCTTCGCCAATTTTCTTGGCAATTGGTCGAATCGGCCAAGGTACATGCGTCGGCATTTTTTCCATCACCAAGGTCATCACCAATAAAGGCATCAGTGAGCCTTCTGCATAGTGCATCCAATAACGGTACTGTTGCTGTGCGTTAAGTTCTGTAGGCTTGAAATTTGAGGCTGTATCAAACTGCGCTTGCACATGCTCTAAAATGACAGCGGATTCCGCAATCACCACGCCATCGTGCTCTAGCACTGGTGCTTTTCCCAAAGGATGGATTTTTTTTAATTCAGGTGAGCCTGAGTAATCGGCCTGCCGAGGATAATATTTTACTTGATAGTCGAGATTCAGCTCTTCCAAAGCCCACAAAATCCGAAATGAACGTGATTTTTCTAAATGATGCAGCCTCAACATTTCACTTACTCCTCTCTCATTTTTATTGTTATTTAAAGCCGAAAACTGGTTGCACGCACATTGGGTGCAAATACCAGTCTTTTACCCGCCTTCCAGCTTAAAGCAATACGGTGTTGATATCTACACTACGCAGTAAAGTTTTGGTTACAGGCGTTTTCGAGCTAATGGCCAATACTTTTTGCTGTAACTCTTCACTCAATGGTGTTTGAAAATGCAATTTACGTTCAATCCATTCCTTGCCTTCTTTATTGGCATGAAACTCAGCTTCGACACTAAACTCTCCAAGCTCCAATCCCTTATGCTGTGCATACATACGTAAGGTAATCATGGTGCATGAAATAAGGCCACTACAAATAAAATCATAGGGCGCCAAGCCCGTGGCGCCACCACCAAAAGATTCTGGCTTATCTGTGAGTAAAGTATGTTGAGTACTTGTAATTTGACCAGCCCATGGTGCTGTTAAAGTCTGAACTTTGGCGCTCGCAATTAATCCCATTGTTATTCTCCAGCTGTTTTATTTGTACAAAGCGAAAGGTTCAGCCTATAAGCTGAACCTCAACACAATCAATTCATTATTTTGAAGCACGCATTTTATCTGGGAAGACAGGTGCTTCGAGACGTGGGCCTTCATAGTCTGGAATTGTGCCAAAACGAGCATCGGCATTTATCCATTGTTCACGTGCAAGGCTCAGCTCTTCTTGGGTACGACCAACAAAATTCCACCACAGTAAAATAGGTGATTCAAACGGTTCACCACCCAATAGCAACACACGGCTGTTGGCATGAATTTCAATATCCACATGTTCTAAACCTGGCTCAAGCACCACCATGTTGTCTGCAGTTAATTCATGGCCATTAATGTGTGCCGTGCCTTCCAAAGCCATAAAGCCATATTCAAATTTTGGATTTAATGGCAAACGTGTGCGGCTATTGTCTTTGGCTTCTAAATCAACACCCAAAAGCTCTGTATGTACCGCCACAGGCGACTTGGTCTTTAAAAACTCACCCACTAAGACCGTGATCGCAACATCATCATGATGCACAACAGGAAGTTCAGGATAGTGATCAAATTGTGGTGCCATATTGATTTTATCATCAGGCAAAGCAATCCATAACTGTGCGGCATGCATGTGAGTTTCGGTATCGGGCGCCACTTCAGTATGTGAAATGCCGTAGCCTGCTGTCATCAAATTGACCTGACGCGGGCGAATCAACTGCTTCGTTCCTAAACTGTCAGTATGCATCATGGTCCCTTCAATCATCCAAGTGAAGGTCTGTAAGCCAATATGTGGATGTGGCCCAACATCTAAGCCATCGCCTTGTGGAAACACCACTGGGCCAGCATGATCTAAGAAACACCACGCGCCAATCATGCGTTTATGACGACTTGGTAATGCACGCTTAATGACCGTACCTTGTCCAATTTCAGCACGACGTAATGGGAAATTTTGAATAAATTGATTTACATATTTTTCACAATCATCAGAGTGTGAAATTTCATCATAATTGCTATTGCTCATAGTTCTATCCTAAAACTTACCCATTCAGGTTCAAGCGATGGTTGATGTAGCTTATATTAATGACTTATGAATCGCTCAGCTACACTCCCATTAATATGCTGAATTTTATAAATAGGACAATCTTATTTTTGTGACATCACAATCGTCTCTGAGCACAGTTACTCAAGCAAGAAGTACAGCCGTCGCATTCAGTTATTCATATAAAAACATATTTAAATTAATGCTGTATTCGGATTAATGGTCATATTGGCTACTGATTTTTTTCAGTTTTTAGATTAATATTTATGCATATATTGTTAAAAACAAAATATAAATTCCCTATTTCTAGGGATACCTTTTATTTATTATTTTCCATAATAATCAATACATCTTGCCCCACGCAGGAATAATTATATGGTGGCAAAAGCAAGGCCTATGCTGAATGGGGTTTCTCAGCCCTACCCATCAACATTACATTTACTCAAACCAGAAGAACGTAATGCTGAACATCGCAATGTCATTGAAATGGCGTTGAGGGATAAACACGCGCCTATTCCAGACTGCTTTCGCCGTGCATATTTAGACTATCAATATTACCAACAACGCCATTTCCTGATTCAAGCCAATTACATTGCTCAGCTGGTTTTCTTGCTGTATTACTTTGCCGATATGCTGGTGATTGCAGACATGCAACTGTATTCCGCAGGCTTTCGCTTAGGACTGGCATTTTTTGTAATGAGTGCGTGTTTTTATTTAATTCGTGTTCGAAAAAATATTCAAATTGCAGATATGGTACTGCCGATTGGTACAGTGCTCAGTACGGCACTGTGGGTGTATATGTTGCTTCAATCCAATAGCCCGTGGAGCGACAATTACTTATATACCTCGGTAATTTTTGTATTGATTGCCAATATATGTATACAAGTCAGTTTTAAGCCCGCGATTTATTGTTCTATTTTCATTTGCGTGATTGCAGGCTTTGGTGCACTTATGCTGATGTCTGCGCCACAAGCCATTATTTTTGCACTCACCCTTGGTCCGATTTGTCTGTTTAGTCTTTATATTAGCTGGAACAATACGCTCAATGGTCGCCGTACTTTTTTAAGAACCTTATTAGACGAATGGTATCTGAATAATTTAAATGACCTTGCACATACAGATGAGCTGACTCAGCTGTATAACCGTCGCCAATTTGTGTATGCCGCTGAGCACAAAATCCATGAATGGCCTACACCGGCAGGCACCTGCTTACTGATGTTTGATGTCGATCATTTTAAAAAAATCAATGATCAGCATGGCCATGATATTGGTGACCAAGTCCTACAGATTATTGCCAATACAGCGCGTAAAGAAATGCGTCATCATGATATTTTGGCACGCTTTGGCGGTGAGGAATTTATTGCACTGATCCCCGAAACACAAATTGACGACTGTTTAATGATTGCAGAGCGAATCCGTCTCAGCATCTCTCAAGCTCAGTTATATTTAAAACCCGATGTTAAACTTAAGTTCACTGTTTCTGTTGGGGTGGCTGAACTCAGATCACCTGAGCAAAGTTTAGATGAGCTCATTAAACAAGCCGATATTGCTCTCTATCAAGCCAAAGCCAACGGTCGAAATTGTATTGTTCGCTATGATGTATCTATGACTGAAAAACCTGATCAAACCCATAGCTTTCCAAATCCTGAAGCGATAGAACGAATTAAAGCATTGAAGAGTGCAAAACATAACTTTGAATTAGCCGATACAAAATAAACTCAGGGCTTTTGCTTTATATTTTTAATTTTTTAATTACAATGAATGCAAAATTTTCACAAGTTTGTAATTGAGCTGTTCATGCAATCCGATTTACTCCCAACACCTTTTCTTCAACCAGCAAATCCAAAATTCGAATTTATAGATTTGTTTGCAGGTGTCGGTGGTTTCCGTATGGCATTACAAAATCTTGACGGACGTTGTGTTTTTACTAGTGAATGGAATCAACATGCAAAAGAAACATATTTTCAAAATTATGGTGAATATCCTGAGGGTGACATCACTTTAGACGAAACTAAAGCTAAAATTCCTGAACAATTTGACATTTTATGTGGTGGCTTCCCCTGCCAAGCATTTTCTATTGCAGGCAATCAAAAAGGTTTTAATGAAACTCGTGGGACCTTATTTTTTGATATTGTCGATATTGCAAAGAAACATCAGCCTCGTGTTATTTTTTTAGAGAATGTTAAAAATTTAGTTTCTCACGATAAAGGCAATACCTTTGAAGTGATTAAAAATACGTTAAAGGAACTTGGTTATGCAGTCTATTTTCAAGTTTTAAATAGTATGATTCATGCCAATGTACCTCAAAATCGTGAACGTATTTTTATTGTGGCATTTCATGAAACTCTAGTTCCTAATCATGCTGATTTTCAATTTCCTGAAGCGATACCATTAACGAAGACGATTCATGATTTTTTAGAAACTGAGAAAGTAGATCAGAAGTATTATTACAAACAAGATCACATGTATTATCCAATATTAAGTGAAAGCATGACTTCTCGAGACACCTTGTATCAGTGGCGTCGTGTATATGTTCGTGAAAATAAAAGTAATGTTTGCCCGACTTTAACAGCAAATATGGGTGCAGGTGGTCATAACGTACCGTTGTTGATTGATAATAATGGAATCCGTAAACTTACACCAAAAGAGTGCTTTGCGTTTCAAGGCTACCCCGTCAATCAAATGATTTTCCCTGAAAAAATGTCAAATAGTGCTCTGTATATGCAGGCAGGGAATTCTGTCACAATGCCGTTGATTCAACGGATTGGCGAGCAAATCTTGAAGGTAATTAATTCATAATCTTTATCTTTTATATATTTACGGCTCTTAAAAAAATCCAAGAGTCGTAAATAAATTTTATATATTTATGCCCTAAAATTTCTTATATTTCAAATAATATCAACATCAATTTGGAATAATCGTGATGTGGTCTGAACTTCCAACCCAAAAAAAAGAAAAATATAAATTACTGATTACAAACTTTGCCAGTTTGAGTAAAGTTTTTTCCCAAAAATCTGTTGAATCAGATGATAAAAATATTACTCCAATTGTTAACTCAAAATTTCAAGAAACAGCTTTTCAAAGAGCATTTAATGCGCTTAGTGAAGATATATCAAATACTTCATTTGATGCATCTATCAAACTTGATAATGGAAAAAAATATCTAGTAGGGATAAAATCTTTCGGTTATAAAACTGGATATCAAAAAGTCGCCCAATTTAAAAGTGATAGTGCTTCAGATGATTGGACAGACACACTCTCTCAAATTAAAAAAAATAATAAAGATTTGACAGAAAAAGAAGCAAATAGATTAAATGAAGCTCTATATAAACAACTAGCTATCAAAGTTGCAACTTTAAGAAATAATAGAATTGCATCATCTAGAGCACAAATTAAAGGATTTAATGGTTCAGATCAAGATGTCAAAAGTATTTATCATGTCCTAATGCCACTCAAAAACTCAGATAAACCACAGATTAAAGTTGGTGAGACATCATATTTATCAATTGATTCAAATAAAATTAAAATTATTAATAAAAATAAAAAATATCCTCAAAATTTTGACTTTACTGATGGACAACATAATTACCGATATACCTCATCAGATAGTCAATTGTTAATGGATTTCAAAAATAAAGACATTGTTTTAGAAACATGGGATATAAATTATCACGAAGATCCTTTTTTCTTTTTTGAAAATTTGAATCAATTTAATTTTTTAGGTAATCAATCAACCACATTCATTACAAAGCCTGAACCTACAATTGATGAAAAAATCATAGATTCCGTTAGTTGGATGATACCTAATAAGAATGGAGAGTTAGAGTCAAGTTCCGGTTTTAATGCCTTTGATGGAGCCACTAAACTAGCTATAAAACCAAGAAAAAGCAGAATTAATATATTTAAAATAAAATACAAGACTGAGCTTTCAACAGAAGATCTTGATCATATTATTTCATCGTTAGAAAAAATTTTGTTAAATCCATGGATACAATCTGAAGAAAATATTAACAAAAGAAAAACTTTACGCTCAGATCTAATCCATTACATCTCAAAATTTGATAATCAATCTCTTCAAGAAGATATTGAAAAATTAATCTTTCGCTCTCCTACTGAAATGTATATTCCCATTCCTGAATCTAGGGAGTTCCATGAAAATAGACCAAATTTTTTTGGTAAAAATATCGGCACATTTAAAACAAATAGCTCCCAATTAGCGTTACCTAAAGATCAACGCAAATTCAAACTAGAATTTATTCCATCAGGTAATGTAATTGAATCATATATAAATCAAGATTCAGGTAAAGCAATTCAATCTATTAATAATCAAGATATTTTAGGGAAATGGATTTTATGGGAAGTTTTTCAATTAAAGAAAAGAGAATTATTAACTGTAGAGAAACTCAATGAGATTGGTATAAATGGAATCCGATTAATCAAATTTAAAGATAAATCCCGTGGAGTTGGTTTAGAATTTATTTGGATCGATGAAGAGAGCCCACCCGAAGATGCAATAGGCTGGGTAGCTAAAAACAAAAAGGACGCCTAAGCGTCCTTTTTTAAAAAGTAATTTCCGTCACTGGCGCAGGCATAGCCTTTGCCGTAAAACTGGCACGAAGCAGTGCTTCGTGAAACCCCAGTTTTACTCCCATTCAATCGTTGCAGGCGGTTTAGACGAAACGTCATAAACAACACGCGAAACTTCAGCAATTTCATTCATGATACGAGTCGAGATTTTATCTACTAAGTCGTATGGAAGGTGAGCAAAACGCGCTGTCATAAAGTCAACAGTTTCAACTGCACGAAGTGCAATCACCCATGCATAACGGCGACCATCACCTACTACACCAACAGATTTAACAGGTTGGAATACAGCGAATGCTTGCGCAGTTTTGTCATACCAACCGCTTGCACGAAGCTCTTGCATGAAGATGTCATCTGCAAGACGTAAAATGTCAGCATATTCTTTCTTCACTTCACCCAAGATACGTACACCAAGGCCTGGACCTGGGAATGGGTGACGATAAAGCATCTCAAACGGAAGACCTAAAGTTGTACCTAAACGGCGTACTTCGTCTTTGAACAAATCACGGATTGGTTCAACCAATTCAAACGCTAAATCTTCTGGTAAACCACCCACGTTATGGTGTGATTTAATCACGTGCGCTTTACCATTTTTAGTGGCAGCAGATTCAATCACGTCAGGGTAAATTGTACCTTGAGCAAGGAAGTTTACGCCGTCAAGCTTACGTGCTTCTTCAGCAAATACTTCGATAAACTCATGACCAATAATTTTACGCTTTTTCTCAGGATCAACTTCGCCTGCAAGCGCAGTTAAGAAGCGATTTTCAGCATCGGCACGAATCACACGGATACCCATGTTTTTCGCAAACATGTCCATCACTTGTTCGCCTTCGTTCAAACGAAGTAAACCGTTATCTACAAATACACATGTCAATTGATCGCCAATCGCACGGTGTAAAAGTGCAGCCACAACAGATGAGTCAACACCACCTGAAAGACCTAAAAGAACTTTTTGATCGCCAATTTGTGCGCGGAGTTGTTCTACACGTAAATCGATGATGTTTTCAGAATTCCACAAGCTACGGCAACCACAAATACCGTGAACGAAGTTCGACAGTAATTCAGCACCTTTTGCAGTGTGTGTTACTTCTGGGTGGAATTGAATACCGTAGAAACGACGCGCTTCGTCAGACACCATGGCAAATGGGCAGCTTGGTGTGCTTGCAGTGACTTGGAAGCCTTCTGGAATGGCAGTCACTTTATCGCCATGACTCATCCAAACTTTAAGCTTGTCTGCAGAATCTTCAAGATCACCAATCAATTTGTCACGAACTTGAATATCTACTTCTGCATAACCAAATTCATGCACATCACCTGGCTCTACTTTACCGCCAAGTTGTTGTGACATGGTTTGAAGGCCATAGCAAATCCCTAGAACAGGAACACCAAGCTCAAACACAACTTGAGGTGCGCGAGGGCTACCATCAACATAAACGCTTTCTGGGCCACCTGATAAGATGATACCGTTTGGATTAAATGCGCGAATGTCTTCTTCAGACATATCAAAAGCATACATTTCAGAATATACGCCAGCTTCACGTACGCGACGTGCAATTAACTGACTATATTGCGAGCCGAAATCCAAAATGAGGATACGATCTTCGGTAATTTGAGTATTGGTAGTCATGACAAACAACTATGAAAGGCTAACGAAGGATTAGCGCGCCATTCTATCATTTTTCTCAGGCTAACGCACATTATTCGGACAAGCTCTAAAAACAAACAATCTCCTTGCATCACACTGCTTTTATGCTGAGACATACCGACAGTCATGATTTGCAAAAAGGTATGCCCAGCAAACGAAGATTATTTTCAAGTGACTTTTTCAATTTTTAGGACATGCAAACCTGTGGGCTTATAGCTATGCTTAGCAACTTCAGCATCAATATGCACTTGATCTCCAGCATGTATACCTGCTGCTTTCCATGTTTTTTCATTCATTTCTAATAAAATTAACCCTGTCCCATCGTTAAATTCATAATTATCTAAATTCAAATGTTTAACCAAAGTCCCCGTCAGCTGGACGACATCTGCATTGGGCAAATGTTTAATGTCAGCAACGTGTACCGCATGTTGCTCTGCTTGCTGAGTGGTCTGTATCACATCTTGTTGTGCCAAGGCATGTGCAGATAGAGCCAATGAACCAACAAGCACCCATGCTATTCGATATTTATTCATTATTTTGTCTCTATATTTGTATTCATTTGAAATTCTATCTAAACAAAATTCTGCCCGCTTAGATGTGCCTTTTTGTAAATGTTATACGCAAAATTAAAGCGGTCTTATGACCGCCTTATATAGCAATAAGATACTGATGCTATTATGATTTTTCAAATAAAGCATCTAGACTAATTTTGCCTGCACCATGCAGTGCCAAGAAGATAAAACCACCTGCCATCGCCAAGTTTTTCATCAAGTTAATGCTGTCTTCTGCACCTGAATGGAAAATAAGCGCCGTCACTATGCTAAAACCGGCTAAACCCAATGCAACAAGACGTGTTTGTAAGCCCAGTAAAATGGCTATGCCTCCACCCAATTCCATTAAAATAGTCAAAGGTAATAAGCCACCAGGAACACCCATTGCTTCCATATAACCTTGTGTTGCTTGATAAGCCGTTAGCTTACCCCAGCCCGCAATAATAAAAATAAAAGCCAATAGTGCGCGCCCTATTACAGAACTTAATGCACTCACGACAGGATTTTCACTCGCCTTTTTCAACACAGTATTTGGATTTAACATCTTATTCACCTGATTAAAATCTATTCATTTGATGTGGCTATGTTATTTTGTTGCCTTTTCGGAATAAACCTGATTTTTAATAACCTTCGTCCTATAAATAGAACGAATTAATGATAAATTAGTCTGTAATTAATACTGACTTTCTATAAGGGTGCTGATAGCATCAAACCACATTTTTATGTGTTGAATATTCATGGAACTTATTGATTTTATATTGCATGTCGATACCCATTTACTCGAATTCATTCGTAATTATGGGGGATGGATTTATGCCATTCTTTTCCTGATTATTTTTGTAGAAACTGGCCTTGTGGTGATGCCGTTTTTACCTGGCGATAGTCTATTATTTGCTGCAGGGGCATTGGCTGCATCTACTGGTGCTATGAATCCTTGGGTATTGTTTATCTTATTGTTTATGGCGGCTGTGTTGGGCGATACGCTGAACTATCATATTGGTAAATATATTGGCCCACGTGTGTTTGAAATTGAATCGCGCTTTATTAATAAACAGCATTTAATTGCAACACAAAAATTCTTTGAAAAACATGGTGGTAAAACCATTATTTTTGCGCGTTTTATTCCGTTTGCGCGTACCTTTGCACCCTTTGTAGCTGGTGCAGGCAGTATGAATTACAAATTCTTCCTGACTTATAACGTCATTGGTGCGTTCTGCTGGACAGGTTCATTCATTTTATTGGGTTATTTATTTGGCAATATGCCGATTGTAAAAGATAACTTTACTCATCTTATTTTCGGCATCATTATCATCAGTGTTTTACCCGGCATCATTGGTTTTATTCGCCAAAAGCTGAAAAAGTCTAATCCTTCAGCATAAGTGCTTGCCCTTTATGCCGAAAAAAATCGCATAATCACTGGGCACATACATAACACCAATAGCATGGCCGATCCTTTATATAAAAGATCGGCTTTTATTTGCTTTAAATTTCCCGCCAAAATAGCACGACCAAAAGCCATCCAAAACATCGCAACTGGACAGAGCACTAAGCTAAAAACCGCAAATACCAAAATAAAACTGGTCGGATTGTCCCATGTATTGAGTGGAAAAATCCCGGCAGCAAAAAGCAAAGCCTTTGGATTTTTTAAGGTCGAAAAAAATAATTGATGCGGTCGAATGCCATTAAAACGCGCATTATGTTGCTGTAAATGTTTAGCTGTCCACAAATGAAACGCCAGCCAAAATACATAGCCCACGCTAAAAAGATGCAAAATTAAGATTAAATGTGGCCAAGTCGGTGAACTTAAATGAATAAACAAGGCCCACAAGTTAATGGCATAAAAATAACCAAAAAACTGTGCAGGAATAAACAGACTGGTTTTCGCAACACCCTGCTGATGCGCTGAGCTTGCTAGTAAGGCATTCGTCGGTCCTGGTGTCATCAGAACGGCAATCACAGCCAATACAAAAAGCCAACTCTCAATCATAAAACCTAAGAAATTCAACAAAAATCGATCGCCATTATCTGCCAAGATTGACAAAAAACAAGTACGCATCCGATCAAAAAAATGTATTTAAGCCATCACAAAGCGAGACAATGCCCTATTCAAAAATTGAAATGAAGCAGGTGAAGAAAATATCAGAATAATTAAAAGATATTGATTTATAGAAATAATTTAAATTTAAAGCGGGGCTTTTATTTAATACTGAGCTGGCCATAAAGAGGCCAAGAGAATGTAAAGAAAAAGACAAATTTTATTACACTTTTCTCATGCTCAGCCTGTGGCACATGACAGGCCAAGCATCAGATCGAATGATTATTTTGCAGGTGTTGCTGTACGTGGAACCATTGCACAACCTTTAAAATTCGCAGCTTGTAATACCGCTTCTTGCTCCCCTTTTAAACGAGCAATTTCAGTATTTTTGGTATTAGATGATTGACCCATATTCACAGATACACTCGGTCCAATACCCCAGCCACCGCGACTTCCCCAACCACCGCCTAAACCAAGCCCGATCCCCATACCTGTACGTTTTGCAGGTTGTACACCATCATTTAAATGTTGCTGAATTCGGTTGTACTCACTTTGCAATTGGTAGCAACTCAGTGCTTGATACTGCGTTGGTGAGACATAAGTTGGTTTTACCGTCGTTGCACAAGCACCTAAGAGCATTGTACTTGTAACCAAAAGGCTGACATAGATCGCTTTCATTCTGTTCTCAAACTACTTCTTTTCAATTTCATTGAACAATAATTGATAGGCTTGCGTCAATTTATGTTCTGCAGCCAAATGAATCAATGGCTGATTTTTATGATGCGATTCTTTCATAATAATAGACGGTGGCAACATGCTCTCTAAAACAGGTAAACCTTCATCCTTTAATTGCTGTACCACCTCACGCGGTAATTTAGCCTGTGCCTGAAACTGATTGACGACAATGCCTTCAATTTCTAAGCGATCATTATGATCATCTTGAGTTTCAATCACGTTTTCAATCAGGGTTTGTAAGGCACGCTTAGAAAATACATCGCAATCAAAAGGAATTAATACACGATCCGCCGCAATTAAAGCCGATAAGGTAAAAAAGTTAAATGCAGGTGGCGTATCAATAAAGATCCGATCATATTGCCCATTTAGCTGTTGCAATGCATCGCGGAGCTTATAAATTTTATGCTTAGATTCTAATACATGCGCCAAAGCACCTAAACTTGGGCTGGCAGGAATCACATCTAAATTTTTAAATGGTGATTGATGCACATAGCCATCTAGACCTTTGGAACGATTCTTTAACAATGAACCAATGGCATTGCCTAATAGGCCTTTACTTTGAGGTGCGCCTAAAACGTCCTCAAAGTAATTTTCAATATTTGGCTCAAGTGCGGGTTTGTCTGCCGAATAAGTTGCGTCATCGCCTAACAAATATTGACTCGAGTTGGCTTGTGGGTCTAAGTCGATCACCAACGTTTTTAGACCTTGATGAGCACTAATGGCTGCCAAATTTACGGTAATACTGGATTTACCGACCCCACCCTTTTGATTAAATACCACGCGCGTCCGCATGTTGTCCCCTCAAATTTTATTATTGATATTCATCGATGGGTCTTAGTTTAACCAAGACCCAATTTGGCTTGCCCAATCATGTCGGACAATTAACCAAAGTTTGGCTTTAAAATCACTAAACCAATAATTGAAACTAAAGATAGCACCGCCAAAAATAGACCTGCACGGCGTTGTACCAATAAGATCTCATCTCCCTTGCGGTAAGCTTTACCCAAAGAAGACAACAAAACTAAAAACAGCACCACTTTGGCATAAAACCAAGGCTGCACATCAAAGTTTTTCATCCACAATAAAACAATGCCCGTCAATGCAATGAGCGTCATGGCACCATGCTGTAACGCAACAAATAATTTACGTGCTACGGGGTTTGGCTGATTGCCTTGTACCCCTTGGAATAGGGTAAATGCACGTACTAAAACAGCCAAGCATGCCAACGCAGCACCACTCATGTGTACAATTTTAATCAGTAAATGTGTATCCATCGTGACTTATTCCGCTTTCGGTGCATGAGCGCATTCTGGGCTCGGTGTAGCTTGTCCTGCCCATTCTTCAGGCAAAAAAGCATGAATTGCCAAAGCATGGATTTTACCTGCACCTAATAAGTCACCTGCAGCGCTATATACTTTTTGGTGGCGCTGGACTAAACGTAAGCCACTAAAGGCTTCGCTCACAATGATTGCTTTAAAGTGTGACTCTTTACCTGGGAAATAACCACCATGCCCAGCAGATTCGTTCACCACCTCTAAATGACTTGGCGTTAATTGCTGTAAACGCTCAATCAATTGTTGCTCCAAGTTCAAGACCTGACTCCAAAAATCCAAATTTATCGTTTGAGTATACATGCTTCTTTCGTGGCATTGCGCCAGCGCACAGACGAAAAAAACAGCCTGCGCTGAAAAAAACGGCTTAAAATTGCAAAAATTGATTTTATTTTATGCAAACAACACAAGCTTTTGCATAATTCTATTGACCGAAAAAGGCTTTACTGTATTATACGTGGCATGCGGGAATAGCTCAGTTGGTAGAGCATAACCTTGCCAAGGTTGGGGTCGGGAGTTCGAGTCTCCTTTCCCGCTCAAAATTTTTTCATTCGGTTTTTTATTTAAAAAATTGGATAGACTCCGCGGGAATAGCTCAGTTGGTAGAGCATAACCTTGCCAAGGTTGGGGTCGGGAGTTCGAGTCTCCTTTCCCGCTCCAAATTTTTTTCGATTCAGTTTTTTAGTAAAAAAACAGGATAGACTCCGCGGGAATAGCTCAGTTGGTAGAGCATAACCTTGCCAAGGTTGGGGTCGGGAGTTCGAGTCTCCTTTCCCGCTCCAAATTCAAAAAGCCCTCATCGAAAGATGGGGGCTTTTTTATTGTTGATTTAATTAATGTTTTTAATCTAATTAGAATTATTTACTAAACCCACGCCTACCCATACAGTTCAGAATATTTGTGAAAAACCTCAGAAAAAGCCTACGGTCACTATTACGTTAGATGAAGTCGATATTTTAGTAGAAATACGTCAAACTATTCGTGCAAAAAACTATAGCGATCAACTCATAGAATTATATGCTAAAAAACAGTCTCCAGCCTTGGAACGTTTGCTGCTGTGGAGCATTCTACGCTCAAAATTAACGGAACCTCAACTGGACCTTCTCAATCATATTATTCAGCAGCAGCAACGATTTAAGCGCAAGCTTATACGTGCAGATTTTCAGCCGGTCAAGCAAAGTTCTCTGAAGACCATGTTTTCACAGTTTGCAGTCCATTGGCTGCAGGCAACGCAAAACAAAGACATTTCATCATTTTCAAATGCCGATTTTGAAGATATGTATGGAGAAATGCTTTTATTAAAGAAAGAAACAACTAGAGAGACTTTACAAAAACGCCTACAGGAGTTTCATCACAAACAGACCTTATTTTTTAACGCACCCACTATCGATCTAGATAATTTAATCCAGGTAAAAATCTGCAGAACCGCATTGATCTCGCCCCATATTTTTCACCATATGCTAGAGCAACTCGAAAATACTCAAGGTATTTCAGTTCAGGATAAAAATATGTTTAAACTGATTTTTATTCTGGGTTTCAGAGCCGGACTACGGATCAATGAAACATTGAATGTCTTCGTACGTGATCTATTTATTAGTGAAGATGCTGTGATACTCACCATTCGCAACAATCGCAATAAAAATCAAAAAAGCTACTCAGCTTACCGCAAAATTCCCCTGCATCATCTACTTAAAGCCGACGAATTACATGCATTTAAAACATATAGTCAGAATAGAAAACGTCTGCTAAAAGAACAAGGAAAATCAGTTGCACAACCGCTATTTTTAAAACAGTCCTTAGAAGAAACTCATGAAAATGAAGTGAATTCCCTATTTAAACAATTGATCCAACCAGTTTTTGGAGAACACAATTTTACTTATCATAGTCTGCGCCATTCTGCATTTAATCATCTTTACCTGATTTTAAAAAACTCAACACTTGCAGATGCATTTACTGACTATAGCCCACATGAGCAATTACGTATCCGTTATGCATTGTTGCGAAACAGAAATACTCAGCAAACCTGGTATGCACTTTCTCATTTTGCCGGGCACCTAACCCCTGAAACGACCTGTTCAAGCTATCTGCATTTAATGCATCTAGCAATTAGCTACCAGCTGAATCAAATGCATAGCCCGCTTCCTAAAGAAGCCTATTTTAATATTCTAAAACATGATGATGCTATTAAATATCCTGTTCAGCAACGGGCGATCAAACAGTTTTTATTTGATCAACTCACTAAAGATCGTTACAGGCAACATGATCATCAATATCAACAAAGGCAACAGAAATCACCTGATTCACTGATGCTAGGAGCTCATGACTCAGAGATGACTTTTGAACTATTGCATCACATTCTTGCAGTAGAAAAAGAAGAGGATCTGATGCTTCCTGAATCTATTCCACTTCAAATAGCACAAAAATTGCGTGCTCGAGCATTGCATTTAAAAACCTCCTGTGTAAACCAGAAAAAATCATCTAAGCTATTTACCACAGACTTTTTAAGAAAATCTCCTGATGCATTGGTCAGCATGTTGCCGACCAATCAAGAAGAGAAAAAAATCATCCATCACGTCCAAGAACGCTATGTAGCTGTACACAGTAAATATGAAAAACAGCTCAATGCTATCTACCCTGTTTATCTTGAAAGAGTTCAGCCCAATTCACCTCAATTCATTTTTGGACTTAATGAAAAGCGGCAACTGAAAAAATTTCTGTCTTTTATCGGCAGTTTATTTCCTAAAAAATATCTTCATCTCGAACTTTCTCCACAGAACAAAGAACAGCTCAAAAATACATTACAGGATTTGGGATTACGGACAGAAAATTTCAGCCTCAATGAGGATGAAAAACGAATTAAATTCTGTTTCAAATGCAAAAATGCTAAAGCACTCGGTGTTTTCAAGCTACTGATGTATCTAATGATTGTTTTTCATATTTAATAATCAGCTTTTTTAGGGCATATTTCTAATTCTCACTATACTTAAAAAAGCGAAAGTCATTGAAATGGCTTTCGCTTAAAAATGATTGAATATTTTTATTCGTTTTACAAGGATTAGGAATCCTCCATCTAATAGACATACAAAGCAATTTACACCATGAATACGATTGAATCGCTAGACTGTGTATCCATTATGTTATGTGAAGTCATAAAAATGGGAGCCTATTGCTCCCATTTTTATTGATGATTTTTTAATTCTTTCAGCATTGCTTCACGTAAAATTTTGTTCATACGTGTTTGATAACCTTTACCTTGCGATTTCAACCATGCGAGTACATCAGCATCCAGACGAACTGAAGTCTGTTGCTTGACTGGACGATAAAATTGTCCGTGACGAACTGCATTACTCCAGTCGGTGATTTCGGGAATATCAGACAGGTCTAATTGATCATCAGGCACAGCTCCCTTAGCAAGCAAGCGTTTAATTTCAGCATCTTGCTTGTCACTGAAGTTTTCATTCAGCTCTTTGCGTGTATATCTAACCATGCTCATATTGATTTCGCTCCACTTTGGTTACTTGTCTTGCACTAATAATTCGTATGATTTCACAGTCATCTTCATCAAAGATGGTGTGAGCAACTAACAGCATTAGTACGCCTTTTACCCTACCAATGGTTTGCCAACGCTCTTCCCCATTGGTATGTCTGTCTTGAATTGAGATTCGAAGAGGATCTTCAAATACAAGGCTGGCAGTTTCAAAAGAGATATCATGCTTTTTCTGATTCTTTCGATTCTTAACCTCATCCCATTCAAAATACTGTTCCATAAAAAACATTCAAATTTGTATATACAATAATGTATCACAAAATTGTATCACTCAAGTTGAAAAGCGTAATTTCTGGTCAAAATTAGTGGCAAGAAGTATCAAAATCGCTCATAAAAAAGCCGACATGTTTCCAAGCCAGCTTTTCACTGTTTTTAAGGTCGGTTAAAAAATTTTAACTATATGAAAAACAACGTGTTTTTACAATACTGTTATTCCCCAATTAAAATGTCTATGCGAAAAACCATTTAAAATGTCCTGTTTTTAATTACAACAGTCAAGAACAGGATTTAAATTTCTTTGTTCAATCACAGCCTTCTGAGCTTTACGACTTGGCATACTTTTCTTGGCACGAGTACGTTTATTTTGTTTTTCCAACTCTTCATGTTGTTGCTGAATATGGGCCAGAACTGAGCCTAATCTTTTATTCTCAACCACTTCATTCTGCTGTAATCCAGCCAACTTGTTAAAAATACTGTAGTTGAGCTTTCGTCCCTCATGCATGATTGCCACAGTACCATCTGGATATTCCATGAAGGTAATGTATTGCCCAGCGAGCTTATAATTCAGCGCTGTGGGCTCAATCAGATAAATACATTTGTCATAAGTAATGGTCAGGCTCCTCGTGACCTTACGCGGTTCCTGCCAGGTAAACACATCATCCAGCTCAGTATCAGACTCTGTTAGAGGGCGATGTAAGTTCTTGGAATTTCTCGCACACTTGGCAAATTTTAGATTGAACTGCTCAATAAAACAGGGAAGCCAGGCATTTGCTTCCGTAATCGAACTGATGCCTTCCAGACGCATTTCCTTGATCAGACGATCCTGAAGTGTTCTATTGGCACGTTCCACACGCCCTTTGGCTTGTGGTGAATTGGCAAAGATAATATCAATGTTTAACTCGCTGAGAATTCGTCCAAATTGTGTGATCTGGCTGTCCTGACTGGATTTCTGGTTCACTCTGAATACCGAATGTTTGTCGCTATAAAAGGCCAGAGGCTTGCCGTATTGCTCAATGTAGGCTTTGGTCGAAAGCATATAGTCAAAGGTGGTTTCAGCCTCACAAAAGCGCAGATGCAACAGCTTTCCAGTGGCATCATCAATATAAACCAGCAAGCAGCATTTAGCAGCACGACCTTCAAACCAGTCATGATATGAGCCATCAATCTGGATCAGTTCACCGAAGCAATCGCGGTTATATCGAGGCTGATATGGACGTTTCAGGCGCTTGGATCGCGGAATCCACAGGTCATTGGCCGTCATCCAGCGCCGAAGCGTTTCTACTGGGATATTCAGGTCAAACATGCTGCTGAGCTTCTCATGCGCCAAGGTGGGTCCAAAGCCCAGCAGATGTTCAGAAATAATGGAAAGGCATTCAGACTTTACGGCTTCATCATGGCGTCGATGGCCAGGTTGACCACGACTGGCATGTGTCAGGCCTGAAACACCGTCTTGCTTTAGCTTCTGCAATAACCGGGTAATTTGACGGGTGGAAAGATTCAGGATTTCAGCAGCACGGACCTGGGTAATACGATGATCTCGAACGTCTTGCAGAACTGCAAGCCGTTGAATTTCTTTGTCAGACATGAAGCCTACACACAACATCTACCGCACAACCAATTGGCCCGCATATAACCGAGCACTCATGAGTCGCGGAAATATTGCCATTTGGTTTGATCCTGCTACGCAATGGTATGCGCCATCAAAAGGCAAACAAGGGCGAAATCAAACCTACTCCGACGCAGCCATCCAATGCTGCTTAATGATTAAATCCTTATTCCGTCTGTCTTTACGTATGGTTACTGGCTTTGTGCAAAGTCTGATTATACTTTGCAGATTAAATTGGACAGCACCAGATTACAGTACGCTTTGTAGAAGACAAAAGCATATTGATATTGCAATCAGCTACCAAAAAAGTAGCGATGGGCTGCATCTACTCATGGACTCTACAGGCATGAAGTTTCTAGGTGAGAGCGAATGGAAGCGCAAGAAACATGGACCTGAATATCGTCGCCAAG
>NZ_SGSS01000020.1:0-67096 GCF_004209135.1 Acinetobacter sp. WCHAc060006 | reverse complement strand
ATATTGGCCCGGGTACAGGTTACATGGTCTCATGGATGTACTGGCTGGGTTGGTCAGCAACCTTAGGTACAGAATTTACCGCAGCCGCGATATTGGTGCAGGAATGGTTTCCACAAACCTCCATTTGGCTTTGGACGCTCATCTTCGCAGCGGGCGTGCTCATTTCTAATCTAAGCTCAACACGTGCTTTTGCAGAGTCTGAATTTTGGCTTTCAATGGTCAAAGTTGCCACTGTACTGGTGTTCATCTTACTGGGCTTTTCATGTATTTTTGGCTTTATTCCATTTGATGGTTATAGCTCAGCTCCTATGTTTAACAACTTAACGGAGCATGGCTGGCTACCGAATGGTTTATTTCCACTCTTTGCCACATTACTGATTGTGAACTTTGCCTTTAATGGTACAGAAATGATTGGTATTGCTGCAGGCGAAACCGAGAACCCTGAAAAGAACGTACCCAAGGCGATTCATGCTGCAGTATGGCGTTTGATTATTTTCTTTGTGGGTACCATTATCGTTATTAGCTCATTACTTACCTATACCGATGCAGGCTTAAACGTTGGCGGTCATGGTGGCTTAAGTAGCAGTCCTTTTGTATCTGTGTTCCAGCACATGGGCATTCCTTATGCTGAAGACATTATTCGCTTCGTGATTATTACCGCACTGCTTTCTATGGCTAACTCAGGTTTATACGCGGCTTCACGTATGATGTGGGCACTTTCCGCTCAAAAGCAACTGCCTCGTGTATTTGCCAAAGTGAATAAAGCTGGTGTGCCCGTTGTTGCCATTTGGGTAACGATGATTGGTGGCTTACCGGGTTTACTTTCCGAGCAATTTGGTGCCGATGTCATCTTTAAAAACTTGATGGGTGTTGCAGCCTTTACAATGGTGATTGTGTGGATGAGTATTTGCTGGAGTCAATTTAACTTCCGCCGCCAGTGGTTAAAGCAAGGTCATAGCGTTGCTGAGCTTAAATTTCAAACGCCTTGGTTCCCTTTAGTACCCATCCTTGGTTTTGTGTGCTGTACCGCAACAGGTTTAAGTATGGCTGCCGACCCTGAAATGCTTTCAGGCTTTATTGGCTGTCTACTGTTTATGGCTGCCTGTTATGCAAGTTATTATTGGTTATATCACAACAAAAATTAAGCATTAATACCTCAATGGATTGGTTTTGACTTAAACGCAGTGTTCTCACTGCGTTTTTTATCGCCAATATTTTCTTATTCTTTTCAATACCCTTCATTTTTTAATCAAACAATTCAATATTTTAAAAATTACCGCAATTCCAGTTTGACAGCTTTTTAAAAACTCCCTAATATACGCATCACCTCGCAACGTCCCTATCGTCTAGAGGCCTAGGACATCGCCCTTTCACGGCGGTAACCGGGGTTCGAATCCCCGTAGGGACGCCATATCTTGATCGCACCTGATCAGCACTTATTCAAAATTACTATTATTTCGTTGCAGATTTACAATTTTTCACTACAATAGCTCGCTTCATTCTCTTGATATTTTAATCTTTTCCTATGCACTCATCTCCGAATGATGCTTCGCATCAGGGCAATTCTGCGCCTTTAAAACGCGCTATGAGTACTCGACATCTGGTCATGATTTCGCTTGGTGGCGCAATCGGAACAGGCCTATTTTTAGGGTCGGGTGAAGTCATTGCACAAACGGGGCCTGTAGGTGCCATCATCTCTTACTTTTTAGGCGGTATTATCGCCTATATGGTCATGCTCTGCTTAGGCGAGCTGGCTGTACACATGCCTGAGTCTGGCTCATTTGGTGCTTATGCCAAACGCTATATTGGACCGGGCACGGGTTATACTATCACATGGTTATACTGGCTCACGTGGTCAGTCACGCTTGGAACAGAATTTACGGCAGCGGCATTGCTCATGCAGGAATGGTTCCCAGACAGTTCCATGTGGATGTGGACACTGATCTTTGGCGCATTTGTATTTACCTTAAATATGATTTCGACCAAATGGTTTGCAGAATCTGAATTCTGGCTCGCTTTAATTAAAGTCGTTACGGTTGTGGCGTTTATTTTGCTTGGTTTATTGGCTATTTTTGGTGTGCTTGGCTACCAAGGTCAAGAAACAGCACCACTGTTTAATAACCTAACTGCTCAAGGCTGGTTCCCAGAAGGACTTTTCCCAATCTTTACCACCATGTTAATTGTGAACTTCGCATTCTCTGGTACAGAATTGATTGGTGTTGCTGCTGGTGAAACCAAAGACCCTGCTAAAAACGTACCTAAAGCCATTAACACAGCAATTTTCCGCTTGTTAATTTTCTTTGTGGGTACCATTGTAGTCGTTACCTGCCTATTGCCACACCAAGAAGCCGGTCTAGGCAACAATGGAGTGAGTAGCTCACCGTTTGTAACCGTATTCCAGCATATTGGTATTCCATATGCTGAAGACGTTATCCGCTTTGTGATTATCACTGCGCTATTGTCAGCAGCCAATTCTGGCTTATTTGCAGCCTCTCGTATGATGTGGTCGCTGTCTTATAATAAGCAATTGCCCGCTGTATTTTCGAAAGTGAATTCACGTGGCATCCCTTACGTCGCGGTTATTGTGACCATGATTGGTGGTATGCCTGGCTTGCTCTCTGAGCAATTTGCACCTGAAGAAATTTTCACCAACTTACTGGGTATTGCTGCATTTACCATGGTGGTTGTATGGATGAGTATCTGCTTAAGTCAGTTCAACTTCCGCCGCCAATGGTATAAAGATGGTCATACCAAATCAGAGCTTGGTTTTGCCGCACCGTTGTTCCCAATCGTGCCGATTCTCGGTTTTATTTTCTGCTTCATCACTTGTATCAGTATGGTGTTTGATCCAACGATGCGCATCAGCTTCTTTGGCTGTTTGGCATTTATTGCTGCATGTTATGCAAGCTACTATGCGTTTTATCACAATAAAAATGCACAGTAAGTATCATTCTTGCTGACAATTCAGCAGCAAATTAGAGCAGCCTAGGCTGCTCTTTTTTTATCTATACTAAAACTAAAATAGCACTCATATCCTTGAGAATGACTGATGAATATTATTTTTATTCACGGGATGAACCAGCAGCATGAAACAGCGCAATCGATTGAAAAGCGCTGGCTCAGCTTGCTTGAACAAGCACTCAATCAAACACCGCAACAGGTTGCATTCACCTACTTAAAACGACATTTTCACATGCCATTTTATGGTGATTTACTCTCACGTTATCATCTCAGTAATGTACTTAGTGCCAGCACACTTCTGCCTCAAACCTGGCCACATCTTCCCTTTTTACATCTCAATACGTATGGACAAAAGAAACCAAACACAGCAACGTCTACAATCAAAACACCATTACAACCAATTATTCAACCCAAACAGCCACAGCCACAGCCACAGCCAAATTTTCACACAAAGTTTCATCAATTTAGTGCGCTCAGCAAAGATTATGCCTTACATCACTTTGCACAATGGATGAATGATTTTCCTAAACTACACACCACACTCTTGCATAAGTTTTTAGTTGAAACAGATTTATACTTATCCAATAGTCATTTTATGCATGCTGTACATTTGCGCATTCATCAGCAACTGCATGACAGCAAACCGAATATTATTGTCGCGCATTCATTGGGTTCCGTTATTGCCTATCACTACCTGCTCGAACACCCAGAAATGAACATCCGCAGTTTGATTACTTTAGGCTGCCCGCTTGCATTTCAAACCATTCAAAAGCGTTTACCTCAACCCATTCAGCGACCTACTTCACTCAAAGGAGATTGGATTAACTTTTATTCGCATGATGATTTTTTAGCAGCTTTAGCACTACAAAAATCACCTTTTGATTTCAGCCCCTCTATTTTAAATCGTGAGATTCGTACATCTATTGAACACCCACACGATATTGCTGGCTATTTACAGCATCCAGAAGTAATTCATGCCATCCTAAATTCGCTCACAAATTAACCCAAAACAATGTATTTTTCCCATATTCTTACAAGATTGTTTTAAATTTATGCACTCAGCACATAAAACTGAAATTATTTCTTCAAATGCGTTTGACACCCCCCTGTTTTCACCCTATTATACGCCCACCTCTGAAACGTCCCTATCGTCTAGAGGCCTAGGACATCGCCCTTTCACGGCGGTAACCGGGGTTCGAATCCCCGTAGGGACGCCAATTTTCAGAAGTACATTTTATTAAGTCCCTATCGTCTAGAGGCCTAGGACATCGCCCTTTCACGGCGGTAACCGGGGTTCGAATCCCCGTAGGGACGCCATTATTTAGTCTAAAAACTTAGACTTTAATTAACGGTTTTAAAATTTGCTTTCTGTACTGTCCCTATCGTCTAGAGGCCTAGGACATCGCCCTTTCACGGCGGTAACCGGGGTTCGAATCCCCGTAGGGACGCCATATTCAAGATGGCAACATCTTATCAAAAAGCTCAAGCATTACGACTTGGGCTTTTTTATTGCCAAAGCATTTATAAAAAATTGCCATCCGCTGGCCATACAACATAAGATAAAGATACTCAAAGTGCTTTATTTCACACCCATATAAAAATGATGCAGATCACATTATTTCATTTACCCAATTCCCGTTCCCAACGCATTGTTTGGCTATTAGAAGAATTAAACCTAAATTATGAACTGAATATTTGTGATCAAAATGCACCTCAAGCCAAGATGAAATTTCCAACTCTGCAGATCAAAAAACAAGGAAAAATACAGTCGCTAAGCGAAAGTAGCGCCATTGCGGAATACCTCTGCCAGCTCGAACAAAAACTTGTGGTTTTGCCATCAGATCAAGATTATTGGCATTATTGCTTTTATAAAAACTTTGCCGATGCCAGCTTCATGCCTAACTTGGCGTTAAAACAGGTCTTTGCGCAAATTGCACAGCAAACCCCTTGGCGTGTTCGCTTTGTTAGCCTTGCCTTCAAAGCTGCCTTTAACCGTGCTTATTTAAACCCTGAGCTGGATCAACAAATGCAGATGCTAAACCGCCATTTCACGCAGCACACATGGCTGGCTGGAGACGAATTCAGCAGCGCTGATATTTTACTATGGTTTCCATTACTGGCCTGTGAATTTGCGCATGCAGAATTTAGCGACTATCCAGCACTCACCCAATATTTAAAACAAATAAAAAGCAGACCCGCATTCCAAACTGCTTTACAGAAAGGACACTGGTCTGCTGAAGAATTTCAGCGCTATTGGCAAATCACACAGTAAGCTTTACACTGTTCATGTCATTCCACTGACACGCTGATTTTCAATTTTAAAAAAAACAAATTTAAGATTAAGCCGATTTACGTGAATTTACACGACCTTTAATCACCGCAGTTAAATTACCTTTTAAATATTTAAAAAAGACTTTTAACGGTGAGAGTTTTGGATTTGGCTGCTTGCCTTCTCCAATGGCTTTAAATTGCGCGGCATACCAAATAATTTCCATAATCGCCATTTTGTCGACCATTGGAATACCTGTTTTAATTTTGTCTACGCCATAGCGTACATCTTGCCCAGCAATCAGTCGATCTGCCAATGCCGTTTCTACTGCAAAGGGACGCGCAATGCCCACAAACTCACATGCACCACTGTCCAGCGCCGCATTCATGCCTTCAACGGTACGGAAACCGCCTGTTACCATTAAATGGCATTTCACTTCTTTACGGATTTTATCGGCAAAGTCTAGGAAATAAGCTTCACGGGCAATCGTCGATGCTTTACGTTTATCCTCTTTCGCACCCGCCATCGCAGGCGCTTCATAAGTACCACCCGATACTTCAATCAAATCAATGCCCGCGGCATCAATCGCTTTAAACACGGTAATCACGTCTTCTTCAGTAATGCCACCACGCTGGAAATCTGCTGAGTTCAGCTTGACTGCAATAATAAACTGATCCGATGTTGCTGCACGAACGGCTTTATAAATTTCCAATAAAAAACGCATGCGGTTTTCTACTGATCCACCTCATTGATCATTACGCTGATTGGTTAAAGGCGATAAAAACTGGCTAATCAGATAACCATGTGCACCATGCAACTGTACACCTTCAAAACCCGCTTTTTCACATACCGCGGCCGCTGTAGCAAAGCGCTGGATGATATCTAAAATTTCATCCTCACGTAGAGCACGTGGCGTACCAAAAGTTGTGGCTAACATGGGGCTAAATGGCACTGCCGAAGGTGCCACAGTTTCTTTATTTAAACCCTTAGGGCATTGGCGACCAGGATGTGATAGCTGTACCAATTGCACCATGCCATGCTTTTTGCCGACTTCAGCCCATTGGGTTAATAAAGCCAAATCACGTTCAGACTCAACCCCGACTACGCCTGGCTCATTTTTAGCACGTAAATCGACCATGACGTTACCGGTAATCGCACAACCTAATCCGCCTTTGGCCCAAGCTTCATACAAACCAAAATGCAAATGATTCGGCTGTCCTTGAGTATTTGCCAATGCTTCACTCATCGCCCCCTTAATAATGCGGTTCTTGAATTGCGTGCCACGGATCTGAATCGATTCTGCAAGATGGCTCATTTGAAATTCCATTATTCTTTAAATAGTGCTTTTACTCTAAACGTATTCTACTCAGCGTCAATAGCAGATAGACAATTTATATTGTCAAATTAGCTTAATTCAATTAATACTGACTGGCTTCTATCAATTTACGGGTGTAATCCGTCTGTGGCTGTGCAAAGAGCTGTGCTGTTTCTTGAAACTCCATCACTTTGGCATGATGCAGTACCAGTACTTTTTGGCACAGTGCTTTCACCACTTGCAAGTCATGGCTAATAAACAAATAGCTCATTTGATATTCCTGTTGCAAACGACGGAGTAATCGCACAATCGCACGCTGTGTAGTACGGTCAAGCGCAGAAGTCGGCTCATCCAAAATTAACACTTTCGGCTGCAACACCAACGCCCGTGCCAAGGCAATCCGTTGTCGTTGCCCGCCAGATAGCTCATGCGGATAACGCAATTTAAACGACACGGGTAGCTCTACTTTTTGCAAAGCTTCATCTATACGCTGCTGTATTTCTGCTTTGGACATCCGCTTGAGCGACAAACCTTCACCAATGGTTTGCTCGACATTTAAACGTGGATTTAAACTGCTGAACGGATCTTGAAATACAATTTGAAAATCACTACGCAACGGACGCAGTTGCTTTTCCGACAGCCGATTCAGATCTTGGCCTTGTAGCAGTATTTGCCCATCTGCATCTATTAAACGTGCAACTGCCAAAGCCAGCGAGCTTTTACCCGAACCACTTTCCCCCACAATGCCAATCGACTGCCCCTGTTGTAGCGCCATGCTTAATGGTTCTACCGCAACAAAATAATCTTTTACCCGATTGAGCAGACCTTGCTTGATGGGAAATTTCACCCCAACATCAGACAACTCCAGCACCGCAGGCTGTGGATCTAGCCTTAAGGCCTCACCAAAATCATGATTCAGCAAATCTTTGGTGTAATTCTGCGCAGGTGCATTAAAAATCTGCTCAACCGCACCTTGTTCCACAACTTGGCCTTGATGCATCACGATCACTTGATCCGCATATTGACGCACCAAATTTAAATCATGGCTGATTAAAATCATCGCCATTTTGCGACTTTGCTGCAGTGATTTGAGTAGCTTTAATATTTGCGCCTGTAGTGTCACATCCAAAGCAGTCGTCGGTTCATCGGCAATTAAAATATCTGGATCGAGCGCCAATGCCATGGCAATCATGACACGTTGACGCTGACCACCAGATAACTCGTGTGGATAGCGCTTTAATTTTTGTTCAGGTTCTGGTATGCCTACATCATGTAGCAGTTCAATCACCCGCTCACGTGTTTTGGCTTTCGACCAACCACGTAGCAATAGACTTTCACCAATAATTTTTTCTACTCGGTGTAGCGGATTCAGCGCAGTCATTGGCTCTTGAAAAATCATCGCGATTTTATCACCACGTATACACCGCAACTGAGGCTGAGGCATAGTCAGCAGATTTTGACCATTCAGTTGCGCCTGCCCACTCAGCTGTAAATTTTTAGGCAATAAACCCAATACAGCCAAACTGCTAATGGATTTTCCAGACCCACTTTCACCCACTATGGCCAGTGTTTCGCCCGCTGCCAGCTCAAAACTTAGCTTTTGCACCAAAGACTGTGCTTCGTTATGAATGCTCAGCTGTTGAACTGAAAGTATGCTGTTCTGTTGTGTTTTATTGACGTCTTGGATCGAATGCATCTCGCGCCGCCTCCCCAATATAAATCAATAATGACAATACAATTGCCAAAGTGAAAAAGCCTGAAAGCGCCAGCCACGGCGCATTTAAATTATTTTTGCCTTGTAACAGTAGCTCACCTAAAGAAGCTGCATCGGGTGGCAAACCATAACCCAAAAAATCTAAGGCAGTTAAAGCGGTAATATTTGCCGTGAGCATAAACGGCAGCTGCGACAAGCTCGAACTCATGGCATTAGGTAAAATATGCCGAAAAATAATGGTTCGGTCCGACACCCCCAAACTGCGTGCAGCCCGTACATAATCAAAATTACGCGCGCGTAAAAATTCTGCCCGTACCAATCCGACCAATGCCGTCCAGCCAAATAGCAGCATAATGACAAACAACCAGTACACGCTTGGGGTAAACATGCTGACCAAAATCATCACCATGAACAGCATTGGCAAACCACCCCACACTTCTAATATCCGCTGTCCAATCAAATCAATCCAGCCACCGTAATAGCCCTGCACCGCACCAACAATAATGCCCAGCACTGCAGAAGCCAACGTTAAAGCAAAACCGAACAGCAGTGACACTCGCAGGCCGTATAAAATACGCGCCAGCACATCACGGCCTTGGTCATCTGTACCAAGCCAATTTTGTGACGTCGGTGCTGACGGCACAGGTACAGCCAGTTCTAAGTTGGGTGTTTGATAAGAAAAATGATTGATGGGCCACACAGCCCAGCCTTTTTCTTCAATCAGCTGCTGCACTGCTGGGTCTTTATAATCTGCTTCGGTTTCAAATACACCGCCAAATTCAGTTTCTGGATAGCTTTTAAAAGCTGGCAAATACAAACTGCTGCCGTATTTCACCAGCAGTGGCTTATCATTGGCAATCAGCTCTGCACCCAATGACAGCACAAAAATAATCGCAAAAAGAATAAAACAGCCAAAACCTAATTTATTTGCTTTAAATCGCTTTAAACGTGCCTGCATAATCGGAGACATTATTTTGCCCCCCGTGATTCAAAGTTAATCCGCGGATCAATCACCTGATACAGCACATCACTAATCAAACGCAGGATTAAGCCCAACAAGGTGAAAATAAATAAGGTACCAAAAATCACTGGATAATCTCGTTGCACAATGGCTTCAAAGCCAAGCAAGCCGAGTCCATCTAAATTGAAAATAATTTCAATAAATAAATTACCCACAAAGAAGATGCCAATGAGTGCTTCTGGTAAGCCCGCAATCACAATTAACATGGCATTACGGAACACATGCCCATACAGCACACGAGACTCAGTTAAGCCTTTAGAGCGCGCTGCCAGCACATATTGTTTATTCAGCTCTTCCATAAATGAATATTTGGTCAAATAGGTCAGCCCTGCAAAACCGCCAATCACCATCGCCAGCAAAGGCAAGGTCATGTGCCAGAAATAGTCTGCAATTTTTCCAAACAGACTCAATTCAGCAAAGTTTTCCGAAACCAAGCCCTGTAATGGGAACCATTGAAAATAAGAGCCACCTGCAAAAAACACAATCAGCAGAATTGCGAAAGCAAAAGCAGGAATTGCATAGCCCACAGCTAACAAAAGCGATGTTGCTTTATCAAAAACTAAGCCATGCTGACGCGCTTTTTTAATACCTAATGGAATAGACACCAAATAAATCAACAACGTGCTCCACAGCCCCAAAGATAAAGACACTGGAAGCTTTTCCCACAACAATTGGGTCACAGGCTTATCTTTAAAAAAGCTGGTGCCAAAATCTAAAGTGGCATAACCTTTGAGCATATTCCAAAAACGAATATGTGCAGGCTGATCGAAACCATATTGCGCTTCGATCTTTTGCACCATCTCTTCACTTAAGCCTTTAGCACCTTGGTATTTGCTGGTGTCTTGTGCAGTTTCTCCACCACCGCCCGTGCCCATCCCCTGAAAAGACTCAGCCTGTTGAATCGCTTGTTCTACTGGTCCACCGGGTGCAATCTGAATCACCACAAAGTTAATCAGTAAAATCGCCAACAGCGTTGGGATAATCAGCAACAGCCGTTTTAAAATATAAGTGCCCATGATGTTATTCCTTTTACTTTGGGCTTATTGCTTACGCAAATAGCTAGCAACCTTTTGCGCTTGCACTGCGTCACTCCACCAGTAATCTATACCTGTCGATAACTTTGGCTTGACTGTAGGCTGCTGATACATATTCCAATACGCGAGCCAGTTTTCTCCTTTGCCATAAGTTGGAATTTGATAATAACCTGCTCGTAGCAAACGATCTAAAACCCGCGTACGCGTCACCAAGGCTGACCGATCTGGCGCTCGAATCACCTGTTCGACCATAGCATCAATGACTGGATTTTTAATCCCGGCATAATTGTAGTTCCCAGGCTGATCCGCCGATGCACTTCCCCAGAACTGCGCCTGTTCATTGCCTGGGCTTAAAGATTGAGGCATTACCGTCGTAGTCATATCAAAATCTTTGCTACGCATACGTTCGATATATTGAGGTACATCTACTTGACGGATATTCACCTGTATACCCAAACGCTTCATATTGCGTACAAATGGCATCAGCGTACGCTGCAAGCCATCTTGATGAATTAAAAACTCAATCTGAATGGTCTGGCCTTTTTTATCCAGCAGATAGCCATTTTTATATTTATAGCCTGCATTGAGTAACAACTGACGCGCAATCAATAAATTATTGCGGTTAAAGCCACTGGCATCCGAAACTGGATACTTCCAATTTTTTAATACGCCAGTACGTTGAATCGGATCAAGTTTTGCCAGCAAGGGTTTGAGCACCGCCATTTCAGCTGCTGACGGCACACCTTTGGCTTCTAATTCACTATTGCTAAAATAACTTTGCAGACGTGTATATTGTCCATAAAACAGCGCCTTATTTTGCCATTCAAAATCATAGGCATACGTTAAAGCCTGCCGCAGGCGAATATCCTGAAAAGGGCTACGGCGGGTATTAAATACAAAACTTTGTGTCGCAATCGGGTTATTGTGCTTAAAGCGGTATTTCACCACCATGCCATCTTTAACTGCTGGAAAATTATAAGCCGTCACCCATTTTCGTGCGGTGAACTCTTCATGCAAGGTGTATTGACCCGACTTAAACCCTTCAAAGGCAATGTCTAAATTACGGTAATACACATACTTTAAACGATCAAAATTATAACGGCCTTTGTTGACTGGCAAATCTTTAGCCCAATAGTTTGGATTGCGCTTATAGCTCAAGCTACGTCCTGCATCAATTTTATCCAACACATAAGGCCCTGAGCCTAAAATCGGCTGCATGCTGATGCGGGTAAAATCTTTTTTGGCCCAGTCTTTTTTGGAGTAAATCGGCAACTGCGACAAAATCAGTGGCATTTCTGCATTGTTGTCCGACTTAAAACTCATTTTGACTTGATGCTTAGACAACACTTCTGTTTTTGCTAAATCTGCCAAGTACATTTGTAAACCTGGATTTGACTTGGTTTGATAAGCATCAAAACTGAATTTAACGTCCTCAGCAGTAACGGTCGAACCGTCACTAAACCTAGCCTTAGGATTCAGATTAAAAATGACATACGAAGTCTTTTTTGGGTCAAAGGTTGCACTAGTGGCAAGCAAGGGATACATCACCCCTGGCTCATCTAAAGAGCTGCTCATGAGTGAATCAAATAGATAATTCACGCCATCTGCAGAGCTCCCTTTACCATTCATGCTATTAAGATTATCAAATGTGCCATTGCTGGCTGTACTTAAATAACCGCCTTTAGGCGCTTTAGCATTTGCATACGGCATGGCCGCTAAGTTGGCATATAAAGGCTGACTATGAATTGCAATATAGGGCGTGGTCTGCGTTGCAGCCCATGCCCCTTGTATTGCCATGACACATCCAAGTGCCATTACATAAGGATGCCCCTTGGCAAATAAATTATTCACGTTGCTTCCTGCACGGTATTGGCTTAGTTAGGTACTTTAATCACATCACCAATGCGTAATGATGCGCTCGGTTGCATATTATTCATATCAGCCAAAGCAGCAGTATCCAAACCATAGCGATTCGCCAAGCCAATCAAGGTATCACCGCGTTTAATACGGTATTCCGTGACTAACTTTGGTACATTAATTTTTTGTCCGACACGTAAACCTGCACGCGCATTTAGGTTATTCAACGCAGCCAAGTCTGCAACACTCACACCCGTACGATTTGCAATCGCATTCAGTGATTCGCCTGACTTCACTGTATAGCTTTCAGTGCTTCCGCTATACGATGAGCTCGCCTGTGTCGTTACTTTACTCGTTTTGGGTGTATCGACTTCTACTTTAGGCACATCACCATCAATCTTCAAGCGTTGCCCAACACGTACTGTGCTATTACGTGACAATCCGTTTAAATCCGCTAAATAGCTCAACTGTAGCTGGTACTTTTGCGCAATCGCAGACAATGTTTCACCCGCTTTCACTACATGCGTATCTTTGGCTTCGCCACTACTTACACGTGTATCCGATTTGCTGTCTTTACGTGGATCTGCTTTCACTACTGCCACTGGCACTTCACCAGTGAGTTTTAAACGCTGACCTACTCGCAAAGATGCATTACGGCTAAAGCCATTTAAACTCGCAATATCATCCATGTTGAGTTCAAAGCGATTTGCAATCGCGCTGAGCGTATCACCTGATTGCACCGTATATTGCTCTGGTGCTTTATTTAATGCAGGGATTTTAAGCGTCTGACCAATACGTAAAGAGGTTGTTGCAGCAATATTATTTAAATTGGCAAAATCTGAAACAGTCATCTTGCTTTGGTTGGCTAAGCTATACAGGGTATCGCCACGTTGGACGTTATAACTTTCAGTTTTAAAGCTTGGTTCAGACTTTGTTTCTGGCTTCGACTCAACTTTATTTGAATTGCTTGAAGCACTTTCAACTTCGTTTAATGGAACATTAATTTTCTGTCCAACCATTAAACTACTGCCTGCTGTGAGGCCCGAGGTTAGGTCTGCTAATTCCTGATTTGATAAAGCATAGCGGTCAGCAATTAGTTTTAAATATTCACCACGCTTCACCGTATAGACTTTGGTTTGTACTTTTTGTACTTTGCTTTCGGTTTCAGCTTTTTTAGCTTCAGCAGCTAATTTTGCTTTTGATGCTGGTGTTTCTTTCAGTGCCAACTTTTGACCTACAAATAGACCGCTAGTCGTATTTAAACCATTGAAATCTGCCAGCTGTTTTACCGACAAGCCAAATTGGCTTGCAACACCTGTCAACGTATCATTGGCTTTCACCACATAATGCTCAGGTTGTACTTTTGCTTTCGGCTCTTCAGCAACAATCGGTTTTGCGTCATATAAATAAATACTTGTACCAACATACAATTTGGCATCAGCATCCATTTGGTTCCACTTCGCGACATCACGCCAGTTCACACCATTTTTCATGGCAATGACCGCTAAGGTATCACCCGCCTGCACGGTATATGTACTGCGTTTGCCCTTAGGTGCTACGACAACAATTTCAGAATCAGTTTTAATGACATTTTTGCCTTGGTTGCGTTTTGCTTCATCCGAGTCAGTGCCAGTTTGCTCTGCAACACTCTTCGGATAAGCGAAGCCTTTGGTCAGCTCTTTGCCTTGTTGATCTGCAATCGATTGGCTGGTTTGAATCGCTGTCAGCTTAATTTTGCCATCATAGGGATCAACAATTTCTGTTCCTTGTGGCGCCAAAGCTTTTAACTCTTTAACCACCTCAGCTTGCTCTGCTTGAGTCGCAACAGGTTTTAAAACTTCATCAACCGTTTTATTTTCACCTTCGGCCTTAATGGCCGCCATAATCTGTTCACGCTCTTTGGTGCTTACAGGAGGCTCAGCAGTCACTTTAACTGTCGTGGCTTTACTTGGGCTAACCGCAACAGGAATCCGCGGTGCACTTGGAATATCTGTATTTGCTGCAAAGGCTGCCAAAGCAGAAGAACCTTGTGGCGTTACCGACAACGGTTTGCCCTTAGCTACTGTACTTGCAGTTAGCGCTGGTGGCGTAGTTTTGCTTGCTTGAGTTGACGTAATCACCGGTGGTGCTACTTTAGACGGTGTGATGACTGTCGTGTTCATCTCAGGCGGTGTCACTTTAGACGGTGTGATGGTCACGTTGTTCTTTGGCAGGCTTGAAGCTGCACCACCTGCCCAATAACCTGTCGATGCTGAAGATAACTTTTTCAGTTTTGCATCCACTGACGGGCTAATATCTGCAGGAATTAAAATCTTCATTGGACTTGCTGCATCAATTTGATCCCCACGATGACCTGGGTTCAATGCATAGAGTTCCGCACGGCTGAGTCCTGTTACAGAAGAAATTTCATTTAAATTAGCCGCGCCAACACTCACTTCTCTAAAGTGTGGACGGTTTGCAATCGGCGGAAGACTCACACCATACGCATTTGGATTTTTAATAATTTGTGCAACAGCCAAAAAGCGTGGCACATAGTTCATGGTTTCTTGTGGTAATTTTAATGACCAATAATCCGTTGGTAAGCCTGCTGCTTGGTTACGGTTAATCGCCTGCTGAATACGACCTGGGCCTGCGTTGTAAGCAGCCAAAGCCAATTCCCAAGAACCAAACTGATTATATAAGCTACCTAAAAACTCATAGGCTGCACGTGTTGATTCCACCACATCACGACGGCCATCATACTGTGTAGTTTGTTTTAAGCCATAAATACGGCCTGTACTTGGAATAAACTGCCATAAGCCCGCAGCTGCTGCACTCGATGTAGCTGCTGGGTCATACGAGCTTTCAATCACTGGCAATAACGCCAACTCGGTTGGCATACCACGGCGTTCAGCTTCTTTTACAGTGTGGTACAAATAACGCGACGCACGCGCACTTAAACGGTCAATATAGGGCTGACGCGATGCGAACCAACCACGCTGCGCTTCAATACGCGAATCCCAATGGTTTAAATCCATTTTGAAACCGACCGTCATTCGCTTCCAAACATCACCATGTTTGAGCACCAATAGGCGATCACCTTCCACTGCACGCATATCCGTTGCAGATAACAAATCTTCTAAGCCATCCAAGCTATTGGCATCTAAGAAACCTGACGAACCTGCCACTTTTGACTTATGCGCACTTGTCGCTGTGGTCGAGGATGCACAGCCCACTAAACCCAGGGTTGCTAGTGCCGATCCTAAAACGGTTATTTTGAATAATGCAGGCAAAGTCGACTCGTACCAGTTCTTGCTTGGTTTATACATAAAAGAATCCGAACATCTCGTATAAATTTTTTTTTGATATGCCATTGTAGTGAAGCATGGCGCAGACACAAGGCGTTAATTTAACGCTATTTCAGTATAAATGTTACAAGAAATTAAAAAATAAGCCTGATATAGACCTATCGAATGGATTTGCGTTATACAATATGCCATTCAGTTTTGATGTTTTTATTCGGATTCAGTTTTTATGGCTCAGACAATTACGCTTTATGTCGATGGCGCTTGCAAAGGTAACCCAGGATTGGGTGGCTGGGGCGCATATATTATTGGCGAAAATGCTGAGGAAAAAATCTGTGGTGGTGAAGCAGAAACCACCAATAACCGCATGGAACTTACGGCAGCCATTGAAGGTATTTTGCACTGCCCAACAGATGCTAAATTAGTGATTTGGACCGACTCTAACTATGTCAAACAAGGCATTACAGAGTGGATTCATGGCTGGAAAAAGAAAAACTGGAAAGATGTCAAAAACCCAGATCTTTGGAAAAAATTAGACGCAACCTGCCAAGGGCGTGATATTGAATGGAACTGGATCAAAGGTCATGCAGGACATCCAGGCAATGAAATGGCGGATCAACTGGCGAATCTAGGTGCAGAAAACACTGCTTTAGCGCTCAAACAAGCTCCTGCAACTGAAACGAAAAAAAAAATTGAACCCGACTGGCTCTTAAATGATCCCTTTGGTTTAGATCTTGGCAGTGATGAAGAAGAACCTGAAGACGAGTCAGAATGGGAAGCGGAAATTGAGCCACCATCAGAAGTTGTAGCTGTTACAGAAACTGCACCTGAAGCCGTGCAAAATGATCCTGCTTTAAACACAACTGAAGCACCTGTGTCCATTCAAAACACACAGCCTAATAACACACTTGCAACCACATTCAGTGCAAACTCAAGTTCAGTGATTTTACCTGCTGAAGGTCTGCATCCAATGATTATGGTTACCCCACCTAGCATTGAAGCGCATGGCCCACGCCAACTGATTCTCGATACCGAAACCACAGGTTTTTACTATCAAGATGGCGACCGTATTATTGAAGTCGGCGCGATTGAAATGATCAACCGTAAACTGACCGGTAGTTCTATTCATATTTATATCAAGCCACTTAAACCCGTGGGCGACTCAGAAAATGTCCACGGTATTAGTGATGATTTCTTAAAAGACAAACCACTATACGAAGAAATTGCCCCTGCACTGTTTGAATATCTCAAAGGTGCAGAAATTATTGCGCATAACGCCAGCTTCGATATGAACTTCTTAGACATGGAGTTTAAACGTGCGGGCTTCCCTGCGCTTTCAGAAGTCTGTGCCGTAACCGATACCTTGGCAATGGCCAAAGCCAAACACCCAGGGCAAAAAAACTCGTTGGATGCACTGAGCCGACGCTACGAAATTGTACAACGTGACCGTACTTTCCACGGCGCCTTGCTCGATGCTGAAATTCTAGCAGACGTATACTTAGCCATGACGGGTGGTCAGGTCTCTTTTGATATTGATGCCCTCACCCACACAGAAAATGCGCAGAGTGAAAACAGCCGCCAATCGATTCAAATTGATTTACCCGTGATCCGACCAAGTGCTGAAGAACTCGAAGCGCATGAGAATTGGATCAAACAATTTGAAGAAAAACATGGAACGCCTTGCCTTTTTGCAAAATAAAAACTAAATTTCCTAGTATATTTTTGTATTTAAAACATTAACACTTACGTTATAGTTAAAGATAAAAGATGGTCCGCCTTTTATGGCGGTTCACAAACAAGAGAAAACACTAGGAAAGGTGCAGATCCATGTCTTACCAAACCTCTATACATTTTGATCCAACAGCATTGCTGATAATAAAAAATGAGGTTGATAACTCGATCAAATTGGTCGAATCAGCAGTCAGCACTTTAGTCGAAGATCAAACCCTTCCTTTCGGTATTGACGACGCTCTTAATCAATTTGAACAATGTGCGCAAGTACTTGCACTAATTGATATGGCAAGTTTAGCGAAGATCGCTCAATACTCAGCAGAATTGATGCGCAAGATCATGGGGAATCCTGCCACAATTCAAACCAAAGATGTCATCGCACTCAGCGAAGGCACCACCATGTTAAAACGTTACATCGAGTTTATTTGCTTACGCGAAGTAAAAATTCCGCAGTTTTTGTTGGATACACTCAACCGCTTAGAAGCATGCTTGGGTAAACCAATGACCACTGAAGGTCAACACATTGAGTCACTACTCGATTGCATCACACCAGATTTTGATCTTCCTCAAGCACCGACTTTAGAAAAATCTAAATATGTGCACCGCTTATACAAATTGTCACTCAACAAGTTAATTAAGCAAGAAGAAAGCGAGCTCGACTTACAAGCATTAAAAATTGTAGGTACATATTTAGCCAGCCTTTCAGAAAAGCACCCAAGTAAACAGTATTGGAATTTGGTGTTTGTGGCATTAAATCAAATTGATCAATTGCTGATTAATGAGCCACGTTTACGCACACTGGTGTCTATTGAGCGCAATATTGCACAGTATTTCAGTTCGCCAGAGCGCTTTAAAGCAAGCCTAGTTGATTTATCTAACATCTTAAGTCTATGTATTAGCCAAGAAGATGAAGTTTCTCAGCACATTCGTGGCAAGTTAAATATTGGTGAAGACCTATTAACTGACATGCAATTACAAGTGTTTAGCCGTCATTTATATGGTCCTGACTTTGGTACGATGCACACGATTAGCGAACTTGTGACCACTGAAATGGCGCAAATTCGTAACGATATCGAGTTCAATTACCAAAATATGTCGCCTGAAAAAACTCAGGAACTTCAAGCGAAGCTGTTAGAACTGGCAAATATCTTTAAAGTGCTGAATTTAAATGAAGCATATAAAGATTTAGAACGTCAGGCCAATTCATTAAGCCAAAGTGAAATCTTAAAAGAAGAGACTTTTGCACAGCAATTAATGAATTGCATTCTTTCTGCCATGAACTCAATTGGCGTTTTAGAGCGTCATCACACATCTAGCCGTCTACAACTTCGTGTAAATAACATGAATATTTCACTCGACCGTTTAGATGAAGCACATGAAGTACTCTTGAACGAAACCAAAGCACTGATTGATCAAGCAAGCGAAACACTGGTTCAATATTTACAGAATAATGACCTACAGAGTCTCGCGCCTGTCGCAGTTCAATTACGTGAAATTGGTGGTTCAATGCTGTTCCTGAATGCCGAAACAGGACAAGCTGCGCTAAATACCAATGCACAGTTCGTTTCTTCGCGTGTTGAGGCTTCTACTGCAATTGAAGCAGCTGAAATTAACCATCTACTTGATGGCCTTGCAAGTGCGGACATGCTGATTGAAAATTTAAAAAACAAACAGCCTGTTCTACATAGTATGTTTCAGGTAGCATTGGACAGTAGTGAGAAACTTAAAGCCGTGGCCTAATGTCAAATCTATCGCTTGCCTATATTTTTAAACAACAGCAATTATTGGTTGATGACCAATTTCAACTTCCTCGTGTCGAAAGTATAGCAAGTGATCTGAGGCTTCAAACGGGTGATCAAGTGATTGCCCGTGATCTTACAGAGCAAGATGAAATTCCCGCAGGCTATCAACTCGTTCCCATTCGCCAATTATTACAGCTGTGGAATGTCAAAGAGTTTGAACAAGCCAGCCGTGCAATTCAACTTTTAGAATGGCGTCGTAATCATAAGTTTTGTAGCCATTGTGGCCATAAAACAGAAGTTCATGCCACTGAATATGCCATGGTCTGCCCTGCATGCCAATATCATCAATATCCTCGTGTTAATCCATGTGTCATTACGGTTATTACCCGTGGTAAAGATGAAATTCTACTGGCTCAAAATGCACGAGCATACCGCCCAATGTACGGCTTAATTGCAGGTTTTGTAGAAGTGGGTGAAACACTCGAAGATGCAGTACGCCGTGAAACCGAAGAAGAAGTCGGTTTAAAAATCAAAAATATTCAATACTTGGCCAGCCAACCGTGGCCCTTCCCTAGTAACCTGATGATTGCATTTAAAGCTGAATATGAATCTGGTGAGCTATGCTTACAAGAAGAAGAAATTAGCGATGCAGCCTTCTTTAAATTTGATCAATTACCCGAAATTCCATTTAAAGGCAGTATCGCACATGCCATGATTATGCATGTCATTCATGGTACAACCACGGCTGACGATACCAAAGAATGGCTATAAAGCCTGTAGATCATTGATCTGGTATCGAAAAAAAACCGCTCATCAGAAGCGGTTTTTTTAATCACAATAAAACTGAGTTTAGGATGCTCTATTTAAAAACATCGTCCAAAGCCTGCAAAATTTGACGCTTAGTACTAAAGAATCGGCTAAACAAACTCGAAACCGAGCCAATCATCGTGATATGCCCTACACGAGGCACAGGTATCAATTGGCTGTGATTACCTAAAGCCAAAAGCTTTTCATTTAAATCTGTACTATTACTTAGGCCGACTACATTGTCTTTTTCCGCAGTAAACAGATAATGCTTCACGTGGTTTTGTTCAATAAAGTAATAAGGCATCACTTGTTGATACGGGATGTTCTGATCAAAAGCATCCGCACATAGGGGGTCGCCTTTATAATCAAAGTGATAAGGCCCAGCCAAGCCAATAATCGCTCGAATAGCCTGCAAATTTTGCAAACGATACGGCGTAGGATGGTACAGCGCGGACATCACATTAAATGCCCCTGCTGAATGCCCCATAAGCACTACATTTTCCACTGCAATATTCAATTTCAGATTCGATTGATTTAAAAAATTCAATGCCAATGTTAAATCATCAATTGAACTTGGAAATATATGCTCAGGTGCCAAATGGTAATTTATTACCGCCACATTAAAGCCTTCTTTAGCAAAGGCCTCACCCACAAAGTGATATTCTTTTTTATCACCATGCATCCAAGCCCCACCATGTACAAAAACCAATAGTGGCTGTGTATCACGCAATTGCTTGGCTTTGTACAAATCTAAACGGTGACGAGCTTTTAAACCATAGGGAATGTTGCGTTGTACCGTATAGCCCGATTTAGGTGTCATTCGGTTGAGCGCAAAACTCCCCAAGTCATAAATACGAAAATCTCGATATATAGCTTTAGCCAACGCTGTTTTTTGATCAAGTTGGCTTTTAAGACGCTGTAAATGTGACGAAAATTGTTTAAGGGGCATTGGGTTCTACTGCATCAGGGTCTATTGCAACAGGTGTTTGCGTATCAGGTACGGCATTCACCATCGGTGCAAAACTTGATGCAACCGCAGGTGAGCTCGAAGAAACTTGGTCAACATTATCAATTAGGGTCACAATTTTAGTGACATTCCCCACTTGCTGGAGCACTTGATTCAAATCATTCAGCTCAGCCGTGTTTAAACGTCCCATTACGTACAATACTGCATCTTCGGTATGCACATGCACTTTGCTTTCAGCAACCACTGGCGCTTTCATCAATAATGCACGTGTATTCGCAGTCACTGCTGTATCTTGCATAATAGTGCCGTAGCTAATTTGATTGCCTACAGTAATATAATTATGAATGGTTTTTACATCGCTCATGGCTCTGACATTGTCTTCAGCCAGTTGCTTTAAAGCTTGGTCTGGTACTTGGCCAGTGAGCAAAACATTGCCATGAAAACTTTCAATATTGACACGTGACTGCTTAAAGCGTGTGTCGAGCTTATATAAGTTAATTTTTGCAGTGCGCACAATAGATGAGTCTATAAAGACCTGACCCAAAGAACGTGCGCCATTTTCCGTACCTACAGGTGCACTCCCTGTACCACCAGAAATAAAACTTGCACAGCCAGATAAACTTGCTACACAAAACATTGTCATTGCAATACGTTTAAGCACTCAGCAAGACTCCTTCACTATTTTTTGATCGTATTCTATCTATGCATTTACACAGTATATTTTGTTCAAAGAGTAATAAACTCTTGCTCAAAAGTAAAAGCATTTTCTATCCACTGCTGATCATAAGGGCATTTTGAAAAGTCATACTGTATGGATTTTGCAAAGTGTTGATAAAAATCAAAACAAATCACGTCAAAACGGCAATAACATGCGTTGTATTGTGGTGATTGCTGTAAAAATATTAAGGCCGTTTGCATGAGTTTGCGCTGTTTGCTAAGTGATACGGTTTCACTTGCCTGTGCATAATGGGTTTGTGATCGTGCTTTGACTTCAATAAATACCAAGTCTTGGTCCTTTTGCACAATTAAATCTATTTCACCATAACGACTATGATAATTTGCTTGGACTAAGGTATAACCCGCTTCGTGTGCAATTTTAACTGCTTCAGTTTCAGCCCATTGGCCTAACTTCTTTGCCTGTGTCATTTAAGGTGCTCAGCTCACATTTTTCTACTTAGTCTCGATGTATTAAATCTTGTTTTTTCAGTTATCAAAAAGTCATTAAACCTGCTTTAACCCTTTGGCCTGATAGGCATAACAATGTGGTATCCGCTGAATTTGGTTCCCATTCAGACTAAGTTGCCCAGTTCGTCCTTCAAAATTGGCCGTTTTCATTTTGGGTGTTTTTAAATACAGTGCACTGATTTGCCATGCATCGCCGCCAAAGGCCAATAAGCGCTGGTATGGCAAGCCTACAGCTTGTTGTGCGTATGCGTGCTTCATATCTTCCCAATCGGGTTCAAACAAGGCTGGTGCATCGCAAAACTTTATCCCGAGTGGTAAAGGTTTATGCTGCTCTAAGGCATTCGATAAAGTGTAAATATTTTTTTTCGGCAATGACTTCAAACTAAGTAACCATTCATTATTACCAAGTAATACGAGGGCTTGGCCTTTTTTTAATGTTTTCGGCTGCTGTTCGAGCACATGGATGGGTAATTCAGTTTTCGTCATTAAGGCCATTAAAAATAGTTCATTTTCAGACTCTGTTCCAGACTGACGCAGCACTAAAATATCTTCGATCTGATCTTGTTTCATCACGCGGGCTAATGCGCTGGCATCATCTTTTTTTGCAAGGCTAAATTGTAGCACATTGCTTGCCTGCAATGTCCCTTCATTTAAGGCCAAGACTTTTAATTTCGGCTTTGCTTTAATAAGCGCATCCACTTCTGATCTCGCCAACGGCCCAACAATCATTTGCGTTTTGGCGTTCACATTTTTTTTCAATAGTGCAGGCATACTTGTCTGATCAGTATTTACGAATTTTACAGGCACTTTTGAGCCTGATGCCTGATAAGCACTCATGAAACCTTGCTTAATACTGTTTGCAGCTCGCGCCATAGGGCCAGATTCAGGTAAAATAACCAATACCTCTGCTTGGGCATAAGATACTGCCCCCACCAAAATGGTGGTCACAAGTATTTTATTTTTATTATTTGGTCTTATATTCCACATGGAGAAACCTATGAGTGCTCAGTTATTTGTTGTTGCGACTCCAATCGGGCACTTAGATGATATTAGTTATCGTGCAATTAACGTTTTGAAGTCTGTTCATATTATTGCCGCTGAGGATACACGAACTTCTGCACAATTGCTCAAACACTTTAATATTCCAACACCTTTGACTGCATGTCATGAGCACAATGAAAGCAATAAAATTGAACAGCTTATTCAGCGTTTGTTGAATGGTGAAAACATGGCGCTGATTAGTGATGCAGGTACACCGCTGATTAGTGACCCTGGCTTTAAGCTAGTTCGTGCAGCTCAGGAACAAGGCATCCAAGTCATTCCTGTACCGGGTGCCTGTGCAGCCATTGCAGCCCTCAGTGCTGTAGGCCTACCTAGTGACCGCTTTAGTTTTGAAGGATTTTTACCTTCTAAACAGTCACAACGTCTAAATGCCTTAAATAAGCTGAAAGACGAAACACAAACCATGATTATTTATGAAGCACCACACCGTATTTTAGATTGTGTAAAAGATATGGCCGAAGTCTTTGGTGCTGATCGTCCAGTCGGTTTTGCACGCGAAATTACCAAAACATTTGAAACCATTAAAAAAATGACTTTGGGTGAGTTGGTTGGTTTTGTTGAATCTGATCATCACCAACAAAAAGGTGAAATTGTACTTGTGATTGGCGGTGCAACTGAAGAAAAAGACTTGGAACAAGAAAAGCTAGATCAGCTTTTAACACGCTTGCTCCAAGACCTTTCAGTTAAAGCGGCTTCTCAATTGGCTGCAGACTTAACTGGTATCAAGAAAAAAGTGGCCTATCAACGTGCTTTAGAACTCACTCAGCAAGAAGATTAACATTCTTCATGCGCAGAGCTGATGCCATCAGCACATCCAAACGAAATGAAAAGCGTATTTCCTATAAAGTCATACGCTTTTTTTAATTTTAGATATTCTCTTGTTTTGATCTAGTGCAAGCTAAATATTTCATTCTGCTACACTGTCACCTTACTGCATTTTGTTTTACGCTATCTAAAAACAAAAACTGAGAATTATTTTACGCATGAAAATCATGATAAAAAGCGTACTCCCGATTTGCACATTCAATCTATTTTGGATTTTAGGTTTATTACATATCGGTTTTTATAGCACACGACCGTATCGACATTACCGCTTTGAGGATTTGGTCGACCCGTCACCTGATGCCGTTTTTATGGTTTGTATACTGTATTCCATTTATTTTCTGATCGGCAATGTGCTCAAATTCACTCCTTTTTGGGCACATCATCGCTATAATGCTTATCTTTTTTTAAGTACTGTACTTATCTTTCAAAGCTTTATTGCATGTATGGGTGCAATGCATGCACCGCCCTATTGGGCAGCTTTTATTATCAATTGTATGTTTCTTTTATTCGCACATTTGGTCTTGTATCCCTTATTTGCACTTTGGCGCAAATATTCAAAAAAACACTCATACTCGTCCGACCGTAACACTACAACAGATAAAATATGAGGAAAAAAAACACCGCATAATGCGGTGTTTTTTGGCTTTTTTGGCACTTAATCGCGTGACGCAGATTCGTCTGGTGGCACTTCAGTAATACGACCACCACGCGCTAAGAACGCAGCGACTTCATCTTCTAAAGCATCGCGTTGCTTTTGCTTCGCCGTTACAGTGAGTGTTTCCGCTTCGGCAACATCTGTGTCTGATGCACTATCTTCGCTATCTGACGCACCTTTTTCAGCGGCTTTCGCTTCATCATCATCAACTGCAGAATCTTCTGCATCATCATAATCATTCATATCCGTCATCTTAAATCTCCCCACCAATGACTTGTATGTTTAAGTAAAATTTAAATCTCAATTTAGAAGGAATTTAGCAATCTCTGAGCTTTTCGCCTAGAGGCTAATATCAAAAAATTGTATTTTTTTTAACCAAAATCGTAATCTTGTATGAACAATTGATTAAAAAATATCAAATTTAGGCTAAGCCGAATAACGCGTATCTTTTAAAAGCCCTAAGCCATTGGCTTGAGACATAAAAGCATCTTTGAGCATTGGTAATTTTTCAACCTGCTTTAATCCAAAATTGCGCGCCCAGACCACAGGGAAAAGTTGTGTGGTTTCCATCCAACCAATCGCAGACATACTATGCATCATGGCATCGTTTTGTCCTTTACGGCGGTGCTCATAACGCTTGAGGCTTTGCTCATGTGCCCACACGCCACGCGCTTTGTCATGTAATAGTACATCACATAACACGGCCGCATCTAAGCAACCAATATTCACACCCTGACCTGCCAATGGATGTATCACATGGGCAGCATCACCAATGAGGGCCAAGCCATCTTGCACATATTGCTGTGCAGCACGAGCTTTCAATGGAAAAGTTGCCCGCGCTGTTGCCTCTAAAACTTCACCCAGCATGTGATGGCTTTCACGAGTGAGCAATGCTGTAAATTCAGCATCGGATAGCTTGGCATATTCTTCTGCATAATCATCTGGCAAGGTCCACACAATAGATTGCCAATGGCCATTTTCTTCAGCTTTTAAACTGGTCATGGGTAAAAACGCCAAAGGCCCAGTTTCTAAGAAAATTTGACGGGCAACATGCGCATTTTTTTGTGCCGTACGAATACCACAGCTTAAACCTGCTTGTTTATAGTCATGTACATCCAGCTCAATAAAAGCTTGCTCACGAACAAATGAGTTTGCACCATCTGCACCAATCAGCAGTTTGGTCTGTAGCGTTGTGCCATCTGCCAAGTGTACTAACCAAACACCTACACCGCGCTCAATGCGTTTTACTTTCACTTGAGTTCGGTAATCGTGAAGCGTAGCTAACATTTTTTGCTGAATAGCCAGATTCAAAATACTCGGCTCCACCATTGAACCGAGGGCATGTTCAACTTTTGGTGTTTGCTCTGACGATGTACCAAAGTTAATTTCACCATAGCCGTTTTTATTCCACACTTGCATGCCTGTATAAGGTTGCTGACGGGCCAATATGTCCCATACCCCTACAGTTTTAAGCAAATGAATAGTCGCTTGGCTCAGTGCCAATACACGTGGATTGGTTACAGCTAAAGTTTTTTCTGCATCTAAAATAGGTGCAGCATCGAGCACAGTTGCTTGTACACCACCTTGCGCCAACAGTAATGCCGTTAAGCCGCCGACTAAACCGCCACCGACAATTACAGCATCAAGAACATGTGTTGATGTACTCATGATTTTAATCCCATCGCATAATTGGCTACGAGTTGCTTCATGCCCGGAATATTTTCAAAGCACATTAAACCTGTGTTGCGAATCAATTTCAGCATAGGATTTTGATTACTAAAGCCACGTACCACAGAATCACAGAACTTAATGACACGTTGCTGATCTTTGAGACGTGATTTTTCGTAGTCTTGTAGCATATTTGCTTCGCCTAAATCGGCATTTTTTTCCACTTGCTCAGTTAAATAACGCACCAAGACATGCGCATCTCGCATGCACAGGTTAAAGCCCTGACCTGCAACTGGGTGAATGGTATGTGCAGCATTGCCCATTAATACCACACGGCCCACTGCTTGTTTTTCTGCAAGCACTTGTGACAAAGGAAAGCTAAAGCGTTTACCGGTTTTTTGGAATTTTCCTGCACGATCGCCGTAGGTTTCTTGTAAAGCATCTAGGAAATGTTGGTCTTTGTCTTCGCCAATCCATTCATGTTCTGTGCCTTTCGGAACAGGCCATACCACTGAACGGCGGTATTCACCTGGCAATGGCAATAATGCCAATGGCCCCAATGGACTAAAGCGCTCAAAGCCTACATGACCATGCGGTTTAGAAGTTTGTACCGTCGTTACAATCGCAACTTGGTCATAGTCATGTTCTGATGCGCCAACGCCTAGGGCTTTACGGCAAAATGAGTCACGACCATCTGCTGCAATCACGATTTTTGCTTGTAATTTATGGGTATAATCGCCACGCTTAGCTTCAATATAAGCAAAGTCTGCATCTTGCGTGAGTGAAGTCACTTGCACACCATCAATCAGTTCAATCAATGGTTCTTGTTTAACTTCCGTAAGGAGTACACGGCCTAACCATGCATTTTCAATCACTTGTCCAAAGCTTTCGACTTTCTCTTGATCTGCGAGTAAACGTGCCTTACCAAAACTACCTTGTTCTGTAATGTTCACTTCTAAGATCGGAACTGCATGTTCTTGTAATGCATCCCACAAGCCCAATTCTTGATAAATTTGTACGCTGCGGCGTGATAAAGCGCTGTTTCGTGCATCAAAACTCGAGTGATAAGGCGCAAGGTTTGCATCATCATAATTTGGGTATTTAATGGCTTCTAAAAGTTTTACCCCAATGTTTGCCTTTGCCAACATGAGTGCCAGACTTAAACCGACCATACCACCACCGACAATGATGACTTCTTGCTGCATGCTTACTTCCTTTTTTATCAAGTATTCGAATTTAGGAAATTCACTCGAAATACATATACTCTGTAATGGATTTTATCTTACATCAAGGGCATGATTTTTTATAATGAAATACAAATTTGTTGCGCGTATTTGCACTGAATAAATACAAAATAAAGTCTATCTTGCCGTAAATATTCCACTTAAAAAATAGCAAATCAATCAAGATCATCATAACAATGGCTGAGTTCATCAGACTCAGCCACAGCTTATTTAAATCGACTTCATTTGAACTGGTCATGTTTTGATGCATTCAAATGGACACATCAAGCTAAAAACCTGATGCCTTGATGTTAAGCCTTGTTGTTTTATCCTTAGTGTTTACTTGGCATTTAAAAAGTCACCCACAGTTTTATTCAGTTCAGGCGCACACTCTTCAGGTAACCAATGACCACAATTTGGAATCACTTTACCCGTCACATTGGTCGCATATTGCTTCATTTGATCTACTTGGAATTGCCCCATACCACCATGACCGCCTCCGCCAATCGCAAGCACTGGCATATTCAATTTGGTTTTGGAAATGCTTTCATTCTCTTTAATTGAATCATTCAGAGAACGGTAATATTCAAATGATGCATTGAGCGTATGCGGTTTCGAATACGACTTGGCATACATGTCTAACACTTGTGGTGTAAATACTGTTTTATTGGTGGCATGCTCATGAATAAAGTGGGTTAAAAAGAATTTTTCATGTCCTTTAATTAAGGTTTCAGCTAGGTTTTGTTTGGCTGCGAAGAAACTGAAATGCCAAACCAATGATTCGCCTTGTTCTGAGAATGCAGGGAATTCATACATGCTTTTGTCTGGAATCGGCGCTTCCATAAACACCAATTTTTTAATTTTATCTTGATGCTTCACTGCCATTGGATAGCTATTCCAAATGCCAATATCATGTGCAACCAAATAAAACGGCTGATCATTGCTTAATTTTGTTGCCAACTTATATAAGATTTCAGATACATCTGAACCTTTAAAAGATTTTGGCGGCTGAGAAAGCCCAAGACCCGGCAAGTCGACCGCAACAACTGTGTAATTTTTTTCTAAAGTCGGCATAAGCTGGTGCCATTCATACCAAGACTGCCCAAAACCATGAACTAAAAATACCAAAGGCCCTTTTCCGCCTTTCACATAGTGCAGTTTCACGCCATCAATATCATCATAATAACTGCTATATCCCTTCATCACAGGAAATTCATGTGTGGTATTCAGTTGCGGTGTAGCCATCACGGATTGAGCTAAAGTCAGTGACGTAAATGTTGCGAGTAGTAGTTTTTTCATAAAATTAAACCTCTTTGATTGTGTATTTACTGCTTTGTTGATTGTTGCGTTTGACTCAAACTGAACAACGTTTAAATCTTCATTTCGTGTTTACTTAGAATCGTTTTTTGTTTGTTTCATCTTTAGAAATATGGGTTTAGAGATACTGAGTTTTAAAGCCATTCGACTTGGCACAAAGCGCAATGATGAACGCCACGACTAAAATCAACAGCATGACCCAAGGCAAAACTTGTGCGCCAAATTGATTGAGCAATAAGCCACCCAAAATACCGCCCAGTGCAATTGCGCCATTCCAAACCACCACATTAATGGACAAGGCAACATCGGCATGCTGTCCTGCTACTTGTGCTAATGCCGTTTGTAAAAGTGTTGCAGCGCCACCAAAGGTCAGTCCCCAAATGGCAATACTAAAAATCACCACTGGCGCTGAAAATAAAAACAGTCCTAAGAGCAATGAAATCACTGAAAAGATCGATAAACTGGCAATGACCAAATGTGTTAGATGCTGATCAATTAAATGACCTGTAAACCAAATGCTGAGTAAAGCCATCGCACCGAATAAAAATAAAATCTGGTCTACATGTGTGTCCAAATGGGACAAAGACAAAAATGGCGTAATGTAGGTATATAAAATGTTATGTGCCAGCATCCAAGTCACAATCACTGACAGTACTGAAAATACACCGGGTATTTTTAATACGCTGAAAATTAAATTTTCTGATCGGGTTGTTTCACCGGGGAAGTCTGGAACTGCAATAAAGATCCAAATCACCAAGGCAATCGCCAAAGCAGACATCAAGAAAAATGTCATTTGCCAACCAATCATCTGCCCCAGCCAAGTGCCTAAAGGTATGCCCAGTGACAACGCAATGGGTGTCCCGACCATGGCAATCGCTAAAGCTTTGCCTTGCTGAGCTGGACTGACCATGCGTCTTGCATAACCTGCCAATAGGCTCCATGCCAAGCCTGCTGCGGCACCTGCGCCAAAGCGAGAAATACAAGTCAAAATATAATGATCAGACAGCGCTGTAATTGAATTAAAAAGCAAAAAACCAAATACCGTCAGGAGTAAAGTACGGCGTCTTGGCCATGCACGTGTCCAAATGGTGAGTGGAATTACCATCAGTAAAGAACCAAGGGCATAAATCGTAATCAACTGTCCCACTAGGGCTTCAGAAACATTCAGCCCTGCTGAGATTTGCGGTAATAAACCTGCTGGAATGGTTTCGGTAAAAATACAAATAAAGCCAGTCATGGCCAGTGCCAATAAAGCAAAAACTGGCATCGGCGCATTATTTTTAGAATCCAGCGATACATTTTCTAACTGTTTCATCATGTTATTCACTTTTAATTGACTGATTGTTTTGCGCCATTTCAATTGCGCTTACACTTATATATCGATCAGTACATAATTAAAAACAATGAATAGACTTTTGTCAACGACTTCTATATCGATTAGTATATTAATATTCTGTGACAGGAGAATTGAGATGGCGAAGACTGGACGTCCTAGAGAGTTTGATCGCAATGAGGCATTGAAGCAGGCTATGTTTTTATTTTGGAATTATGGTTATGAATCAACGTCTTTAAGCCAACTAAAAGTGGCTATGGGCAATATTTCTTCCCCGAGTTTTTATGCAGCCTTTGGCTCTAAAGAAAATTTGTTTCAAGAAGTAAGCCAATACTACATCGATACCTATGCAACGGTAACTGAGGCGCTGTGGGATAACACGCTATCTGCGAAAGACGCGATCGCCTTAGCCTTACAGCAATCTTTAGATATGCAATATGATCCAAGTCATCCTTTGGGTTGTATGGTGGCTTTAAGCACCGTGTTGGCGCCTTCTGCAGAGAACCAGCATGTAACGGAAATATTGCAACAATCTCGGCATAAAACCCGCCAAGGCTTTATTCAAACCCTACAGCGTGGCATCGAATCTGGTGAGATATCAACGGATATAGACAGCATTGGATTAGCCACTATCTTTGATAGTTTCCTGATTGGCATTTCAAGTTTGGCCCGCGATCATGTCAAAAAAACCGATATTGAGTATGGCATCAGTAAGTTGCTCAAGCTTTTAGAATGATTGAGAAAATCGTGTTTTATCCAAAACATGACGCGTTATGCACTTAAGTCAACATGCTCTTTTTTTGCTGTAAAATGTTTAAATAATCAGACAAATACTGCTGACTGATTTGAAGATTTTCAATTTTTTTATTGATATTGTCTAATTCATTTTTCAGCGAATCGATGACTTGTTCACAAGGATCGACATCTAGTTGTTCAACCGAAATACACGGCAGTAACAGGCTGATGGCTTGTAAAGTCAGCCCTGCCTTGGTCAAGATGCGGATACGGCGAAGTCGCTCTTCATCCTTGGCATTATAAATGCGATAGCCTGACTCACTGCGCATCGGAACGATTAATCCTTGATGTTCATAATAACGAAGCATGCGGATACTGATGCCTGATTTTTTAGCTAATTGACCAATTTGCATTTTTACCCCCTTGACTCTCACAGTGCTGTCAGAGTTTATAGTGATTTCATTCCAAACACATGAGAATGTACAACGAATGAACTTATTTACAACAATCGAAAATGCAAAAATCTCCTATAGCGTTGATGGCGACGGCCCATTAAACATCGTGCTGGTGCATGGCGCAGGCGCAAACTCCGAGTCGAACTGGGGGCATTTTGTTGAATTTCTTGCCCCGCACTATAAAGTGGTTCGTCCAAACTATTCGGGTTCAGGTGAAACAACCGATGAGGGCCAGCCTTTAAGCACTGCTCAATTGGCAGAACAAGTGATTGCAGCGGCAAAAGCTGCCGATGCTGTGCCATTTGATTTAATTGGCTTTTCATTAGGCACCAGTGTTTCGACTTATATCGCAGCAGAATACCCAGAATATGTAAAATCTGTGGTGTTATTGGCCCCTTATCTTAAAGGCAATGCACGCACTAAGCTCCAATTTGAGCTATGGAAAGATTTAGGTCAAAACAACCGTAAAGCGATGTCGAGTATTATTATTCAAACAGGTTTTAGCGCAAACTTCACCTCGGCATGGGATGAAAATACCATGGCGCAAACCTTAGAAAACACGCTGCAAACCAATAATTGGGAAGGATTTATCCGCCAAGCTGAGTTGCTGATTCATACCGATGTGACTGCTCAAGCGAAGAAAATCAACAAACCGACCTTGGTGATTGGCTGTACTTATGACTACATGGTGCCAAGTGTACTGGCCAAAGACGCTGTAGCGCTGATTTCACACGCTGAATATGCTGAACTGGCAGCTGGACATATGGCTGTATATGAAAAACCGGAAGAATTTTTAAAATTAGCGACTGAATTTTTGCAAAAATCTTAATCTTTAAATGAAGTAAAAAAGCCGATCATCTGATCGGCTTTTTTTAAATACTGTCTTAACTTAAGCAACTTTCGCTTTCGCCATCAGCGCTTCAATATCTTCTACAGATTTCACAACTGCTGCTGTTAAAACATGTGGGCCATTTGGCATTGCCACCACATCATCTTCAATACGGATACCAATACCACGCCATTTTGCATCCACTGTTTCATCATCTGGTGCGATATATAAACCCGGCTCTACAGTCACGACCATCCCTGCTTCATAAGCACGCCATTCACCATCTTGTTTATATGAACCCACATCATGCACATCCATACCTAACCAATGACCTGTGCCATGCATATAAAACTGACGATAGGCTTCTTTCTGAATAATTTCCTCAAGATCACCCTGCATGATGCCAAGATCCAGCAAGCCTTGAACTAAAATACGTACTGCGACGTTATGCGGTTCTTTATAAGAGTTGCCAATGCGTACCGCATCAATTGCAGCAATTTGCGCATCTAACACTACATTATAAAGCGCCTTTTGTTCTGGGCTAAATTTGCCGTTGACTGGGAAGGTACGGGTAATATCCGAAGCATACAGTTGATATTCGCAAGCTGCGTCAATTAGTACCAAATCACCATCTCTTAATTCTTTATCATTTTCTACATAGTGCAAAATACAGCCATTTTCACCACCACCAACAATACTGTTATATGACGGCACACAGCCATTTTTACCAAAAACATAATTCAGTTCAGCTTCTAGCGCATATTCCATCATGCCCGGTTTAACCATTTGCATAGCGCGTGTATGTGCTTGTGCTGAAATATTAGAAGCAATTTGCATCAGTTCAATTTCATCTGCAGATTTCTGCAAACGCATTTCATCTACAATACGGTCAAGCTGAATCACTTGACCCGGTATCGCATGACCGCGACGGCTTTCGCCCCCCGCTGTTGCTAACCATTTTGTAACTCGTGCATCAAATTCGGCATTTTGTCCAATACGGTAAAATAACTTATCTTTATTTTGAAGCTTGCTTAAAATTTCCTCATCAAGCAAATCAATCGCATAAGCTTCATCTGCTTCATAATCGTCTACCGCGCCATCTACACCAGCGCGGTAACCGTTCCAAATTTCCATTTCACGGTCACGTTCACGGCAAAATAAGCTATAACTATAGCCGTCTTCTTCCGAATCAAAGGTTTCAATCACCGCAACCGCTTCAGGCTCTGCAAAACCCGTCAAATAGAAAAAACTGCTATCGCTACGATACTTATAATCAACATCTCGGTTACGTAACATTTCTGCACGCGTCGAAATAATAGCAATACTGCGTAAACCCATTTCAGCTGCGAGATGATCACGACGTTCTTGAAAGTCTTCTTGAGTCAGTTTTTTCATTGGTTTTTAAAAGCTCGAATTGAAAATGAAATTTGGAAACACAACGCCCGATTAACTCGGACGGTGCGGTGTAAACATTTCTACAACATTAGTACTGTCAGCATTTGCTTGGGTATTTGATTTACCGAGGTGTAGTTGCAATAAAGGCGTCTCAGACACTTCGACTTTCTTACGCCCCATCGACAAACTTACAGGAATTAAACGCACAAATTCGTATAATTCTTGGTAGCTTTCTTCGCCTTCTTCATCATCGTCAGATTCATCAAACTCTACAGCAGCGACATCTTGTAAATGCTCAATCAGTTCATGTTCTTCAGCACGTAAGTGACCTGCTGCCAAACCAAAACCAAGCACCACACCTGCACACCAATCTGCCAAGGCTTGTACACGCTCAGCCAATGAATGTGTGTCATCTGGAAGTAGGGGTAAATAGTCTAATTCGTCATCAGACAATGCATTTGCAATATCTTCTGATTCGTCAGTCAGTATTGCTAAAGCTTCAGGATGAATTTCGAGCACTTCAAGTGTAGATAAAATTTGTTCCCACTCATCACGCGTAGGTGCTTGAGACACACAAACTATACCTGTAAGCAGGCCGTGTAACTCACTTGGGCTTGAAATCTCTTCAATTGCCTTAAAATTTTGGTCCCATTCCGACCAACCTGAAATATCGTCTTGCATTCGTTTATCCAATCTCTATACTTCTTATATATTACCTTTGTTTGCAATACTGTGCGACCACGATATGTTAGAAGAATTACAGCGTCTGCAAGCGCATATAGGTGTTTTAAAAACACGCCTCGCGCATTATGAATCGGAAAATGATGCTTTAGCTGAAGATAAGAACTCAGCGAATGAACAGCACCATAGTCAAATTGTGCAAAAAAATGGCATCATCACCAAGAAACAAGAAGAAATTGATAACCTGACTGAGCAACTCGCTGAATCTCGAAGTCAATTTCAAAAGCTCAATACAGATGCCTCGGCCTTAGCGGATCGCTATAGTCGTTTAGAAAAAAGTTGCACCGATTTAAAAAATCGCTTTCAAGAAATTTTGTCTGAGCGTAATGAGTTACGCATTGTCAAAGAGAAAATTCAGAATGAGCAGCGCCATGCGCAGCAAGAAATTCAAAACTTAGAAAAAGAACGCGAACGCTTATTACAAAAAAATGAGCATGCCAAAGCAAAAGTTGAAGCGATTATTCAGCGTTTATCTGTCTTGGGTACCGCACAAGATCATCATGCGCAAGAAATTCAACAATTGGCCCACCCTGCCGATGTTAATGAGGAAGTTTAAGCATGAGCGAAGCAATTCCAGTAGATTTAAAAGTTTTAGGGCATAACTTTCGTTTAGCCACAACGCAAGAAAAACAGCCAGAACTCGAACGCGCAGCTCAACTCCTCAATGACAAATATGATGAGTTCCGTCGTAAAGCACCGCGTATGGAACCTAGCAAACTGATCATTATGGTAGCGCTAGAGTTGATGCAAGAAGTGCTCAGTATGAATAAAAGTTTACAAGAGTACGAACATTGTGAGCGCTTGCTCCAAGCTATTCTTGAAGAAGTAGAAGATCTTGCTGAATAAGCAAGATTTTTTTTGCCTAAAGCCTAGCCAATTAAACATCGCTTTACAGTTATACATGCCAAAAGATTTGCCAAAGCCTCGTTATTCGCTATACTTGGCATAACTCTGAGGTGTTCGCCAGCGCGTCTATATCCCTGCCGATACTTAAATCTCCGGATTGTGTTCTGCATATTTAGAGTGTATGCCTACCTTCGTGTAGGAAACCCAGCAAGTATGCGTCGCGTCCACCTTGAACTTCTTCGGGTTCAGGGTAACGACATGCAGCGGCATCTTCGGAGCTATTTATTTTCTCTCTTATAATTATTATAAAATTCTGTTTTTATTTATTTTTCTAATATCCTGCCAAATATACAATAAATTCTTTGTCATTTCCCTCACTCGTATTTAGCACAACTTTAAGCCATAAATGGCGAAGGTATTAAAAGACTTTCAAAGACGTTTAACTAAAGTCGAAACCTACAGAAAGAACAAAATGACTACTATTAAATTAGTAGCCGCTTTTCTGTCCTAGCCAAAATAATGGACAGCACTTCCCTCTAAAGATAACGTAACGTTAACTTTGGAGATACAAGAAATGGTTAAATGCTGAAAAAGCTGGGTTTACGCAGCAGGATTTCGCGTAAATACAAGCATACGACTGATTCAAACCATCGTTTTCCTGCAGCACCCAATCTGTTAGAGCGTCAATTTACAGTCATTCAGCCTAACAAGGTTTGGACAACGGATATTACCTATATCTGTACCAAGCAAGGTTGGCTGTATTTATGTGTGATGCTGGATCTATTTAGTCGTCGTATTGTGGGGTGGCAAACCAGCCATCGAATAGACCGTCAATTGGTGTGTGATGCGTTTCATTATGCAATGGCTCGTCAAGGGTATCCAACGGGTGTCATGGTACATTCACTTGCGAAGCAATGCTTCTCAGGCTCACAGTACTGTAGTTGTGATTTTAGAACGCTATTATTAACGAATAACTGTATTCAAAGCATGTCACGCAGAGGGAACTGTTGGGATAATACAGTGACCGAAAGCTTTTTTCATACATTGAAAGGTCATGTGGTACATGACAGTGTGTTTGCCACTCGAAAAGAGGCGAATGCTGTCTTGTTTGACTATATTGAGATTTATTACAATCGGGTCAGAAGGCATTCTGCAAATGGTTGGTTAAGCCCAGAAGCTTTTGAACAGAAATATTTTAAGAATTTAGAGGGATCAGTTGTCCACAATACTGCCTAGTATCAACCTTTTAAAGCACAAGCAAATGTCCTACTTTTATTGTGCTGAAGGGACATAAATCGTCAAAGCAAACATAAAGCGTATGAATAAGCGACTTAAAGTTATCATCACTGCAAATTCCCTCTATAATATGCTGCATTCAGGACTATGCCTTACATAACACCAAAGTTTTGTATGTCAGTGTCCACTCATATTTTTTAAGTCAATGTTTATCCTAGCGTTCGGCTTGATTCATTTTTACTGCTTATTTGTCCGTGATGACAACTAAGAATTTAGGTGCCTACATGGAAATCAAAGTTAATTATCTCGACAATCTTCGACAAGAAGCTAAGTTCGATGACTTCACGGTGATTGCCGATCAGCCAATCCGTTATAAAGGTGATGGTTCGGCACCAGGCCCTTTTGATTATTTTTTAGCGTCTTCTGCACTTTGTGCGGCTTATTTTGTCAAAGTTTATTGCTTAGCCCGTGACATTCCGACAGACAATATCCGTCTTTCTCAAAACAATATTGTTGACCCTGAAAACCGCTACAAGCAAATTTTCAAAATTCAGGTGGAGTTGCCTGCAGATATTTCTGAAAAAGACCGCCAAGGGATTTTGCGTTCAATTGACCGTTGCACTGTTAAAAAAGTTATTCAAACGGGTCCAGAATTTATTATTGAAGAAGTTGAAAGCATTGATGCTGATGCTCAAGCCTTGCTGATTCCAAGCCTGACTGCTGAAAATAATACTTATATTTTAGGTAAAGACCGTCCTTTAGAAGAAACTATTGCCAAAATGTCGGGTATTTTGGCGGACTTAGGCATGAAAATTGAGATCGCATCTTGGCGTAATATTGTGCCAAATGTTTGGTCTTTACATATTCGTGATGCTCAATCGCCAATGTGCTTTACCAATGGTAAAGGTGCAACGAAAGAAAGTGCTTTAGCATCTGCACTCGGTGAGTTTATTGAACGTCTAAACTGTAACTTCTTCTATAACGACCAATTCTGGGGTGAAGAAATCGCCAATGCGCCTTTTGTGCATTATCCAGAAGAACAATGGTTCCAACCGGGTCCAAATGGTGAATTACCAAGCGAAATTTTAGATGAATATACGCTGGAAATTTACAATCCTGATGAAGAGTTATTGGGTACGCATCTTTACGACACCAACTCAGGCAATACAAAACGTGGCATTTGCTCACTCCCTTTTGTACGCCAATCTGATAAAGAAACTGTATATTTCCCATCAAATTTGATTGAAAATTTATATCTTTCAAATGGTATGAGCGCGGGTAACACCTTAGCGGAAGCACAAGTACAATGCCTATCTGAAATTTTTGAACGTGCAGTTAAGCGTGAAATTTTAGAAGGTGAATTAACTTTGCCTGACGTACCTGCTGAGTTTTTGGCTCAGTACCCAAGTATTGTTGCAGGCATCCAAGGCCTTGAAGAACAAGGCTTCCCTGTATTGGTTAAAGATGCGTCATTGGGCGGTGAATTCCCTGTCATGTGTGTGACTTTAATGAATCCACGTACTGGCGGTGTGTTTGCATCCTTTGGTGCACATCCAAATATGGAAGTCGCGATTGAACGTAGCTTAACTGAGCTATTACAAGGCCGTAGTTTTGAAGGTTTAAATGACCTACCAAAACCAACCTTTAGTTCAAATGCACTCACAGAACCTAACAACTTTGTAGAGCACTTTATTGACTCAAGCGGTGTGGTGTCTTGGCGCTTCTTTAGCGCAAAGTCTGACTACGAATTTGTAGAATGGGATTTTGCTTGTGAAGGTGAAAATGCCAACCAAGAATCTGCGGACGCTTTGTTTGCTATTTTGGAAGAGATGGGCAAAGAAGTTTATATGGCGGTCTATGAACACCTTGGTGCAACAGCCTGCCGTATTTTAGTCCCTGATTATTCTGAAATTTATTTGGTTGAAGACCTTGTATGGGACAATACCAATAAAGCACTGCTTTACCGTGAAGACATTTTAAATCTGCACCGTTTAGATGACGAACAACTTGAGGCTTTAGTTGAACGCTTAGAAGAAGCGGATGAAGATGACTACACTGAAATTAAAACCTTGATTGGTATTGAGTTTGATGACAATACCGTTTGGGGGCAATTAACCATTTTAGAGCTGAAAATTCTCATCTATCTTGCACTAGAGCAATTTGAAGAAGCACATGATTTGGTAGGCCAATTCCTTCAGTTCAACACCAATACTGTTGAACGTGGTTTATTCTATCAGTGTATGAATGTAGTTCTTGAAGTCATGCTGGATGATGAAATGGAACTCGAAGACTATGCCTACAATTTCCGTCGCATGTTTGGTGATGAACGTATGGATGCAGTAATGGGCACAGTTGAAGGCGATGTTCGTTTCTATGGTTTAACTGAAACTAATATGCAACTTGAAGGTCTAGACCGTCATTTACGTCTGATTGAAAGCTATAAAAAATTACATGCTGCTCGCGCTAAAATTGCAGGGCTTTAATGCTCAAGCTTAAGCATGACACGGTGTGTATCAAACTGAGTATGCTGTAAAAACATAAAAAAAACTTCCTTCGGGAAGTTTTTTTATCGCCAATTTTTTATCTTAAGACTCAATCGAATCGGCTATACCCAATACTTTTCAATTAAGATTTCAATTGCTCAAGCTGTTGAATATATCCATCCAAACTGCGTTCCATATCAGGCATGATCTTTTTTAAAAACTGACTATAGTGAATCGCATCATCCGCTGTTAATGCACCTACACGAACCAAATTCACTTGCGTTTTGAGCAATCGATCGACTTCACGAGGATCAACCTGTTGCCCATGACTTAAACGATAACTTAGTTGCTCAAAAGCTTGATATAGCTCGTCGCGTTGCTGAATAAGTTCAGGACTCACCTGCTGTGGTACTTGCGAAATAAGCGTCGTCGTCTGCTGTGTCTCTTTAGACTGAGGCTGTGACACAGTGTTTTGTAATGGTCGCTCTACCTCGCCGCTCTTCTGTTGTTGCGTTTGCATAGCTTCTGCTGGCTGTAATATTTTACTCAGCCCAAATCCACCCAACACAACCACGAGGGCCAAACTTGCATATTGTAATGAATGACGCATAAGCACTCCTTTTGCTCATCCTTGTATCTACGCGAAATTGCTTAAAACTTCATGCATAAAGCGAGTGGAATGTACTCGCTTTATGCAGTCCATCACCTTAATTGCTCCATCCTGCAGGTGCATATCCTATACGCACACGCTGAGGATGATTGCCAACGGGTACACTCAGCACTTTCTCGCCTGTCTCAAAATCAATTACGGTCACTACATCATTGGCACTTTCAGAAATCACGCAACTTTTGCCATTCGGGCTACGGGTTGCCCAATACGGTTTACCTGCTGGAATTAACTTGGCTGCGGTTAAAGTTTTACGGTCAACGATAGTTGCATAATCATCCATCGTGCCTGCGACACACAGTTTCTCACCATCTGCACTCATCGATAAACCATGATGGCGTGAGTCATTCACCCACTTGGTACGGTCAGCAGGAATCGTTGAGCTACCTGGTAGTTGACCAATGCGTGTGATTTTGTCTTGATTCAAATCGTATTCAATCAAGCCATTAAAAAATGATACTTGGGCATAAATTTTTGACTCATCTTTACTTAACACCATCGGTCGAACAGCATTGGATAAATCTTTACGTCCAAAGGCATCCAGCGCTGGCCTGAAGTCAATTTTTTTCAATATCTTATAGTTATTGGCATCTGCAATCGTGAGATAACGCTTTCCTTTGGTAAAATCTTGCCAGCTTGCATCCATTGGCGTTTCAACATTACCAATGGCTGAGTTGATAATTTTAGTGCCACCCGCAAAATAGATATTTTCATGAGGTTTATCACCAGTATCAAAGCGACCTAATTCTTTACCCGTTTGAATATCTAATACCTGCACCACGTTACCAGAAGAAGCCGATACCGCCACACGTAAACCATCAGGTGAAACTGCCATGTGATCTGCACGGAAGCCTTCTACAGAAGTTCGCCAATTAATTTTTCCACTTGCAATATCAATAGACACCACATCTGCATAGCTTGGACGCGATGCCACCACAGACTTACCATCTGGCGTGGAATACATGTCGTCCACCAATTGGTCATTGCCCTCGCCAGCGGTATTTCGAATATAGCTATACGCCACCAGCTTGATGGGGTTTAAATAGATTTCTTTCAGGCGCTCTTTACGATCTGGCACCATATTAATCACGCCAATTTTAGCAAAGTCACCCGAAGGCCGAATCACTGTTACCGTGCCATCCCAGTTATTGCCCACAAAAAAAACTTGCTGGCTATTTAATGGGGCTGCATGACTCAGGCCACAACAGCTTGCAAGTGCCAAAACTGTCCCTAAACCGTATTTAAATAATGGTGTACGCTTTGTCATTTTTGTCCTTCCTGTATTTCCATATTTTTATTTTCTTGCGGATTAAACTTGCTGGCTTTTCCTTTCTAAGGCCAGATCAAGACAAATTAATATACAAATGTAGTTCAACAATAAATAAGCTTATCCGACCAAAATAACCCAATCCGATGAACCGTAAACTCATGGTCACTACACACAAGCGCCCATTTCGCAATACAAACGCTATGCAGTTGTTCTATAAAAGGATTAGACTATCCATACGCTCTGTTACTTCTGCTTCTCGTATGCCTGAATTTTTTGTCGATTTAAAACAGCTCCGCAAACAATTAAGACAGCAACGCCGTGGCCTCAATAAATTCCAACAAAAACAAGCTGAACAAGCCTCTCTCAACCGTTTAATTCGCCTCGCAGAATTTCAACATGCCCAGCACATTGGTATCTATTTACATGCCTTTGGTGAGATCCATACCCAAAAAATCATTGAATATTGCTTTGCACACGGTAAAGCAGTGTATTTACCTCTCATTTGTAATATGAACCAACGCTTACAATGGGTGCGAATTTCACAGCATCAATTCCGTACACAGCGCTTTGCACCCCATCGTCTAGGAATGCGAGAGCCTATGCGTGCAAGAGGATTACATATTAGCCATTTAGATTTAGTGCTTATGCCGTTATTGGCCTGTGACACAACAGGTACTCGAATTGGCATGGGCGGTGGCTTTTATGATAAAACCCTTGCCAGCGCTATTCAGCGACCTTTTCGCTTAGGGCTTGCACATGAGTTTCAACTTTATAAATCATGTTTAAAGCGTGAAAAATGGGATCAACCCCTCGATGCACTGTTAACGTCGCAACGCATTCTACGCTTCAAACGTTAAATTGATCATTTTGACCATTAACAATGTTTAAAAAACATATATTTACTTATTTTTTGCACAATTTATATCACGTCGCCCTTGTAATTTTTAAAATACCCATCACTATAAAAAATATGGCAACACCGTTGTCACTCATTAGGAGTGCCCATGTCTGAACTTATTATGAATGAAGAAAGCTTAGAACTCGAAGTTCCTAGCGTTTTACCGCTTTTAGCGCTGCGTGACGTGGTGGTTTACCCGCATATGCAAATTGCACTGTTTGTTGGTCGTGAAAAATCGATTAACGCAGTGAATGTGGCTCGTAACAGTGACAATCTAGTATTTGTAGTTGCACAAAAAGATTCGCTTACAGAAGAAATTGATCACGAAAACTTATATCAATACGGTACTGTCGCGAAGATTGTGCAGGTTGTAAATCACGAAAATGACGAGAACTGCATTAAGGTCTTAATTGAAGGCTTGCATCGCTCTAAACTCGAAAAAATCATTGATGACAATGATTATTTGACTGCTGAGCATAGCTTAAGTCCAATGACCATTGATACTGATGCTGATGCACAGCAAAATCGTGTTGAAGAACTACGCACGCTGTTTGCTCAGTACGCTGAGGCTAAGCTACGTAATGCACGTGAACTGATTGCGGCTGCCAATAAAATTGATGACTTACTGCAATTATTGTTCTTTGTTGCAACACGTGTACCGCTAAACATTGATGTGAAACAAAAATTCTTAGAGCACGATGCTTTTGAAGCGCATTTGCAAGAATTAATGACTTATTTGTTGCAACAGTCTGAAGAACAGCAGATTGAACAAACACTGCATGATTCTGTAAAACGTCAAATGGAGAAAAATCAGCGCGAATACTTCCTCAATGAAAAGATGAAGGTGATTCAGCGTGAACTTTCTGACATGAATGGCGGTGCAGAAGATGACGTTGCAGAAATTGAAAAACGTCTTGCTGAAGCAGATTTGCCTGAGCATGTGCGTAAGAAAGCAGAAAATGAATTCCGTAAATTAAAAGCGATGCAACCTGCGTCAAGCGAAGCTGCTGTTGTTCGCAACTATTTAGAGGTGATTTTAGATACACCTTGGAATAAAGCCAGCAAAGTCAGCATTAACTTGGCTAAAGCGCAAGAAATTTTAGATGCAGACCATTACGGCTTAGATGACGTTAAAGACCGCATTGTGGAATATCTTGCAGTACAGTCACGCGTGAAAAAATTACGCGGGCCGATTCTATGCTTAGTGGGTCCTCCTGGTGTAGGTAAAACTTCATTAGGTGAGTCTGTAGCAAAAGCAACAGGCCGTGAGTTCGTGCGTATGGCTCTTGGTGGCGTACGTGATGAAGCAGAAATTCGTGGTCACCGTCGTACTTATATCGGTGCGATGCCGGGTAAAATTGTGCAGTCTTTAACAAAAGTTGGCGTAAAGAACCCACTGTTCTTACTCGACGAAATCGACAAGATGGCACAAGACTACCGTGGTGATCCTGCTTCTGCGCTACTTGAAGTACTTGATCCGTCACAGAACAATAAGTTCAACGATCATTACCTAGATCTTGATTTGGACTTATCTGAAGTGATGTTCATCTGTACTGCAAACAGCATGAATATTCCTGAAGCATTGCTTGACCGTATGGAAGTGATTCGTCTACCGGGTTATACCGAAGATGAAAAAGTGAATATTGCTGAGCGTTACCTTGTGCCTAAAGCCATTAAAAATAATGGTCTACGTGCAAAAGAATTAACAGTTCACGAAGAAGCCATTCGCGACATCGTACAGCGTTATACACGTGAAGCTGGTGTGCGTAGCCTTGAGCGTGAAGTGTCTAAAATTGCGCGTAAAGTGGTGAAAGAAGCGGTCAGCAAAAAAGCCAAAAATCTTCAAATTGAAGTGAATTCAGGCAACTTACCAGACTACTTAGGTCCACACAAATTCGACTTCGGTATGGCTGAAGATGAAGCTCAAGTGGGTCGTGTGAATGGTTTAGCGTGGACTTCTGTTGGTGGTGAATTACTTACCATTGAAGTTGCGGCAGTGAAAGGTAAAGGTAAGTTTATTACCACAGGTTCACTTGGCGATGTAATGAAAGAATCCATTACCGCAGCCATGACCGTTGTACGTACACGTGCAGATGAGTTAGGTATTGAATCTTCACGTTTTGAAGAAACAGATGTACACGTACACTTACCTGAAGGTGCAACACCAAAAGATGGCCCATCTGCTGGTTTAGCACTCACGACTGCTTTAGTTTCGGCATTCACAGGTATTGCGATTCGCCCAGATATTGCAATGACGGGTGAAACAAGCCTAGGTGGCCGTGCAATGCGAATTGGTGGTCTAAAAGAGAAACTTTTAGCTGCACACCGTGGTGGAATTAAATTAGTGTTTATTCCTCAGGAAAACGTTCGTGATTTGGCTGAAATTCCAGAGAACGTTAAAGCTGGTTTAGAAATTAAAGCCGTGAAATCAATTGATGAGATTTTACCTTTAGCTTTAGTAGACATGCCAAAACCTTTGGTAAAAGCACCGATTGTAAAAGCCAATGATGAAGCGAAAGCTGCCCGTCATTAATTAAATTATAACAATGTAAAAGCCCTGTTTCGACAGGGCTTTTTAATGTCCTCAACTTAGACTCAGTTAAAGGTATTAGCACATACGTCAAGCACTTCACATTGAATATGACGACTCTGTTCATTGCTTCCTAGCAAGCAACACTTGATTAAAAAACATAAAAAAATGAATTTTATTTAAATAAGCTAAATTACTGATAAAGTTTAAATTAACAATAAAATTCAAAACTAAAACTTTATATTTTTATACTGATTTAATTTTTTCGCTTGAAATATAAACCACACTCCCCCATATTTTTAATAAGATCATACGCGCTGTATGTTTCTTTTTTGCTCTTAGATGATTACATCTAGAATGGCTACCAACATCTCCAGGTTGGTAACCACCTTTCGCAGTCCGATGGCTTTCTGGACTGCGTTTTTTATGCTTCTCAGTTAAGTAGCATTTTGACAACGCCATTCACCACTTGCCCCATTTTTTCGGTATCTAAACGATCCAAAGTATCTTGACGAGTGTGATAGTATTTATTACGGTACATCGCGGTATCTGTAATGGTTATCGCAGGGAAATCAAATTTCCAATAATTCAAATGATCTGAAAAATCTAAATCTTGCATAAAACTTGGTGCAATCAAACGCTCACATTGCAGTTGATTGAGTTTTCTCATGGCTGCGCAATAGTCATAAGTCAAATCACGTGACATTAAATTACCCACTGCAGCAATAAAATTACCATGTGCTGGGTAAATCCACTTTAATCCTGCTGGATATTGTTGCACCTCATTTTCATCAAAATAGCCAATCATCTCTAAAATATATACCCCAGCAATATTTTGTTTTTGCTTGGCTACAGACTTAGCATGAATAAAACTTCCCATATTTTCTGTTCCAAAATATGGTGGCTCAGCCAAAGTATAAAAAACAAAATCGACATTATGTTTTAAACTGGTTTTTTCTGTGGCCAAAATACGTGCAACCTCTATCACGCCTGCCACACCAGAGGCATTATCATCAGCACCCGTGGTGTCTTCCAACACATCATAATGTGCTCCCACAATCACCTTTTGTTTTTTACCCGCATTTAAAGAGCACACCACATTACGATAAGGCAAACTATTTGCCGTATAGTTTTGATACTGACACGGCACACCAAACAAGCGCATTTGCTCGCGTATCCATGCCGATACTCGATTTAACTCTTGAATGTTTTTGGCATGACGACCTGCTTGAGCACCAATCACTTGCTCCATATATACACGCAAATTTTTAGCATCTGCAGGTACAGCAGCAAAGCTTATAGAACTCAAACTGAATAACGATAAAAGGCTAAGGATTAAACCAAGGGATTGAATAGAGTTTTTGCAGGGTTGAGGCATTATTATTATTCTCACTACTGATGGTTTTATATCATTATTTTGACCAGTTATGGCGTAGACCACAGACGCTATTCGGATATTAAAGCAACAATATTCGACCTAATTCAATTGCATTTTGTGTCTGAAATTCGCAATAGCGTATTACATCGTTATAATAGGCGTTTCTTGTTGTTACCCTGCTCACTATGAAAATTCGTATTTTGACCATTGGCCAAAAAATGCCTGCTTGGGTACTTACTGGATTTGAAGATTATTTCAAACGTATTCAGCCTTTTGTACAAACGCAGATTATTGAATTGCCTATGGCAAAACGAGGCAAAAACGATTCTGAAGCTGACATTTTAAAATACCGCCAAATTGAAGGTGACAGTATTTTAAATGCAATGAAGTACAATGAAGTACTCATTGCTTTAGAAGTCGGTGGCCGTGAGTTCAGTACAGAAAAGCTGGCAGAAACCATGAAAGGATGGATGCTTGAAGGCAATGATATTGTGTTGGCGATTGGTGGGCCAGATGGACACTCTGAGGCCGTGCGTAAGGCTGCTGCATGGCATTGGTCGCTTTCAAAGCTCACCCTGCCTCACCCAATGGTACGCGTGATGCTGATTGAACAACTTTACAGAGCCATGAGTATTAATAATAACCACCCTTACCATCGTGCAGGTTAATTTCACTTAAATTCAACTGTCATTTTTACACACTTATTCCTGTGTAGAATCATGTTATAAAGATTCACTTTTTCATTTTGGGCATGTAAATGTACATGCCTAAATTTATTTAGGGCATATCTCTCCTATGAAGCTACAGACTTTGCCTGGCTTATTCATTTCTCATGGCTCTCCAATGTTAGCCATCAATCCCGAGCAAATTGGGCCTGCACTCGAACGCCTGAGTCTTAACCTACCAAAGCCCAAAGCCATTATTGTGATGTCGGCCCATTGGGAGAGTAAAGATATAGAAGTCAGTACAGCTTCACGTCCTGAAACATGGCATGACTTCCGTGGCTTTCCGAGCGAACTCTATGAGATACGCTATCCAGCGCCCGGTCAGCCTGAGCTTGCTGAGCATATTTTAGAACTACTGGCTCAAGCAGGATTTGAAGCGCATGCCAATAACACACGTCCACGTGATCACGGCGTGTGGATGCCTTTGCTACACATGTACCCAGAAGCAGATATTCCACTCATTTCTATTTCATTGCCAATGAACTTATCCGCTGAACGAATTTATAAGATTGGACGCGCTTTAGCGGTGCTGCGTGAACAGCAAATTTTACTGATTGGTTCTGGCAGTATTACCCACAATTTACGTGAAATCGAATGGCAAAATCCTAAGCCAACCACTCCTGAATGGTGCTCAGTATTTCGTAATTATGTCGTGGCTAAATTACAACACCATGATTTTGATGCAGTGCTTGATTGGCAAGAGATCCCCTATGTCATGCGTAATCATCCAACCCTAGAACTCTTTGCACCACTGTTCTTTGCCATGGGCACTGGCAACCGTTTTAACATTGTGCATCATAGCTATTCTATGGGCGCTTTAGGACGTGACATTTATCGCTTTGACTAATTTAAAAGCATTTAATAATTTATTTTTATATATTAACAAATATTTATTTATGGATACATTTTGATACTTAAATGCCCAAAATGTATCCATTAGTTTATGATTTAATTTATGTATTCTAAATTCTGTTATTTAAATCAATTATTTGTAGACTAAAATATGAAATTAAAATTTTTAGCCATTGCTCTTTTTCCACTCACACTGGCTGCCTGCCAAACCGCTGATCTACAAAAAGCAGGAGATCTAGCCGTGTCTGTATTACAACAGCAAAATGCAAGTAAGACTTTAAGTTCATACCAATGGAGCACCAATACAGGTTCAGAAAAGCCTTTGGTTTTAAATTTCCTGAATAATGGTACGCTTGGTATTTCAACCAGCTGTAATAACTTAAGTACAAGCTGGAAAGCTGAAAATAATACGATTGTTACAGGGAATATGGCCGCTACAATGATGGCTTGCCCACAAGACCGTATGCAACAAGAAGGCATTGCAAGTCAAATTTTTGATGGCGGTAAAACCGCATTTTTATTCAATTTAAATGACATCAATGCGCCGACCCTAACGCTGACAGCAAAAAATGGTAAGCAGTATGTTTTTACTGGAAAAATGACACCTGAAACGAAATACCAAACTCAAGCTGAAACCATCTTTTTAGAAATCAGCCCTGAAACCAAACAATGCACAGGCGTTGCACGACAAACTTGTTTACAAGTGCGTGAAATTAAATATGCAGAAAATGGGATAAAAACCCAAGTTGATAAAGACTGGACATTGTTCTACGACCAAATTGAAGGCTTTCAACACAGCCCAAATGAGCGTCAGATCATCCGTATTAAACGTTATGAGCTGAAAAACCCAGCTGCGGATCAATCTAAATATGCCTATATCTATGATATGGCTGTAGAGCGTGAAGCGGTAAAAGGCACGCTATAAGCTTTAAGCATCGCTGAAGCAGTAACGAATATAGGATTCACCCTACTTCGCGCATATCAAGCTTTGGCTTTTAAAGCGCATAAAAAAACCGAGGCATTAGCCTCGGTTTTTTTAATTCGAACTTGCGTAGAACTTAGTAAACGCCTTGAGCAAGCATTGCATCAGCAACTTTTACGAAGCCAGCGATGTTCGCGCCATTTACATAGTTCACAGTACCGTCTTCTTCAGTACCGAATTTCACGCAGTTACGGTGAATTTCTTTCATGATCGCGTGTAGACGCTCATCAACTTCTTCAAATGTCCAACCCAAACGGATTGCGTTTTGTGACATTTCAAGACCAGAAGTTGCAACACCGCCCGCATTTGATGCTTTACCTGGTGCATAAAGAATTTTCGCTTCTACAAATTTCTCTACTGCAGCCAAAGTTGAAGGCATGTTCGCGCCTTCAGCAACACAGATTGCGCCATTTGCAAGAAGAGCTTCAGCATCAGCTTCATCTAATTCATTTTGAGTTGCACATGGAAGCGCGATGTCGCACTTAATACCCCAAGGACGTTTGCCTTCAAGGTATTCAAAACCGTGTTTAGACGCAAACTCAGAAATACGGCCACGTTTAACGTTTTTAAGTTCCATCACTTCAGCAAGAAGTTCAGTTGTGAAACCGTCTTTTACGTATACAGTACCAGCAGAGTCAGAAAGTGAAACCACTTTCGCACCTAGGTACATTGCTTTATCAGCAGCGAATTGAGCAACGTTACCAGAACCTGAAATCGTTACCACTTTGTCTTTAAAGCTATCGCCACGAGTCTTGAGCATTTCCTCAGCGAAATACACAGTACCGTAACCTGTTGCTTCTGGACGAGCCAATGAGCCACCGAAAGTCAAACCTTTACCAGTGAATACGCTTGAAGTGTCATTGCTGAGCTTCTTCATCATACCCGCCATGTAGCCAACTTCACGGCCACCAACACCGATATCGCCCGCAGGGATGTCCGTGTTAGAACCAAGGTGACGGTAAAGTTCGATCATAAGCGCTTGGCAGAAACGCATAATTTCGCCTTCAGATTTACCTTTAGGGTCAAAATCTGAACCACCTTTACCACCGCCCATAGGCAAAGTAGTCAATGCGTTTTTAAATGTTTGTTCGAAACCTAAGAATTTAAGAATTGAAAGGTTTACAGATGGGTGGAAACGCATACCACCCTTGAATGGACCAATTGCCGAGTTATATTGAACACGGAAAGCACGGTTTACATGCGTTTGACCTTTGTCATCAACCCAAGATACACGGAATTGAATCGCACGTTCAGGTTCTACTAGGCGTTCAAGTAGACCATAATCAGCATATTGTGGATTCTTTTCAATGAATGGCCAAAGACTGGTCATTACTTCTTCAACAGCTTGAAGAAATTCTGGTTGATGAGCATCACGTGATTTTACGTAATCTAGGAAGTCGTTAAGGCTGTTGTATTTCAACGCTTAATCCTCAGCAGAAATGGATCAAAATTGGTCAAAATTTCAATCAATGATTTATTTTGGCGCAAAACATTAAATATCTTTTGTTTACATTCAGCAACAGTTTTTTAAAAAAACTTTATTTTTTGTTTAACAACAGCAATTTAATTAAAACTAACAACACTTTTAGTTATACATTTAATAACTTTTATGCATATATTAGATTACTTTTTTGCGCGATTTTAATGCATTTATAGTGCTATTTTCGTGCAGAAGAATTATGTTCAAAAACATGCTAGTATTGCTTTTCAGCCATTTTTTAACATTTTGTCTGCCCCGCAGTTTTGGTTTCACATGAACACTCAATTTTCCCTTATCCAAAGTATCGATGCCTTGTTACCGCAAACCCAGTGTGGCTTATGTGGTCACCGCGATGGTTGCTTACCTTATGCCAAATCGATTGCGGAAGGTGAAGATGCCAACAAATGTGTTCCAGGTGGTCAGCCTGTTGCTGATGCACTCGCCAGTTTGTTAGGTCGTGACAAACTGACCGCTGAAGAAAGTGTTTGGCCAACACAGAGCGATGGTCGCCCACAACGAATGAAAGCCGTTATTCGTGAAGATGAATGTATTGGTTGCACCAAATGTATTAGTGCCTGCCCAGTAGATGCCATCATTGGCTCTGGCAAACTGATGCATACCATTTTGACCGATTTATGCACAGGTTGTGAACTATGTATTCCACCCTGCCCTGTAGACTGCATTGATTTGGTCGAAGATTTACAAAGTGTTCCGACAGACATTATTCGTATTGCTGAGCAAAATGATTTACGTGATCGTTATTACTCACACATTCAACGTGAAGAAAAGCGTCGTGTAGATCGTAAAGGGCCTGTTGTTCGTGCTGAAATTGATACTGCTCTTTTTGCTCAATTTTCTGCGCAATCTACCGCTATGCCTGACATACAAGTGGCTGAAAAACCTGAACCAGTTGCGGTTAAACTGGATGCAAAAACCACAATTGAATTAGCTAAAATTCGCACACAAATTAAGAAGTTAGAAAAACAGCTTAGTGTGCGTGAGGATGCCAATAAACGCCAAATGCTTGAGCAACTGACTGCACAACTCAATGCATTGCAAGGAGCATCTGCATGACTGTAAAAAACATGACTAAAAAGCAAATTCAGACTTTTTTTGAACGCTTAAGAGCGCAGCGTCCGCACCCAGAAACAGAACTCAATTATTCTAATCCTTTTGAATTATTGGTTGCCGTTACGCTGTCCGCACAAGCGACCGATGTAAGCGTAAATAAAGCCACAGATAAATTATTCCCCGTTGCCAATACGCCTGAAGCCATTTATGCCCTAGGTGTAGAAGGACTCAAAGAATATATCAAGACCATTGGTTTATATAATTCAAAAGCCGAAAATGTGATTAAAGCCTGCAAAATGCTCATTGAAAAGCATAACAGTATTGTGCCAAATAACCGTGCCGACCTTGAAGCCTTACCCGGTGTAGGACGTAAAACGGCCAATGTGGTGCTGAATACTGCATTTGGCCAACCTACAATGGCGGTAGATACACATATTTTTCGTTTAGGTAATCGTACTGGATTAGCGGTAGGCAAAAATGTGCTCGAAGTCGAACACCGCTTAGTAAAAGTCATCCCCAAAGAATTTATTGTAGACTCTCATCATTGGCTCATTTTACATGGTCGTTATTGCTGTATTGCACGTAAACCCAAATGTAATGAATGCATTGTGTCCGATGTTTGCAACTGGCCAGACCGCTTTGAATTTGGCGCAACCCGCCCCATACAAATCAAAAACAGCAAAGCTGAACTTTAAGTTCAGCTTTTTTATGAATGATCCAAAATCAATAGCTTATTTATTATTTTGATCTTGTTGTTGTTTAATTTTAGGATGCAATTGGCGCTCAGGAGCACCTGCTTGTTTTCGTTCTAAAGCTTCTTGCTTACGTACATTTACCAGCATTTTATAACTCATCACAGAAACACCAATGACGACAGCAACCGTCACCAGCATCATTAAAACAACACCTATTTCCATGATTTAACCTATTTATCAAAACCAACAAAAAGAGCCCTAATATGACTTAGGGCTCTTTGAAAGTCAAAATTCGAAAAATCGAATTATTTTGACTGATCTAAAATCGCAAACAAATCAGTTTGAACGTTCTCGATTGGACGAAGACCATTCAATTTGTCATACGTAGGTGCATTTTCACCAGAAGCCGCACGGCCTTGGTAGAAACCAACCAATTGTTCTGTTTCAGTGTGATATGAAGCTAAACGCTTACGGATCGTTTCTTCTTGGTCATCTGGACGTTGTACAAGATCTTCACCAGTTTCGTCATCTTTACCTTCCACTTTTGGTGGGTTGTAGACGATATGGTAAACACGACCAGATGCAGGGTGCTGACGACGACCAGAAAGACGTTGAACGATTTCTTCGTCTGGTACATCAATTTCAATCACGTGATCGATATTGATGCCTTCATTTTCCAACGCTTCCGCTTGTGGAATTGTACGAGGGAAACCGTCGAAGATGCAGCCGTTTACACAGTCAGGTTGAGCAATACGTTCTTTTACAAGACCAATAATCAGCTCATCTGAAACCAAGCCACCGTTGTCCATCACGCTTTTAGCTTTAAGGCCTAGTTCAGTTCCTTCACGAATTGCAGCACGGAGCATATCACCGGTTGAAATTTGTGGGACATTGTAGCGCTTACAGATCAGCTGAGCTTGTGTACCTTTACCTGCTCCAGGTGGTCCGAGTAAAATAATGCGCATAAATAAACATCCTCATTTAAAACAATATGTATGACACTGCTCAGCGATGATCAATCAAATTCGATCTTGCTGGCCAGCATCTAATTATAAGAAAGCCACGAACAAATGTATTGTACCAGCGATAAAACCAGTTACACCCCCAAGTACAATCAAAATCCATTCATCTTCCTGAAAAGCAGGTCGTAATAGGTTTTGAAATTCTTTTGGCGTTAACTCGCGGATACGGTCTTTAAACATTTGAAAGATTTTCTGTGCACGGCTCGCATTAAACGCAGGGTCGCATACAGGCACCATCGTAATTTCTATTGAGCGGTCAATCAAGTCTGTCTTGAGTTTTGCGTATTCTTTTGGTCCTAAAGACAGCTGTAAAGACGTTCTCACCAATGGTGTTTCCATAATTTCATTAATATGGCGCTTCACAATACGGCGTGTTTTGTCTTTTTTAGAACCATACATCATTTCCGTCATAATTGACTTTAAGGTGATTAATTCTTCAGTGACTACACTGGCAAAGACATCGGACACTTCTTCCTGGCGCTTCATAAACGCACCTTGAATATTGTAAGTTCCCATACGTGGAATTACAGGTTTAATCCATGGAAATTTGCGTCCCTTGGTCAACTCAAAAAACTGTGGATAGCGTACATAGTGTGGCTCTACAGGGTTAAACACCATCCAAATGGCAATCCAGTTGGTCAAGAAGCCCCAGATAGCTGCCCAAAATGGAACTGTCCAATGCCAAGGCACCACAAACCAAACGATCATTTGGAAAATACCAAAGAACATCCCAATAAGTGCACTAATATGCCAAATAAAGTTGATCTCTTTTTGACCCACTTTTAAGAACATGCGTACCATAAGCTTACGGTCGCCTTCCATTTGACTAACTACCATGTCACGCATGTTGACCAATGACTCGACGTTCATGGTCAGTTCGGTCACAAGTTCTTTTAAGGTACCTGGCAATTGTTTTTGCGCTTGCGCATAAATTCGACGTTTGATCGAATATGGAAGGTTTTCCCAAAGCACGGCATTACGATCGATCATGACTTCATCAATGAGATGTTCGAGCTCAAAGCCCACTTGCTCACCAATAATACGCGCCATGTCTTCAGGGTCCATCGCATTTAAAAACTCTTGTAAAGAGCCTAATTTTGATAGCGTATTATCGGTAATAATCCCAGAGATACGACCCGCTTTACGTGGCACAATCCCCTGCCAACCCACAGGCAATGGACCTATATGGAAACCCCAAAAATTAATTGGGTAAAACACCATTTTTAGCGCCATCCATACATGTGCCCATGTAACAAATGCAGTAACAGGGATAATGCTGAGCACGGCCCAAAAATCTGGACGTTGCGTAAAGGTTTGCCATAATTCACTGACGTACTCAAGCATGTATCATTTCCATATTTAATTTTATTAAGTCAATTCTAAAGAGTTCACAGGCAATATTGTTACTATAATCCGATACTTATAGTATAGGAGAATTGTAGCTGTGGTTTTGTTTCTGCAGCAACAGTGCCATCCTGATTCGTGAGTTTTTCACCCGCACCAATACCCACACTAAATGTGCTGATTCGTTCACGGCTCATCATGACATAGGCTAAATCCACACCACCGCCTAAGCGACTTTCATAGCTATTATCGACTTTTTTACTGTCAATATGGCCTGCGTATACACCTAGGTAATAACCGTTTTTATCTTTACCTGTAAATTGCACTGGGTAGCGAAAGCCAACTTGCCCACCTGCGGTATGATCATCATTTAAATATACACCGCCTTTCACATAAGCAATGCCGTATGGATTCACCCATTCGGTATTTAAATGGATCATTTTTTGCGTAAAACCGACCCCGAGGTTTAATGTCTGCGCATCACCTTGCTTTAGCTTTGCTTCTGGCAGAAAGCTATTGTCTTGGGCATAGGCAGCATTGGTCACCAATATGAAAGCTAACAAAGAATAAACTTTGTTCATTATTTCCACCATCTTCCTTAATTATATTTGTAATAGATTTCCTATTTTTATGCGATTTGACTTTATCAGAATTATTCGCATCCTTATATACTGGAATTTACCTTTTTCATGTCTACAAAGTCAAAGTTTAAACAGAACATACGAAACGGACTTTTTTTATTTATCAAAAAAACTGCATTTGCGTTAGAATAATGATCTTCAAATTTCCCTCTAGTTTCTGAGTCAAGCCGATCGCGTATGAAGCAGCACTTTCCTTTAAAAAATGTACAGCAAGAAAAGCGCATTTATCGCAATCGGGTACTGATTTCAGCGGGTATTGTTATTTTCTTTATGCTGTTGTTGGTCGTGCGTTATGCCTATCTCCAAATCAGCAGTTATCAAGAGTTTTCAACGGCATCAGATCAAAACCGTATTCGCCTACAGCCTTTAGCGCCTGCTCGTGGTTATATTTATGACCGCAATGGCGTATTGCTGGCAGATAATTATCCAGTATTTTCTGCCACAATGAGCCGTGCAGATATTCCTGATATTGATGACACTGTTGCACGTTTAATTCCAATTTTAAATTTGACTGAAGAGGATATTGATCGCTTCAAAAGTCGTATTAAAACCTCTAAAAAAACCGAACGTGTTGCACTTAAACTCAATTTAAATGAAATTGAGATTGCCAAATTTAGTGAAGTTAAATATCAGTTCCCTGGGGTCAATATAGAGACCCAAATGACGCGCTATTATCCACATGGCGAACTGTTTGCCCATGTGATTGGTTATGTCGGGCGTATTAATGACAAAGAACTAAAAAGTATTGATAAAGACCTCTACGCGGGGACAAACCTGATTGGTAAAATTGGGGTAGAAAAGTCTTATGAAGAGTTATTACATGGTTTACCTGGCAATGAATCTGTTGAAGCAGATGCGCACGGAAATGTGTTACGTCATTTAGGCCGTAAAGATCCTGTTCGCGGTAATGATCTGTTTTTATCTTTAGATTATGGCTTGCAAACCATTGCCTCAGAACAACTGGCGGGGCGCCGTGGTGCAATTATTGCCATGGACCCACGTACAGGTGAAATTTTAGCGCTCGTGTCTAGCCCAAGCTTTAACCCCAACCTTTTTGTGACAGGGATTAGCAGCAAGGACTATAGCGCACTACGTGATAATTTAGATCAGCCACTATATAACCGTGCTGTACAAGGCGCGTACCCACCAGGTTCGACCATTAAACCAATGTTTGGTATGGGTGGGTTGCACTATAATTTAGTGGATTGGAATACGGCGATTGCCGATCCGGGTTATTTCACTTTACCAGGTGATAGCCACCGCTTCCGTGACCATAAAAAAACAGGTCACGGTTCTGTGAATATGCATAAAGCTCAAAACGTTTCCTGTGATACTTATTTCTATATCCTGTCGTATCGTATGGGTATTGAAAAAATGAACACTTGGATGCGCCAATTTGGTTTTGGTTCGAAAACTGGCGTAGATTTACCAAGTGAAAGTGAAGGTCTATACCCAAGCCCTGAATGGAAAATGCGTACCCGTAAGTCAAAATGGCTCAAAGGTGAAACCATTTCAGTCAGTATTGGCCAAGGTGCTTTTACAGCTACACCACTACAACTAGCCATGGCAACCGCAATCACAGCCAATCAGGGCGCGCATGTGACTCCCCATGTACTCCGTGACAGTAAAGGCTTTAAAGCCTATAAAGCACACAATGCACCTGATGGCCATATCGAATTTAATGGTAAGCCTGAAGATTGGATCAAAATGCGTGATGCGATGGTTGATGTAGTGGAAAGCGGTACAGGCCGTGGTATTCGTACACCGATGTATCATATTGCAGGTAAAACAGGGACAGCTCAGGTTAAAAGTATTGCGCAGGGTAAACGTTACAACGAAGCACTATTAACAGAACGTCAGCTGGACCACGGTTTGTTTGTGGGCTTTGCACCTGCAGAAAATCCTGAAATTGCGATTGCCGTAGTATGGGAAAATGGTCGTCATGGTGGCTCGGCGGCCCAGTTAGCGCGTCCAATTTTTGATTATTGGTTATTGCAACGTAAGAAAAACCCTATTCGTCCTGCTAACCATCAAATTAGCGGTGGCCTAATGACTGCTGGTATTAAACCAGGTGAACTGCCTAGTGGTAGCACTATATTATCTGCGGACCCGAATGCAACGACTCAAAGCAATAGTAACGCAAATAGCCACAATGCAGCACCTGCATCAAGCCCAGTAGCATCTGCACCTATTACTGCACCAGTTACACCATCAAACGATGTAGAATGAGTTGAATTATGAAAAATCAATTACGTATTATTGGCGGAGAGTGGAAACGTCGCCAACTCCCATTCGCATCGATTGATGGTCTTCGACCAACGCCTGACCGAGTACGTGAAACACTATTTAACTGGCTGATGTGGGATGTGCAAAATGCACAAGTTTTAGATATTTGCGCAGGCTCAGGGGCTTTGGCTTTTGAAGCGCTGTCTCGGGGTGCAAGCCAAGTTGTGATGATTGAACCTGACCGCAATCAGGCTCAATTTTTAACCCAAAACCTTGAGTTACTACGTGTGACCAAGGCACAAGCTCAACTCAAAGTGAGCACTGCACAACAAGCCTTACCCAGCTTAAAACAACAATTTGATTTGGTGTTTTTAGATCCGCCGTATGGCTTAGATTTATGGCAAGAATTAGCTACTTTAGCGGACCCACTCATTAAAGACCAAGGCTTTATTTATGTTGAAGCCGATCGTGATTTAAGCCAACTGACACTCCCTCATACGTGGCATAAAGTTAAAGAAACCAAAGCAGGAACCGTACGTGCAGGCTTATTTCAAAAAACTGTACCCGCTTAAATTTTAGCTTTAGCGCTACTTTAGAACTTTGTGCATTTGCCCGTTCAATAGCTTTCTCCCCAAAAAGACGCAATATGCGTCTTTTTTAGTCGTAATCACAAAAGATCCTTTTTGTATTTATATATCCAAGACATATCGTAATTTCAGCTAAGCTTAGGCCAATTGCATTTAAATAAAGTACTTTTAATTCGCTAAGATAAGCGCCTCAATTAACGTATATGATTGTCATGACTTGGCTGATTTTTATCATTGGTGCAATGCTTGCAGGCTTTGTACAAGGCTTAACAGGTTTTGCCTTTGCACTCGTGGCCATGTCTTTTTGGGTTTGGGTACTTCCACCACAATTAGCCGCACCTTTAGTGGTACTTGCTTCCGTGTGGAGTCATGTGATTTCCCTCAGACAAGAACGCGGACAACATACTTCGTCGCGACAATTAGTTCTTCCCTATATTATTGCAGGCTTAATTGGCGTGCCCTTGGGTAGCTATTTTTTAGATTTAATTCAGGCAGATACTTTCAAGCTATTGCTTGGTGTATTTTTAATTCTGTGGTGCCCCATCATGCTGTTTAATCCACAAATTAAAAAGATTCAACAGTCTGGTCATTATGCAGATGCCAGTATAGGTTTTTTGGGCGGTATTTTAGGTGGCTTGGGCGGGTTCTGTGGCTCACTGCCTTCCGCATGGCTCATGCTCAAACAACGCCCAAAGCAAGAACAGCGCTATATATTGCGCCATTTTAATTTTGCCATTCAACTGTTTACCCTCGTAGCTTATTTAGCCCAAGGTACGTTACAGACCAAACTATTACCCTATGCCTTGCTATTACTCATTGCAGTAAGTGTTCCCGCAATGCTGGGTGCAAAACTATTTTATAAAATTTCAGAGCGTCAATTTAAACACAGTGTTTTGACCTTGTTATTCTCTTCAGGTTGCTTTCTTGTTTTCAGTAGTATCGTACAAGCGACTTAAAGCAAAAGACTTCGCTACTTGGGCCGTGTTGTACGTAAAGGTCTCGAATCACGTACGGGAGACTCTTCTTCCCTTGCCTCTTTAATATCTGGATCATCAGAATGACCAACTGAGCTCAATACTGCACTGGTCATTGGAATGAGATGTGTCACAGCTATGGTTTGTGGTGTTGTCATCGCATGTATATCTGTTGGAACATCAGCAGCATAACTTGAACTGGCCAAAACTAAACATAAAATTGCGAAAGACTTTTTACAACGTGTTAATAACATCAGTGCAACCTTTGACATCCCACCATACATGAAGCTGATTATTCAGATATATTCTGAAGAGACCTTGAAGAAGATGTAAACGTCCGTATATTTAAGTCATCAAAATGCATTTTTTGCTGGGTTAAATTCAAAACTTTTTCCTCTGACGAATATTTTAATCTCGGTTGAATTTAGTTATTTTCAGCTAAAATCAATTTACCCATGTATATGTCAGATCTATTTTTTTATTTTTTGATCAATTGTTCAAAAAATCTATACAGTTTTAATTTTAGATATTTATACAATAGTCATTTATACGCCCACACCTCCTATTGATCTCTCATGAAATATATTTTCATGCCTGTACTACTGCTGTTGCTTACAGGTTGTATGTTTGGCACATCTAGCGAAATCCGTAAAGCCGAAAAATTATATGCTCAGTTTCATTGCAATAACATTGAAACATCCCAAATGGGGAGCAGCTCGATTACCAGTTTTCATGAGCACAAATTGGCATCGAGCAAACAAAAAGCGCAATACTATATTCAAAGCTACAAACAAGGAGAACACTTGTTTGATTTACCTTTAGATCAAGTGATTGAGCAACAATTCTTTATTTATAAAGCAGCCTGTCAAAATTTAGGTGGCATACAGCCTTAAATAAAATATACCTTGTAAAGCGTTGCCATAAACCTGCAACCACCATAAAAAATAGGGCTTATGCCCTATTTTTTATTCAACATAATAGCGCTGATCTACACTAAAGCTTTCTGGGAATTTGGCATGGATTTGTGCATAAAAATCCATAATTTCCGCCATATCTTTTTCATAATCCCCAGTCGGATAAACAATCTTGCCTACACCCGTTTTTTTCTTGGCATAGTCCATATAAGCCAATGCAATTGGCACACCTGCATTGGTTGCAACATGGTAAAAGCCAGTTTTCCACTGTTCTTGTTTCGCGCGAGTACCTTCAGGTGTAACTAACATGACCAACTTGGGATGATCTTTAAATAAGTTGCTCATGACTTCAACCATACTTAAACGTTGCTCACCCTCAACTTTTGGTCGACGGTCAATTCCTATGCCACCCATTGCGCGAACAAAAGGTCCAAATGGAAATTTCATATAGCTGTCTTTAATCGTAATGCGGACATTTACACCCATTGCCTTTAATGCTAAGCGTGCATAAAGTGCATCCCAATTGCTGGTATGTGGTGCAGCAATCATTACGCATTGATCCAAATCAAGTGGCCAATGATTATCAATTTCCCAACCCATTGCATTGAGACTTTTTTCTGCCAATTTTTCTAACACAGCAACCACTCACACCCCATTTAAAGTGCCCTGATTGTACTGATGTTATTGCAAATTAACACACAGATTCGCTTAATAAACAACCAAATAAAATACATCTGTTCAGGCGCTAGCGTCAAAATTTCATCTAGACTTTTATACGTTTACAAGATCACTGTACAAGCTTATTTTAAAATAGATTATTTTTTATTCATCCTCATACGGTAGTCAAATCACGTGAAAAAGATTATCTTCATTAGCTTACTATCTCTAGTTGCATTAAGTGCTTGTAGTAAAAATGATACAACGACAGCACCACAAACACCTGAAAAAACTGAACAAGCAACATCTACTAACACCACAACTCCCTCTGTATCTACCAGTGATAGCGCTGAAAATGCCTTAGATTGGGCAGGCGAATATAAAGGGGTATTCCCTTGCGCAGACTGCGAAGGCATTAAAACTGAGCTTGAGTTAAAATCAGATAAAACCTATGAATTGACAGAGGAATATCAAGGTAAAGGCAAAGAACACGAGTCTAAAGTCAAAGGAACATTTAGTTTTGATGCCAATCAACCTTCAGTGATTACCCTCGATCAGAATGCCGATCAACGTAAATTCTTTATTGGTGAAAATTTTGCTGAAGCTCGCGATAAGGAAACAGGTCAAGCACTTGATACAAAATTGAATTACAAACTAATTAAAGAACAGCACTAAATCCTAAGTTTTTGCTCAGCGCTTAGTTTCTCCCATTTGGTATTCGCAAACAAAAATCCCTGCTCTTGAGCAGGGATTTTTTATCAGTTCTACAATCATTAAATAATGAATTAATATTTAAAACTTAGGTTAAAACGTAGCATACGCGGGTCTCCCCAATTCACCAACTGTGCATTCGGCGTTGTGCCTGCCAAATACTCACGGTCAAATAGATTTTTCAGGCTTAACCCTACACTCCAGTCTTTGGCTTCATAACCTGCATTTACATCAAAAAGCACATAAGTTGGAAGGTCTACATAATCTGTGCCACGCTGTGCAGTACGTGCTCCTTGATAACGCATACCAGCCCCTACACGCCAACCCAATTGATCTGGACTAAAATAATACTGCGTTGACAATGATGCTGCGTTTTTCGCCACATGATTCGTACGCTTGCCAATCTCGCTTGCAGTCAAGCTCTCAGTGACTTCTGCTGTCGGAATATAACTATAGCTAGCCAATACTTTCCACTGTGGATTCAACGTTGCCGCCAGCTCTGCTTCATAACCTTTGGTTTTTTGCTCACCTGTTTGGATTGAAAAATTTCCAGAGCTATCTGTTTCTGTTACATTTTTACGGGTCAAATCATAATAAGCCACGTAGCCTTGTAAGCGTTGATCCAAGGCTTGGAGCTTGACCCCAATTTCAGTCTGCTGACCTTTTTCTGGATTTAATAAGCGACCATCTTCGCCTGAATCTGTTACAGGCATAAAGGAGGTCGAATAACTCATATAGGGCGCAAACATGTCATTAATGCGATACATGACAGAAGCACTACCCGTAAATGCATTATCGGAGTTTTTCTGATTTGAGCCATTGAGTAAATTATTAATTTCTACCTGTGTCCAATCATGACGCCCAGATAAACCAATGATCCAGGTATCATCAATGCTTAGCGTATTACGTATATATGCTCCAGCATACTGGCTATACGTCATTTCATGGCTAGGTGTACCCGGCTTTTTAATGACAACATCACCATAATTGGGTGCATTCAAATTAAAGTCATTAATGGTATCTGTACGGCGATAATAATCACTGCGCTCGTGCATTAAATCTAAACCCGCCATCAAATCATATTGCACTGCGCCAAAGTCAAACTTACGCTGCACATTGGTGTCCAATGCATAATTGACATCTTGTTTATCTTGATTATTAATTGCACGCTTAATAATGGGCAAGCTACTACGCCCTGACGCTAAGATAGAATTACCAACAGTATTGGTTTGTGTCACAGCAAAATTTTGTTTAAAAATCCAATCATTATCAAAATAATGTGCATAGTTCGCCCCTAAGCGGTACACATCCACGTCATAACCATAATCTGGATCACCAAAAAATAAGTTATGCGAATAATTTATATATTCTCCATTACTAAAAGGTATACCTTGCTGGCGTAAATAATTTCTATGCTGATAACTGGCGATAACCGAAAGCTCATCTTTTTCACCTAAATCAAAATTATAAGATGGTGCAATATAATAATTTTTGAAAAAAACTTGATCGGTTGGATCATCTTGATCTGATACCCGACCAACCAGTCGAAATGCACCTTTTTCTGTGTCATTCGGTGCATAATTGAGATCGAATGTCCCCTCTTTTAATCCATAGCTCCCCACACTGAGCGTTCCTTTAGCCTCTGTGCTTGCATGTGGGCGTTTGGTGGTAAGATTGACCATACCACCAGGTAAGCTTAAACCAAATCCAACTGAAGTCGGCCCTTTCACAACCTCAATCGATTCAAGCCCAGAAATATCCTCCGAACGTAAAACATTGTCTGAGGTTTGAATACGCAAGCCATCTATATATGTTTGCGAGCTTGAAATTTGCCCACGGATAACAAAGTCATCCCACCCTCTACGACCATATTGGCCGGAAGTCACGCCAGCTACACCATCCAATGCTTCCGCAACTGTTTGCACTTGCTTTTGTTCTAGTTGTTGCTGAGTTAACACACTTATGGCTTGTGCAGTTTCAAACAATGGAGCATCCGTTCGAAGCACAGCTTGTGCTTTAGTTGCCACATATTTGGCTTCTTGCTTGGGTGCCTTCACGGTAATTGTTTGTAGCTGTTGTGCCTCTGTATTGAGTGGTTCTGGAGAGACTTCTGCATGAGTTATAGAACTTAAAGCCACCAGAATTGAAAATGACAAGGTCGAACGTGGATATTGCACTTCGAAAAACCAATCCAAAAAAATTAATGCGAATTATAATCATTTAAACTTATAAAATATGGCTATTAATTCAGCATTATTTTTAGAAAAAAATAAACATTTGAATATGAAATAAAATTTATAAAAATATGTGCATTGTATAAATCAATCCATTTACACCCCAATGCAGGATTTTTAGATTATAACAAAATTAACCTTATAAAATAATAACCTACAAAAAACTCAAACAGCCATTTTTTATTTTTATTTAGTGGATGCAACAAATCAAAAACTTAAATTTATCTTAAAAAAAGCTTCAAATCATCCCTATTTGAAGATAGTCGATTGTAATAAAGATTTTTAAGATCGAAACATAACAAGAAGCATCAAAAAGGATCAATCCATGAAACATACCCTACTTAGCCTTGCTATAGTTACACTCCTCACAGCCTGTGGTGGTGGCAGTTCATCTGATGGTCAATCCACAAATAATAATGGCAATCCAAATACCCCCACAACACCAAGCACGACGAATAAAATTGGTATTTTGACTGATGCTGTAATCAGTGGTGTGCACTATGTATCTAAAAATAGCCAAGGTGTTGTCAGCTATGAGGGTACAACCGGTGATGCATCATCAACAAATGGTAAAGGTTCATTTAAGTATAATGAAGGCGACAAAGTGACCTTTTCTATCGGTGATATAGTGCTTGGCTCGGTCACAGCGCAAGCAAAAATCTCTCCACTTGAACTCGCTACAGATCCAGTTATCCGCAACAATTTAATCATTTTGCTTCAATCTTTAGATGCCGACCAAAATCATAGCAATGGTATTGAAATTTCCACCAAGACCGTAGAGGCTTTAAAAGACAAAACAATTGTATTGAATACACCTACCGCGTCATTTATAGCCGATGCCACTTTCCTTCAAGCTGTAAAAGCATCTGGAACTGCTGTGGTCCCTTCAGAAACGGCCTTAGCAAACTTCATTGATAGCTTTGCCAAAGACAATGAAGGTGTTTGGAGTTATAGCAATAACGGCACCAGAGTTTTGCTCTATATTAAAGGTGCAGTTGAAACTGTTAACAAAGATAAATACCTACACTTTATCTTTGCACAAGTAGGACCTGCCGACAATGATGGACAATCTGGATTTGAACAAGGCAAATTTAAATGGGATCCACTCACAGGCAAATTAACAGTGGTTAGCCCATTAACTCAAGACACCAATGGTGGCTGGGGACTTTCTGATTCGAGTCAACCATTTAGCTTACTGTATGGCAAAACAGAAGGAACGTTACAGTTACTCACTGAAGACCCTACACCTGTTGTATTAACCAAACTCCCGAGTGAAAGCAACAGCATCGTCGGTGCTTGGAAAAATGCTGATGCACTCGTCGCCATGTATAACGACAAAACATATTTGTACGTAGGACTAAGTAATGAAGACTGTGGTGGCCCAGGTATTGAGTATGGAACTTATTCTGCAAGCAATGGCATTTTAAAAGCCGAATCTGTTCAATACGACACCACAGGTTGCCTAGGTCTAGTCGACACATGGGGAGATTTAAGTCAGCATAAATATGACTTAGATACCTTTAAATATAGCCTCAACGATAAAACCATCAATATCCAATATGAAGATGAACCTGTAAGCACACTGAGTCGCTTATAAACTGAATGGAACATGATCTAATGAATGAAGCTCATGTTCCATTACACAATATGCTCAAAACCCATCGACAAACTCATCAGCTTACGCATCAATTCAACCTGAGTGGTACTTTGGGTTTTGGCAAAAATATTTTTAAAATACGTTCGTACCGAACTAATTGTTAAGCTACATTGCGTCGCAATATCTTCCATATTCGCGCCATTGACGAAGCGCACACACATTTCACATTCACGTGTAGTTAATGCAAAAGTTTCCTTTAAGTAATCATTCGAAAGTGAATATTGTTGTTGCTTTTCAGATAAGAACAACACAGCAAATGCACCTTGCTCAATCTGGATTAAATGCTGAATACTACTTAAAGGTGTAATACTTAGCATATAGTCTTGTCCATTTTTGGCTTTCAACTCAAGTACACCACCTATATCATGATGTGTGTCTTGGCGCTTATAGAGCGCACTCTGTACAGTTTTTTCAAATTTAGCTTGTTGATCCCGCCTGACCAGCAAACGATTTTTTTGATCAAATTCGAATAATTTAGATTGCTCTAATAAGGCCTGTGCGGCTTTATTGCTGTATTTTAAAACTTTATCTTCATCAATTAAAATAATGCCAATTTTGATTAAGTCTAATATTTGAAATAAATTTTGCCCCATTGTCTGCGCAAAGCTTAATTGCTTATAGATTTGTAAACTACGACGGATATGCACACCCAGTCGCTGAAAGAACATCATTTCGTCGTGACTAAACTCTTGATTGACTGCTTCACGGTGAATACCTAAAACTGACCAGCGATATTCCCCTTTATCGAGTAATACGGCAGCAATATAACTAATGCCAGTAATTTTTAAGCATTTCTCATAAAATTCTTGTTTGTCTGCATTTGTACTGCTTGCATAGTGACTTAAATCAAAATGCATGACACCACCAACACCAATGCTATCCCATAGTGGAACATGAAGCTTCATATCGATTGCTTTCACATTTTCATCTTGGTAAGCGTCTATGCTTGCTTGAGGAATATTATATGTAAAAACAATATTATATTTAGGGTTTAATAAATCTAATACTGTCAATATTGCGGTTTTACTGGCTGTATAATCCACAATTTTTTTGAGTATTTCAGGCCATAAAGAAAGATTGACCGCGGCATCGTATATTTCCCCAATGATATGATTTTCAATTTCAATATCCATAAGGTTGCCTTTTTATTGTTTACTTTTCCTAAATATTCATTTTTTTAGTATTCTGTCAAAAATATCATATTTATCAATTAATTAAGCTTTAAATCGAGATATAAAAAATCCCCGCATTTTCGGGGATTCTTTGTTAAATCCAAATGTATTTACGGGTAATTATTTACCGCCAAACACATAAGATACGCCTACACGACCACCCACTTCATTACCACCAGCAAAACCTAGTGCAGCACTGAATGCAGTACGGCCATCATTTAGCACGCTTGCAAGACCTAAAGCAGCAGCAGATTCGCCTTCATAGTGACCAACACCACCAAATACTGCAACTTGACCTGCACCAATGTTTGGAATTTGCTGTTGAGCAGCAAGTGCAATTGCAACCCCCCGATACGATGTTTGCTCTACATCACCCACTCGACTATTTAATTGACTAACACGTGAATCCAATACGCTTACTTGCGTATCTGTATAAGACTTTGCTGACGCTAATGTATCAACACCTGTTTTAGCAATTACAGAATTAATTCGTGCAGATTCTGCTGTTGCCTCACTTCTAATCGTTTTTGCAGTCTCATTTGTAAATGCATTGGCTGATGCTAAAATTGTTTGATCAGCATCTTTCATTTGCTTTAAATTTACTGCATCAGTATCTATAGTCCCTGCCTTAACATTAGTTATTTGACGCTCACTCCCTGTTGAACCAACGGATACAGTATTATTCCTTGTTGAGCTTGAGTTATTTCCAAGAACAACTGTATTTTGTGCTGAGGTGTTTACGTTGTTACCCAATACAAAAGTGTTATCACCTGAAATGGTGTTATCATTACCAAAAGCATAACTGGCACTACCTGAAACTATATTTGGATCACCCAACGCGCCAGAACGATCTCCGCTAACAATATTTCCTGTACCAATACTAACAGTTTGTACACCCAAAGCCTGTGCACCAGATCCTAACGCTATTGATGAAGCTCCGTTAGCTGTTGCACTATGTCCCATAGCCAAAGCAGAAGCACCACCAGTACCCGTACTTGCATTCTGCCCAATTGCTATTGAATCTTGTCCAGATGCAGTAGCTTGCTGTAAACCTTGTGATGAGCTCACCGCAACATTTGGGGAACCATTCAAATTTGCATCAGTATATGCTTTCGCTTGCGCAAGGGTATTAGCATCTGCTTCTGAAATTACCGTATTCAACCTACCAGTTTCAGCTAATGTCTCTTTACGTAAAATTGCTACCGTATCTGCTGTATTTTTGTTTGCTGAGGCCAAAGTTGCTTTATCACCATCGGTGATTACTTGATTTACACGTGCTGATTCTATTGAAGCTTCTTGACGCAATACTATAGCTGTATCCGCAGTCGTTTTATTGGCAGAAGCTAAAGTTGCCTTGTCTCCATCGGTGATGGTTTTATTTACCTGAATAACTTGAGCTGATACCTCTTGACGTAAAGCAGTTGCCGTATCCGCTGTGGTTTTATTTGCAGAAGCCAAAGTTGCCTTATCACCATCAGAAATTGCTTGATTAACGCGAGCTGTTTCCACAGAAGCTTCTTGACGCAAGGCTGTAGCCGTATCTGCTGTAGTTTTATTTGCAGAGGCTAAAGTTGCTTTGTCTCCATCTGTAATGGCTTGATTGACACGTGCTGTTTCTGCTGAGGCTTCTTGACGTAATACCGCTGCTGTATCTGCTGTAGTTTTATTTGCAGAAGCCAAAGTTGCTTTGTCTCCATCTGTAATGGCTTGATTGACACG